>NZ_JBHTGY010000015.1:0-319307 GCF_042676305.1 Paenibacillus sp. GCM10027630 | reverse complement strand
CAAGTCCTATTTTTCATCTTCAGGCAAAAAAAGAGCGGGCTATCTTTTCGATAACCAGCTCTTTTTTGATATTTAGCCCTATGCCTTAACTTAATGACATTGACCATCTGGTCGGTGCTTTTTGCATTTTGGGGATGTAAGGTGAGAGGCGGCGAACCCCTGCAAGGGTTCAGACCGCGCGGAACGCAGCAAAGCAGAGCGAGCACGGCATGGACATGTACCGCTAAGGTTGTCTTCATCGAGTAGGTGTCGATAGTACGTTAAAGCAGACATGTCCATACTCCCCTCGTCTCCATATGTTAAATCCACAACAGGGACCTTAAAGATGACTTCTACATGCTTTTCGTAGACAATCACCTTTTCCACATAGCTGCCGATGAACTTCTTGATCTCAGGAAGATCGCGGTTTGCGATGTGGGTCCCGAACTTAGAAAGCAGTTGTCGCAGAGTATCCTCTGTGATGGCTGCTTTTTCTTTTACGGCGTCCTATAGAGTATTAGCGTTTCAGCGTGTATGCATCCTTTCTGCCGGATAGGAATAGTCCAAGGAGAGAATTTCCTTGAGTGAGACCTTTCTTGAAATCATTAGAATCAGATATAATGATGAAAAGATGTTCACAGTTAGATTCGAGGTGCCGATCCATGATTCTGAGTACCAAACTTTATATCCCGCAAACGCGGCGCGATGACCTTGTTGAGCGGGCGGCGATCACCGAGCTATTAAATAAAGGATTAAAGAGTAAACTTACATCCGTAACGGCTCCCGGGGGGTACGGCAAAACAACAGCTTTGAGTCAGTGGCTGCAGCAGTCCGCCATACCTGCCGTATGGATTTCCTGGGGCTCTCAAGATAATGACCTGATTGAGTTTTGGAGCTATACGATCGCTGCAGTCAATAGTAAGAACTCCCATTTTGCGGAAGCAGTCACCCCGTATTTGCCATCCTTAAAGTCGGGAGCGTTTGAGCCATTACTCTCAGCTATGATTCGCGAGCTTGAAAGCTATTCAGATGAATTGGTCATGATTTGGGACGATTATCACGCGATTGATCTTGCCCTCATTCACGCTTCGGTGGCTTATTTTCTTGCTTATTTGCCCGCTCACATCCACCTCTATGTAACAAGCCGGGCTGAAATGCCCTTTCCTACGGCAAGGCTGCAGACGACTGGCCAAATGGTGAAAATCACGATTCAGGAGCTGCGATTTCAACTTGCGGAGGGAATTCGTTATTTTCAGGATTGCATGGGATTGCCACTGTCGGGAGAAAAGATAGCGGTGCTGGTTCACCGCACGGAGGGATGGATCAGCGGACTGTATCTTGCGGCCATTTCGCTGCAAAGAAGCGGCAATTATTCGGATTTTATCCGCGCCTTTAGCGGGGAACACCGCAACATATCCGATTATCTGTTTCAGGAGGTTTTTAGTCTCCAGCCGAGCGAGATTCAGTCCTTTCTATTGGAAACTTCGATTGTAGACAGGATTAATGGCCCGTTGTGCGAGACGGTTACCGGACAAGCGAATTGTCAGGAGTTGCTGGAAATGCTGGAACAGAATAATTTGTTCATTGTTTCATTGGATGATCAGCGGGAGTGGTATCGCTATCATCATTTGTTTTCCGAGTTTTTACGGAGGCTTTTCCGGCAGAGGTATGCGGGACGAACGAAGGAGTTGCATGTCAAGGCAGCCCATTGGCTAGAGAAGCACGGATTTTTGGAAGAAGCGGTAGAGCAATTGTTTATGGATGGGCATCATCCCGAAGCAAGCTCTTTGATCGAAAAGCATCTGCAAAACCTTCATGCGAAGAGAGGGGTGCTTTATCGATGGTTGCGCGATCTGCCGGAGTCCTGTTTTACTGGAAAGCCGGGAATTCAGTTTCTTTATGTCAAAGTGATGGTCGAAACCAATGAACTGGAGTTGGCACAAGCAAGACTTCGCTTAATGGAGGACAAGCTAACGGATCCTGAATGGAAACCTTACGCAGGAACCGTTCATTTTTTGTCCGCGGCTGTTTCTTTTTACCGAAGAGACTTTCGACGAGCGAATGAATATTTTGAAATATTTGATCGGCATACGCCAGAGGGCAGCTACATCCAGATGATTGAAGCGAACTCGTTTTCGATGTATTTCGATACATTGTTGAGCTTTTTCGATGATTTGCATGATGCGGAGAGATTCTTTTATAAATGGATCAAAGTGTGGGAAGGTAGAGACAATTACCCCTACGTTGGTTTTTTCTACAATACGTACAGTTTGCTGTTATATGAATGGAACCGCTTGGAAGAAGCTGAAGCTTATGCGGAAAGGGTACTGAGTTCAGCGTGCATGCAGCCCTATGCTCTTATTCTGTTAAGTGCTTCTATCAATGCTGCGCGGATCTGTCAGGCTAGGGGGGATTCGGCCAAAGCGTTGGAGTTGCTGGAGCGGGTTAAACCTAAGATCGATTCAGTGGACAAAAGAATGTTTATGAGGAGGATAGAGGCGGAGAAGGCCTATGTATCGCTGGCGAGCGGTTCTTTCGATGAGCGTTGGCTGCAAACATGCGGCATCAAGCATACCGATACGATCCCGCCCGGTCCGATCAAAGAATATCTTTATTTGGTAAGTGCACTTATGGAACACCGGGAAGTTGATGAAGCTTTGCAACTGCTGGAACAATTGTACCGGCTTGCCGATAAGGCTGATCGGACCTGGGATAAGGTTAAGGTGGTTATCCTGCAAAGTATGGCTTTTTATCGAAATGGAGATATGACGAACGCTGTAATGAAGCTTGAAGCGGCACTCCAATTGGCGGAACCGGGGAAATACATCCGCAGCTTCGTGGATGAAGGGGCAAAGATGGCTGAGCTGTTACGTGAATATATCCGTCAAAGGCAGATCAACGTTAACCGTAAGTCTGCGAGCATGCTCTACGCCAGGGAATTGCTTTTGCTGATGTCGGATCCTATGAATGAGACTGGAAGCTCGGGAGCTCTTATCACGAAACAGGAATTAAAAATATTACGGATGATTGACATGGGGCTGTCGAATAAACAGATCGCTGAACAGCTTCAAATCACAGCCGAAACGGTCAAGAGCCATCTGAAAAGTATGTATAGAAAACTTCAAGTGAACAGCAGAGAACAGGCACTGGAGCAAGGAAAAGAATTAAAATGGTTGTAGAAAGCTATTTATCACAATTGAGGAGAATTATTATTATACAATAAATATTGGTATGAGGTATATCCCCCATTATTTTAACGTTCCTCCCCCTTAGATGGGGGATTTTTTTTGTGTTGAAATCGTCTTATATTAGGACGAAAGTGGCAATAATCGACAAGCGCGGCGAGGAAAATATCAGTGTTTGTCGGTTGCAATCATAATTACAAATAAAGAGGTGTATATGAATTTATGAAACTATCTACATCAGGACTCAAGATGTGGTCTTCCCGATCAGGGAGGATTGTTCTGACATGCTTACTCGCCTTGATGCTCCTCCCATTCATGGGTGCAGGCAAGGTAGCACATGCGACCTCGCCAACTTGGGCGGCGGTGGGACAAACTGTGCAACCGTCCAACGTGCAAACCTTCCTCAAAGTGGGAGGGACGCTGTATGCAGGGACGGCGACGCCGGGATACGAGGACAACGACGTATGGTCGAACAGCAACGGTACTTGGACGAAGATGAACGGTTCGCCGAGCGTGGTGCGCACCTTGCTCGCCGATGCAAATGGCACGTTGTATGCGGGGGGGTGGGGTGACGGCAACAACGTATGGACGTATACGGCCAGAGACGGTTGGAAACAGATGATGGGTTCGCCGGGCAATGTGTATTCCTTGATCATCGATGTAAACGGTGCGATTTATGCAGGGACTTCGAATGGCTCTAGCAACGACGTATGGACGTACACGGCTGTTGGCGGTTGGACGAAGATGATGGGTTCGCCGGGTGATGCACAAGCCTTGACCTATATAAATGGCACGCTATATGCAGGGACTGGAAGCAACGGCGTATGGGCGAACAGTAACGGTAGCTGGACGCAGATAAGCAGCGGCGTTAGCAATCCCAAATATGTAGCTTCGTTGGTTAATGGAAACGGCACGCTGTATGCGGCGGGGACTCTAAGCGGAGACAACCGCAGCGTTTGGACGTACAATAACAGCAACAGTACATGGACGCTAATAAACGGTGCGCCGGCGAGAGCGAAAACCTTGCGCTACGCGAACGGCACGCTGTATGCGGGGACTGCCTCCGGTTCCGGTTCCGATGACGTATGGACGTACACGACTGGCGGCGGTTGGGTGAAGATGACCGGCGCACCGGGCAGTGTATATGCCTTGCTCGATGACAACGGGACGTTGTATGCAGGGACGCAGACCGGACGCAACGACGTATGGACGAACAATAACGGCACGTGGACGCAGATGGGCGTTTTGCCAGGCAGAACCAACACCTTGTTCAGTGCCAATGGCACGTTGTATGCGGGGACAGATAATGACACGAATGCCGTGTGGGCATACACGGCCAGTGGCGGATGGACACAGATGAGCGGCTCGCCGGGCTATGTGTATGCCTTGATCAATGTAAACGGCAAGCTGTATGCGGGGACTAGTAATGACGACAATGACAATGACGTATGGACGTATGACACGACCGCGCCTACGCCCGCATGGACGCAGATGACGATCAGTAATGCGCCGAGTAATGTGTATACCTTGCTCAATGTCAATGGTACGTTGTATGTGGGGAGTAATAACGGTAACAATGACATATGGACGTATGATACTGCCGCGACTTCGCCCGAATGGACGCAGATGACTGCAGGCAATGTGCCAAGTTATGTGAATGCCTTGGTCAATGTGAACGGCACGTTGTATGCGGGAACAGGGGGCGGTACGAACGACGTATGGACGTATGACACGACCGCGACTTCGCCTGCATGGACGCAGATGACGGCAAGCAATATGCCGAGTAGTGTGCATGCCTTAATCAATGTGAACGGTACGTTGTATGCGGGAACCTCTGTAGGTCACAATGACGTATGGACCTACGATACGAACGCAACTACACCCGTATGGACGCAGATGACGACCAGCAATACGCCGGGTAGTGTGAACGCCTTGATCAATGTGAACGGTACGCTGTATGCAGGGATTGATTACAATAATAACGACATATGGTCGTACAGCAACGGTACATGGGAACAGGTAAGCGGTTCGCCGAATCAAATAAATTCCCTCCTATGGGCAAATGGCAACCTATATGCAGGGGGAAACAACGGTGTAGAGCAACTGATCGCTCCCGGAGCGCCTGTGAATCTGCAGGTCAACAGCACGACGTCTACATCGACTACGCTGTCATGGGATACCGTATCAGGAGCGACTGGCTACTACATTTACGAAAATGGGGGCAATACGGCGATTGCCACCGTGACTAGCGCCACCTATACGGTGAACGGACTGGTGCCGAACACCCCTTATACGTTTGCGGTGAGCGCATTCAATGCGGCCGGTGAATCGGCGAAGAGCGGGGTGATCACTGTTCAGACACCGAGCACAGATGCAACATTGACCTCCACCATAGGAACGGTAAGCACAGGCGGAACCGCGAATGAAAGCATCACGAACATTCCATATGCCACAACGTTAGACGAGCTGAAAGCAGCGATTACACCGGCAGCAAATGCAACGTATAAAGTCTATGATGCAGACGGAACCACGGAAGCGACTGCTCTGGCGACGGGCAAGAAGGTCATTGTTACCGCGCAGGATGGGATCACGAAGGTCACGTATACGGTAACGGTGAATTTAAGCACAGATGCAACGTTGACATCGACCATAGGAACGGTAAGCACAGGCGGAACCGTGAGTGAAAGCATCACGAACATTCCATACGGCACAACGTTAGCTGCGCTCAAGGCAGCGATCACGAAGGCAGCGAATGCAACGTTTGAAGTGTACGATGCAGACGGAACCACCGTAGCTACAGCTTTGGCAACAGGCAAAAAGGTCATTGTAACGGCGCAGGATGGAACTACGAAGGTGACGTATACGGTAACGGTGAACTTAAGCACAGCTGCAACATTGACCTCCACCATAGGAACGGTAAGCACAGGCGGAACCGCGAATGAAAGCATCACGAACATTCCATACGGCACAACGTTAGCTGCGCTCAAGGCAGCGATCACGCCGGCAGCGAATGCAACGTTTGAGGTGTACGATGCAGACGGAACCACCGTAGCTACAGCTTTGGCAACGGGCAAGAAGGTCATTGTTACCGCGCAGGATGGAACCACGAAGGTAACGTATACGGTAGCGGTTATTCCGTCGTATACGGTAACGTATAACGGCAACGGCGCTACCTCTGGCAACGTTACGGCCGATAGCGGCTCATATGCGCAGGGCGCCACAGTTTCGGTTTATGGCAACACGGGAAATCTGTTGAAGACCGGCTACACATTCGCAGGTTGGAACACGCAAGCGGATGGCAACGGAACGACTTATGCCGCTGGCGCTACGTTCAGCATGGGAACAGCGAATGTGACGCTGTACGCGAAGTGGACGGCGAATCCTACCTACACCGTAACCTATAGAGGTAATGGAAACTCTGGAGGCAGCGCACCAACCGATAGCGGCTCGTATGCGCAGGGCGTCACGGTGTCGGTGTATGGCAACACTGGAAATCTGGTGAAAGCGGGCTACACATTCGCGGGTTGGAACACGCAAGCGGATGGCAACGGAACGACTTATACCGCAGGCACTACGTTCAGCATGGCAACGGCGAATGTGACGCTGTACGCGAAGTGGACGGCAAATCCTACCTACACCGTAACCTATAACGGCAACGGGGCTACCTCTGGCAGCGTACCGACCGATAGCAGCTCGTATGCGCAGGGCGTCACAGTTTCGGTGTATGGGAACACCGGAAATCTGGTGAAAACGGGCTACACATTCGCAGGTTGGAACACGCAAGCGGATGGCAACGGAACGACTTATACCGCAGGCACTACGTTCAGCATGGGAACGATGAACGTGACGCAGTATGCGAAGTGGACGGCGAATCCTACGGCGAATCCAACCTACACCGTAACCTATAACGGCAATGGGGCTACCTCTGGCAGCGTTCCGGCCGACAACAGCTCGTATGCGCAGAGCGTCACGGTGTCGGTGTACGGCAACACTGGCAATCTGGTAAAGACCGGCTATACGTTCTCTGGCTGGAACACAGCTGTGGACGGAAGCGGAACGACTTATACCGCAGGCACTACGTTCAGCATGGGAACGACGAATGTGACACTGTACGCGAAGTGGACGGCAGATCCGATGGCGAATCCTACCTACACCGTAACCTATAACGGTAATGGCAACTCCGGAGGCAGCGCACCGACCGATAGCGGCTCGTATGTGCAGGGCGTTACAGTTTCGGTGTATGGGAACACTGGCAATCTGGTGAAGACCGGCTACACGTTCGCGGGTTGGGACACGCAAGCGGATGGAAACGGAACGACTTATGCCGCTGGCGCTACGTTCAGCATGGGAGCTACGAATGTGACACTGTACGCGAAGTGGACGGCCAACAACACGGGCAGATCTTCTAGCGGCGGTGGAAGCTCATCATCAACGTCCACAATCGATATAGTTACCTCGACCAACGGTACACTGACGCTCCCCGTCGGCAAAACGGGTGAGGTTAGCTTGGGTGATGCGGTCAACATCTCGATTCCTGCCGATGCTTCCGACAAAGAGCTGAAATTAACGATCGAAATAGTAGCAGACGCTCAAAAGTTGCTCACGAAAAACGATGTTCTGGCCAGCCCGGTAGTCGAAATTCTGAAGAATTTCCCGGAGAACTTCAGCAAGGAGATCACGCTGACCTTCACCTTCGACCTGAAAAGCATGAAGAAAGGTCAACAGCCTTCCGTATTCTACTATGACGAAGCGAAGAAGGTATGGGTGAAAGTCGGCGGCACGGTAAACGGCAATACCATCACCGTAAAAGTTAACCACTTCACGAAGTATGCGGTATTAGGCGAAGGGCAAGATTCAGATTCGACGGCAGACACGAAGCAAGCTGTCAACTTCAACGATATCTCCGTACACTGGGCGGAAGCTACCATCAAGCAAGCGGTAAGCGCCGGAATTGTCAGCGGCTATCCGGACGGCACGTTCAAGCCGGATCATACCGTAACGCGTGCGGAATTTGCGGTCATGCTGATGAACGTGCTCAAACCGCAAGGAGACGGCTTGGTACTAGCGTTCACCGATAAGGCGAAGATCGGCGCTTGGGCGCAGAAGTCGGTCGCACAAGCGATGTATGCAGGTATCATTACAGGCTACGAGGACAGCACTTTCCGTCCGGATGCCGAAATCACTCGCCCAGAGATGGCAGTGATGATCGCCAAAGCGCTGGGACAGTCCGTTGAAAATACAACGGCAACAGGCTTTGCGGACGACAAGGACATTCCAGCATGGGCGAAGGGCGCAGTGGCGGCGATGAAGAAGCTTGGCATTATCGAAGGCAAAGGCGCGGACGAATTTGCTCCTGTGGAAAAGACTACGAGAGCAGAGGCAGTAACGGTGCTACTGAAGATGCTGGCGCAAAAGGGCAAGTAAATGAACCTCTTGCAAGGGTGCTTTGAAGTCAAATTCAAAGCACCCTTGTTTTTGAATAAAAGGTGGGTCCAATTCCCCGCAGCTCGCTGCGAGGAAATTTATTCTTACAACTTGTCCCAGTGTCTTTCTGTATTATTCTGGGTTGCTGTTGATGGGTCGCCTTCGTGACTGTAAATTGAATCAAGTTCGGAAGCTCAAATGGCAACTAACAACGAAGCGACATCCGTTAACCTTGGATAACAGCACAAAATAAATTTTCTCACAGTTCTCCACATTCATCCAAGCATTTCTTTACAGGCTAACATCCTATGTATACGAGAACATGGTCTATAGCGGTTGTTTTGCTTCGGTAAAAGCAAAAAATGTGGATAGGGATGTGGAAAGATTGAAGGTAAAAAAGCCAATACGTAAATTGAAAGTCAAAATTAATGTGCTGCGAAGCCTGAGGAAGAATAAAAAGAAAAGAAAAACTTTAGGATTACTAATCGATAAACGATATGCTCCTCGAATATTAAGACGTGGGAAGGAACCGGAATTAACGGGACGTATCGTTGTGCCAGGGAATTCCCAATACAACTCGGCTCGTCGGGAGTTCAACACCTACTTTAACAAATTTCCGCGAGTGATCGTATTTGCTCAGAAGACTCAAGATGTAATCAACGCCCTTCGTTGGGCTCGCTATAATAACGTACCGATTCGTATGCGCTCCGGCCGTCACAGTTACGAGGGCTTATCTGTCGTTGACGGAGGAATCGTAATTGACGTGAGCGACATGCACGAGGTGGATGTGAACCGCAAGCGTGGCATTGCCACGGTGCAGGCGGGCATTAGGGGTGGTGCCTTGAACTCAGCGCTTTGGAACGAAAGGTTAGTAGTGCCCGTAGGACTTTGCCCAACGACAGGTATTGCTGGAGTTACTCTTGGAGGCGGTCACAGTATTCTGTCTCGTCCCTATGGTCTCACGCTCGACCATTTGGTTGATATAGAAATGGTTAACGCTGAAGGACGCTTGATTCACGCCAGTGCTAACAAGAACCCTGACCTCTTCTGGGCATTACGTGGTGGCGGTGGTGGAAACTTCGGAATCTGCACAAACTTCCGCTTCCGTACTCACCCCATTGAAACAGTTGGTTTTGCCGAAATCGGTTGGGACCTTCGTTATTTGGAAGCAGTCCTTCGGACTTGGCAGGGCTATACGGTTCCAGGAGCTAACGAGCGGCTCACCGTTACCCTTGGGATTGCAAATGGACGGCAATCCTCACAGTCAAGATCTTCAAACCAGCAGTCTTCAGAGAATTTTCAAATATTGATGCAGGGGGTCTTCCTAGGATCTGCTAAAAAGCTACGACAATTACTCCAGCCATTACTTCGGTCTGGGTCGCCACGGAAGGTAGTTATCAAGGAGATACCTTGGATTGAGTCCGTTGGACTAGTAGCGAAGACTACGCCAACAACTCCCTTTCCCTTTAAAAGTGTTGGACCCTACGTCTATCATCGGCTGCCCGAGGCTGCCATTGCCACAATACGGCGTTACATTGAATCACCGCCTACTTCTGGCGTCTCTATTTTCCTTCACGGCTTAGGCGGTGCGGTAGCTAAGGTGCCGAATCGCGCTACAGCTTACTACTATCGCCGGGCTTTGTATAATATGACTCCGACTGCAACCTGGAACACACAAGCGGATCGAGACGGGGAATCCGTTGGGTAGAAAACTTCCGTAAGGCAATGCTCCCTTATACCCGCGGTGTCTACGTCAATACACCAGACCTCCAAATTAAAAACTGGCAGCAGGCTTACTACGGTAGTAATTTCGCCAGACTGACACGAGTAAAGGCGGATTACGACCCTAAGAACATCTTCCATTTTCCACAGAGCATCCCGCCAGCACGCAGGTAGTGTTTGAAGCTCAAAAGTGAGGAAGGGCTACAAGCTCTCGGTTCGTCGAATGACTGAGCCAGAGAGTGTGTTTGGACAATTGAAGAGTAACCGG
The DNA here is from genome assembly GCF_042676305.1 of Paenibacillus sp. GCM10027630. NCBI lineage: Bacteria > Bacillati > Bacillota > Bacilli > Caryophanales > Paenibacillaceae > Paenibacillus > Paenibacillus sp. GCM10027630. The sequence continues at coordinate 308,729 of NZ_JBHTGY010000015.1, read as the reverse complement.
AACTCCCGGCGATTCCTGCTTCACGGCTTGCCAAAAGTGAGCCTGGAAGTGGGAGGCTTTCGCTTGCCCATAAAATGCTCAAATGGGTAACAGAGAACCAAAAAGGGCAGATTCAGAAGCAAGTTTGAGCCCTGATTCAACCGCTTTTTGTCATTATTAAGGAAAAGAGCTGTCTCTCAGTAGTAAAAACTACTTTTGAGACAGCACCTTGCCGTTATTTAACAGGCTCTCCTTGGGATGGAGGGGACTTAATGCAAGATACGCTGTTGTAAGATTCGAAACAATGGCCCAGATCTGGTATCCGATCGCACAGAGGGGCCGGTTTTGCATGTTATGCTAGAGCTTTTGTGTGGACGGAAAGAACAGTTCATTTCGTTTGGCGGGGTTTGATCAGCTTGTTCCCGAATGATCATTCTAACCATAGCCTGCGAGATACATAGAGAAAACTATCAACGCATATTGAAAAAAGAACTAGAGCATTTAGAAAGTTTAAATTCGAAAAGTAGCTAAGGAACGGATTTTCGATTCTATTGCTTGCTTCTATAATGTAAAACGAATTGGTTCCCCTATCGAGTGTTTTACACCCAATTGGTACGAACATTTACCGTCAACTGCGCTATTTTCTCGATTAGTTAAATTCGATCTATTGACAGAAATTCAATGTAAGCGCTTTAATGGTGACTGTAATGACTCGCAATCCAAGTAAATAGGAGAGGGGAATTAAGAAAGGGGAATATGGGGAAATGATCTAATCTTTCTCGCAGTACAGGAGAGAGATTCAAAGGCAAATGTATAAAGCTAACAATTTTAACAAGAGGAGAAAATGAAAATGAAGAAGAAAGCTAATATTATTTGCAGCTTCATCCTCTCACTGGCTCTGCTAGTTGGTTTATTTCCAGCAATGCATGTTCATGCAGCGGGCAGCTATTCCGGAGCGCCGCAAAACTTATCCGTACCTCCATTAGCCTTTGATGAATCAAAAATTGTACTTACCTGGGAAAAGCCGGATGACTATTATAAAAGTGCAGTAAAAATCGTGGACTATGAGGTATACCAGGATGGAAAACGTCTCGGTTTTGCAAGCGAAAATTTTAAAGACAATTATTCCTATGTCAATACGTATATGGACGCATTTTACGGGAAATTGAGCACGCAGCATCATCGGATCAGTATCCTTTCCTATACGGCGACCGGTCTAGCACCCAAGACGAATTATGAATTTAAGGTGCGGGCCGTTTACGCTGACAAGACAACGTCTGATTTTAGTGCGCCGCTTATCTTTTCAACCACGTCTACACCTATCGTCATAGACGCTGCCAGCCGTGGCGCAACCTATATTACTTCTAAGTCTGGAGACTATATAATTCGGGGCGCAAACAATAATGCAACGGTTATAAAAAATATCGCAGACAACACGGCCGCGATTCAGGCTGCGATCGACGCCACACCTCCAGGCGGCAAGGTTGTATTGAAGGGAAGCGGAAACAATGCGGAGCCTTGGTATTACACTAGCGGCTCATTGTTTCTGCACAGCAATATGACGTTCGAAATTGCAAAAGGGGCTGTATTGCTTGGCTCGCCTGTATTTGACCACTATCCGCGCAGCCTTCTGGTATATCCTTATTCACAGGATATCCGGACATATGGCCTCTTGAATGCCGTAACCTCGGACATTGGCTCCTTGGAGAACATCCGCATCGTTGGAGAGGGCGCAGTAGATGGAAACGGATGGAAGAATACTACCGCAAGCGTCGTACAGAACAAAACGGCGGTGGATCCATCTCCCGGTTTCACAGATCCAACCGGAAATGATTGGAAATTACCGAACTACCAGGGAGGCAGCAACTCAACTGTTGATAATAATAGCGCATCTGATTCCCTCGCAGTAAGAGGCATCCTCGCGGCTGATGCGATGTGGCAGTCGCGTCAGGATCAAACCCCGAATTCAGCTCTCTCGCAATGGTACAATGCTCGCCCCAATCTGACGGTAGCGCGCGGCGTGCACGGCTTGTATTACGAGGGGCTGACCTTCTATAATCCCGCTTTTCACGGAATCGTCAATTATCAGTCCGAGCAGATTACTGCTAACGGAATAGTTGCGATGATGTTCGACGCCAACAACGGCGATGGTATCGAGTTTGGTGACTGCCTTGATCTTAAGGTCATGAACAGCTTTTGGGATACCGGTGACGACGTCATCAACTTTGCAGCCGGTCAGGGCACGAGCGTACGCAATTTGACCGACAAAGTGGCAAGCGGAGAGGGCCGCGTTTTCAATAACTTTATTCGAAACGGCCATGGAGGCCTGTTGGCGATGGGCAGCCATACCGGCGGCTGGATCGGTGATCTGGTCGCGGAAGAGAATGTCTACAATACGAGCGAAACAGGAAGTAACGGCGTCTTGCGTATGAAGTCTGGCGCTACCACCGGCGGCGGTATCCGTAATATTGTCGTACGCGACAATGCGGTCAACTATTCGAGCGGTGGAAACAGCACGATTGTGATTGACACATCTTACACCGACGGTAACGCCAGCACAGCCTTCGGTCCGGAAAGCGAGCAGCCGCTGACGTTCGAAAACGTGCTGGTACGCAATATGACGGTGTCAAACACTAATGTACCGCTGATTAACGCAGGGGCACCCGGCAGCTCCGCCTATGCCGTAAGCCCAGTGCTGCGCAATTTCACGTTCGAGGATATCAAGATCCTTTCTTACGTTGGAAGTGGTGGTAACATTGCGATAAACGGCATCTCAGATGTTACGTTCCGCAATATTTCAGGTCTTCGAGGTGCCATTACAACCACCAACAGCAAAAACGTCACGATCGAGAATAGCGCTGGGACCGCCGATCGTAAGCCGGATGCGCTGAATGGGAGTGGCGCACTCACCGTGACGGCCAATACTTATAATGTCACTTTAAATTGGCCCGCCATCAATAATGCGACGCAGTACGTCGTGTTGGTTGATATGCTGGATGGCTATGGATATCAGCAAAAAAAGATTGTAACGAGTACGGGATCAGGTCCGCAATCCACGGTAATCGCGCTGCGCCCGAGCACCTCTTACAAAGTTGCGATCCGACCGGAGACGACAGGTGCAAATGCCTCCTATGGTAAACTGCTGGAGTCGATGGTAACGACGGGTGCTGCAACGCTTGGTGCATCTACGATTTCGACTACATCACCGAATTTTAAAGTTAAAGCTGCAAACATCACGGGTATTTCCTGGCAGGATTTCTCTTGGAATGCCGTTACCGACGCTGTATACGGTGTGCATTATTACGAGCTAACGGCAACGCCGAAAAATGCAAAATATGCTACCAAAACGTATAAAGCCTATTTTGAAAACTCCAGCCGGCTAGGTTACTCGCTGTGGGGGCTGGATGATGGCGTGACCTATGATGTCACGATGAAAGCCGTCAACTGGATTGGACAAAAAGGGCCTCAGTGGGGTCCGGTTACGATCACTACCGTTCCGGGCACCTTAATGCAGATTCCGACGTGGGCTCCCGGCAGCAAGCTTACCGTCAGCGGTGGCAAGCGGATTGGGGATGATATGACCATCACATGGAACGAAAAAGACGTGACGGATTATTCCAATGGCGATACCGCACGATTTGCCGGCTACCGCGTTTTGATTAACGGCGTGCCGGTGGACGGTGGAGCAGTTCAAGCGACCGCGAAACCAACCGTTAAACCGGGTCAAAATACTTATGTGCTTTCCACTGCCGGACTTCTTCCCAATATTCCTTATACAATCTCGGTGGAAGCGGGAAGCGAGATTCTAAAATACGCGTCAGGCTCAGGCGGACTTAGCGGCTCCACAGGCTTTACTGGTACAAAAAATACCGATCTTCCTCGGAACCAGTTGACTTTTGGAAAATGGACTGGTCATGGGCCAAGTGTAACGCGCACATTATTAACTCCGGTAGCCCCAACTATTACCACAAGCAACTTACCAAGTGGCGCAATTGGCGCAGCCTACAGTCAAAAGTTAGTTGCAACAGGCGATACCCCAATAACCTGGAGTATTGCAAGCGGTAGCTTGCCGGTAGGACTTTCACTGGAAGCATCGACAGGCAATATAAGCGGTACACCGATTGCAGCAGGTACAGCAAGCTTCACAGTAAAAGCTACAAACGATGTGGGAAGCACCTCCATTAATTTGAGCATTTCCATAAGCGGTAGCAGTAGAAGTAGCAGTGGCGGAGGCGGAGGCGGTAGCAGTGCCTCTACAAGTTATTCCGTGTCGGAAGGTACCAAGGCGACAAACGGTTCGGTTTCTTACGACATAGCCAAAGCAACTGCCGGAAGCAAGGTAACCATTACCGTCACGCCAAATGAGGGCTATAAGTTGGATACTATTAAGGTATTCGATCAAAATGGTAAGGAAGTAAACATCACTAAAAATGCAGATGGCACCTATAGCTTTATCATGCCTGAAGGCGGGGCTAAAGTTGAGCCTGCATTCAATAAGAAAGAACAAGCCAAAGGTGGAGACAAAGAAGTTCCGGGGACTTCAGATTCTAAAAAATTCACCGATGTAAGGGAAAATGATTGGTTCTATAATGGTATAAAATTTATGAGCGAAAAAGGGCTTATGGTAGGAACATCCGAAAACAGCTTTAGCCCAACTCAAAATATCACTAGAGCCATGTTAGTGACTATTCTTTATAGACTAGAAGGCAATCCGTCAGCATTGGAAAGCAGCTTTACGGATGTTAAGACAGACACATGGTATAGTGGTGCCGTTGCTTGGGCTTCATCAAACACCGTTATAAGTGGCTATGGAAATGGGCTCTTCGGACCGAATGATGACATATCAAGAGAACAACTATGCACTATACTGTACAATTATGCAAAGCATAAAGGATATGACATTTCTAGTACCAAGAACGTGGATGCCTTTACTGACGGAAATAAATTATCAAGCTGGGCTAAAGGACCTATGGAATGGGCAATAGGCTCAGGGTTAATCGGTGGCTATGAAAATAATATTCTTGCTCCGACAGATACTGCAACCAGAGCACAATCATCGACTATCATCCAAAGGTTCATTGAAAAAGTTGTAAAATAAAATATCAATAAATACAAATGAGCAGCTGACTTTGAGGAGTCAGCTGCTTATTTTGGTTGTGCCATGCATGTCGATTAACTAATTTTCGGGTGATAAAACCATCCCTTTGTATTTGATCATAAACAGAGGCAACCCCATGGGTTCATTTCCGCGCGCAGGGAGCGGCAAGGGAATGCCCGTATTTGTGCGTTCGTGTGGACGAGCATGGCATCGAAGTTTACCGCTGCAATCTGCTTCGTTGCTAGGTAATCGGGATTTCGATGCTCCCCTCAGAATCTTGACCCACTCTCCCATCAAGGGTTTAAGGCACTTTTAGGGGAAGAGGTTCGAGTCGGTGTTAGTGGAGTAGGCCTGTCGGACGTTGTTTGATCGGATTTTATTTATGATATAATGGAAGCAAAAGAAATCTATTTTATTTATACTTCCCGTCCTGATTTGAAGATTGAGGAGAAATGGGCAGGATTTAAAAGATGGCGGTAAAGCTGAGATTGCTATAAGGTCTTCCAATTGTTGATATTGACGTCATTTTTGATGGACGAAAACTTCATATTAAAAATGTACTCTTAGATACTGGATCAGTAATATAGCCATATCAAATGAATAGAAGAAGGGAAATGAGGATGGATTTTTCAAAAAGGCTAGGAGAGTTGAACATCCAATATGCGATAAAAGGCGAAGTCAGAACAAGGCTGGAGGATAATCTTCAAATCCTTACAAAGGAGCGATTAAGTTTACTTGCTTCCAGTTACGAACTTCCAGGTCGATCCAAGATGAAGAAGCAGGACCTTGCAGATGCGCTGTATCAGCATCTTATGGATGTCAATGTAGTGAGAGCTGCCTTATTAATTGCAGAAACTAAGGAGTGGGAATTAATAAATAGGCTTCTAGAGGCTCCTTATGTCCAGGATGACACACTGTATCCAGAGATATATTTGTTTTTGATGGGGAAAGGCTTGCTTTATTCCTTTTATAATGAGGAGAAGATGTACTTCTTAATTCCTGAGGAGATCAAGGAAGCGTATCATAGCCTACCGCAGAAAGCTTTCCTTGAAGACCGTGACCGTTTACAGTTAGTTTCACAGTATATCAATGCATCGGCTAATTTATATGGGATCTGTCCCCAGGACAAGATCATCGAAATTTTCAATTCACAAAATAAGTATCAACTGACTGTGAACGAGTTTTATAGTGTTTACGTAAAGATTTCAAGCAGGGGTCGAACATGGTACTTGGAACGCGGCGATGTTATCAGTGATTATTTTGATTATGATGATCGAGATGATAAAGATGCACTTCTTGAGGATGTTAAGTATAAACCTTACTATATTCCAGACAAGTGTGAGTTTCTAAAGTACGCAGAGTCGGATTATTTCGAAAAGACTCCTCAGTTGGCCAGCTTGCATAAATATATTTCACAGCACCTATGCAAGGATAAATGGCTTGCAGAATCCCTTGTGGAAGATATTCAGCTTATGTGCTCTATGGAAGAGCCGATAGACGCAATCGTGGATGAGTTTGAGAGAAGAAATATTCGTTTTAATACAAAGGAGCAACTGCAGGCGATTATACCGCTGATTATAGATGTCTATAATCATACTAGGATTTGGCCCAATCGTGGGCATACACCTGCTGAACTAGGTTCGAGCTCCAATCAGACAACAAAGAATAACAATATTATATATCTTGACCAGCAAGCAGTGTCTGTTAAGGTGGGGAGGAATGAGCCCTGCCCATGCGGGAGCGGTAAGAAGTATAAGAAATGCTGCGGCCAGTGAGGAATGATGGGCGGAAACTACGTGGTAGCATCAAAACTGTGACTACACCCGTAGAAGCCTATGTGGCGTTATCTTCGGACAGGGGGCAACTCCCCTTGTCTCTATAGTGTAAAAGCAAAAAGGAGCTTTGCCACTTGATGTGGCAGGCTCCTTTTTACACTTACACAGTATTGCAGCTGAGCATGGCATGGACATGTCTCGCTAAGGTTGTCAGCCTAGAGTAAGCTGCGTCAGAAGCTGAAAAATCTCAAAATGCCTTTTGAGCTTGAACATTTATTGAAGGCAGCCTCAGATATTCTATTAAATATGATATGATTACTTAGGGGATATTTTTCCATTTGCAGACTGCTTGACACTTAAAGGAGAATCGTAGAAATGGTATGGAAAACCATAGTTACAGCCGTCCGTTCGTCACCTTTTTTTATTTCGGTCATCGTATTTGGAGTGTTGATCGATTTGTTGTTTCGGTATCTTTCCTCTCTCAGCTATAAATATTTAATAGATAAAGCACTGCTGCCCCGTGATATAGAGGCTCTAGCGATCGTTGTCGGGGCATTGGTTGCCATAGGGCTACTGAACGTCATTACCGGAATTTCCAGTGACTACGCCAAAGCCCGGCTAGGTGCCAAAGTGTTGTTCGACTATCGGATCGCACTGTTTCGGCACATGCAAGCCCAGTCTCACCGATTCTATGATCGCTTCCAATTCGGCGACCTTCTTGCGAGGTATTCCGACGATATTCCGGAGATCCAGTCAGCATTGCTCCAGGCGTTTGGCGGGGGATTGTTATCCGTCTCCAGCGTCGCTATTGGTCTATGCATCCTGTTCACAATGGAGTGGAAGCTTACTCTGCTGGCCCTCGGGGGTACAATCCTGATCTTCGTGCCATACCGAATGCTGAAGTCTCGTTCGCTTGCCCTAACCCATACATACTATGAGCACCTTGGGCAGTTCAATAGCTCAATTGATGAGAACATGAAGGCCTATCGGGTGATCAGGGTGTTCGATATGCGCCAAAGTATGCTGAATAAAGTGGAAGGTATTCTTCGAACGATGGCATCAGTAGGTGTCAAGCGCTCTTTTGTCGATGCCAATCTGAATCGTCTGCCCTTGCTTGGCATTTCGATTTTGACGGCGATCATACTTGCGTACGGCAGCTATTTGACATTTGACGGAAGGCTTTCTATTGGTGAATTTATTGCCTATACCTCTGTCTTTTCTACTGTCGGTCAGTCTATGTACGGCATAGCTGCTATTCTGCCTTATATACTGGCGGCGAAAACAAGCCTTCAGCGCCTGCATCAGGTGATGGATTCGAAGCCGGAAGTGACAGAGCGGGGAGTCAAGGAGCTGCCCACCGTCCGTTCCCATATCGAGCTCCGCGATATCACCTTTGCCTATGTTCCCGGCGAGCCGGTACTTCAGCATTTTGATCTGAGCATTTCTTTGCGCGGATATACGTCTATTGTCGGCACAAGCGGCTCGGGAAAAAGTACGGTGCTTCAGCTCATGCTGCGATTCGCCGATCCGGAAAACGGATCTGTGATGTATGACGGCCACGATATTCGGGAAGTCCGGTATTCTTCACTGCTGGGGCAGGTCGGTATTGTTTTTCAGGATTCAATTCTTTTCCATGGCTCGATCCGCGACAATATCGTAGTAGGCAAGCCGAATGCGACGGATGAAGAGGTTGAGAAAGCTGCGCGAGCGGCCGAGATTCACGAAACCATTGCAGCGTTTCAGGAAGGCTATCATACCATGGTCCGCAATCACGGCGATAATTTGTCCGGTGGACAACGGCAAAGGATTGCGCTGGCCCGTGCGCTTTTAAGAAGTCCCAATATATTATTTCTGGACGAAGCCACTTCGGCGCTTGATCCGGATACGGAACAATCCGTCAATGAAACAATCCTGTCGCTCAGCCGCAGCATGTCAATTATTTCGGTGACGCATCGTTTGGCATACGCGGCGATGTCCGATCGTATCATCGTCCTCGATAAAGGCAAGGTAACCGAAACAGGGCAGCATGAGCAATTGTTGGAGCAGGATGGATTATACCGCCGAATGTGGGACAAGCAGCAAGGATTCGTGCTGTCCAGAAGAGGAAGCAACGCGCAGGTGCAAGCGGAACGTTTACGTAAGCTTCCTTTTTTCCAAGGAATCGAACAAGGCGCATTGGATCAACTATCCCGACTTTTTGTTGCTGAGAAAATCGATGCAGGAACGACTGTTTTCGAGCAAGGCGATCCAGGAGAAACCTTTTATTTGATTGCAAGAGGGAAGGTTGAAATTGTCAGGACTTCGAATTCGGGAGAACGTAGCAGGGTAGCGATACTGGAGGATGGCGATCATTTTGGAGAAATTGCGCTTATGCATCATATTCCGAGAACGGCTAGCGTCATTACGCTAACGCCCTGCTTGCTGCTGTCTCTGTCGTACGAACATTTTCACCCGCTAATGAAGAGTTATTCATCTATTCGGGAGGCGCTCGAAGCCACATTAAAAACGAGAATTCAAAGGAGAGAGAATTAATGCTGCAGTGGATTGTCGCCGAAACGGAACAAAAAGCAGAGGAGGGAGTACGGTTTTTGTGCCGGTACGCTGAAGATCTCGGCCTTCCTTACCAGTGGAGCAGCGTTCTCCAAGCAATCTATACTTCCATTTATGACAAAGGGTTTATGGTTGGGTTGGATCTCTCCGGTCAGGTACGCGGGGTTCTCGCATACACGTACGGCTACGGGGAGGATGGTAGCGAAGATCGAAACCGAATCGAAGTGCAGCTTATTTACTTTGAGTCGGGTTTTCGTGGCGGGAAGGGATTACTAGGAGCTATGGCGGCCTTGGTCGAACGTGAACTTGAATTGCATGACTTAGTGGACAAGATCGAGTTCTATTGTACACCGACCGACCAACATCAGAGGCTGCTTGGTAAATTTTCAACGCTTCACAGTACGGAACTGTATCCGTGCGGCATGCTGAGCTTATACGTCACGACACCAGAGAGACTGAGTCAATATGTCATGCGATACACCTCATGAAAGATGCAGGAAGAAACGGTTCAGCTCCGCTGAAAATCTACACTTCCTTTATTCGTTAAAAAACCGACATCGGCTGCCGGTCTTGATTGCCTCTATTGTCTTGGATTAGCTGGTCCACGTGTAGTCTTAATTGAGCCGTCCTGACATCCTGCATCTCCCATGATTTTCACCCCCTGTATCGTTTAATGTAAAGATACTTTATAGAATAGTAGAAATCAATCCTATATTTGATTATGTTAATTAATTTACATTTTCGAGGTGAATGCCTTGTTTCGGATCGAACTTTGTTCCAATACGCAGCAATGGAGCCGATTTACAGATTTTTATATCGAGCACCGAGGATCCATCATTCCGAACTACCCTGTGATCCTTGTACTTCGGGATGTAATAAACTATATGAAGAATGGCAGAGCCGCCATTATCGTTAATGAACGGGACGAGATGGCCGGTATCGGAAGCTTTGTGCTCGGATTGGCCGAGGATGAATATAAACAAAAAGACATTGCGGTACTTGGCAACAGCTGTTTTGCGGAGGAATATCGGAATACACGAATGTTTATACGGGGCTTGCAGGTATTGGCAGTGCAAATCCGTGACGCAAATCCCGATGTGAAAGAAGTAAGAATACCAACGTCGGCACAGAATGCATACACAAATCGTTTGTATCAAAAACTGGCGACCAAACATCATTCTTACAAATCCGGTTACGGAGAAATTCACGTTTATTCCACTTCGTTCCACGAGTATGAACAGTTCTGCAATCGCTTTGGTTAATGCTCAGTTGGTGCTCATGATCGCGAGCAGAAGTGTGTTATGGATTTGCTTAGCCACCCCTCGTCTCCATAAAATGCAAAAAGGCATCGACCATCGGTCGAAGCTTTTTTGCAATATAGAGACTTTAGGGGAAGAATTCCTCTAAGGGGTTCAGTCTTGCGCGGACTAGAGCGAAGCGGAGGGAGCATGGCATCGAAATCCACCTTTAATCTAATTCATTGCAACCTTCTTCCTGAAACTATTGTATTATTAGAATAAATGATTAACGTGAAAGGGAGTGGCGTATCATGGGAATCTTGTCACGATTAAAGGATATTATGAAGGTCAATGTCAACTCTTTGCTGGAGCGTAATGATGATCCGGAGAAGACGATAGATGAATATATGCGGACCTTGAACAGCGACCTGGGTAAGGTAAAATCCGAAACGGCTTCCGTGCTCGCGGATGAGCGAAGAGCGCAGGCGCAACTCGATGAGTGTAATGCCGAGATCAAGAAGCTGCAGCGATATGCGGAGAAATCTGTAGAAGCGGGCAATGAGGATGATGCCTTGAAATTCCTGGAGAGGAAAGCGAAGTTAGGCGAGAGGTTAACCGAATTGCAGGCGGCTTATGATCTTGCTTCGACAAATGCTGCAAACATGAAACAAATGCAAGATAAGCTTATATCGGATCTGGGACAGCTGGAGACTCGAAGGATAGAGCTTAAAGGGAAGCTAGCCGCTGCAAAGCTGCAGCAGGGGATGAATTCAGGTCACTCTTTCACTGGAGATGTTCAGGCTTCCTTTCGAGCGATGGAGGAACGGGCCGATCAAGCGTTGAATGAAGCTGAGGCATTGGATGAACTGAGGGCTGGAACGAAGGAAGATGATCTGGATACGCTGCTTGCACAATTGGAGAAGAATTCGGATGCTCATGCAAATGCGGAGAGTCTTCCCAAGCCTGAGGATGAGTTGGCCGCAATCCAAGCAAAATTAAAAAAGGAATAAAGGTTTTTGCTATTCCTTATGTCATAGAGGTGAACAGATGAACGTTATTGAATATAAATGTCCGAACTGTGGCAGCGGCATGATCTTTGACCCGGAGACAGGGATGTTATCATGTCATAGCTGTGGAAGAAAGGATAATATCGAGCAGTTCCCTGATCCTCTTGGCCAGCAAGCAGTTTCTCCAGAGGAGGTTCAGGAATACCACTGTACAAGCTGCGGAGCTGTCATTATCACCGAAGCGGAAACGGCGGCAACCGTTTGCAGCTTTTGTGACTCGGCTGTTGTTCTGGGCGATCGTTTGAGCGGGAAGCTGGCTCCGGGCTTGGTCATTCCTTTCTCAATCAGCAAGGAGAAGGCGATAAAGGCTTTTCGAAAATGGTGCAAAAACGGTCTTCTTACACCGGGCGGGTTTATGAGCGCAGATCGTATTAAAGGTATGACAGGAATGTATATCCCCTTCTGGCTATATGAATTGCATAATAATGTGGAGGTAAACGGCCATGCCACGAGAGTGAGAATTTATACAGAAGGGGATTACCGATATACGGAAACGCAGCATTTTGACATCTACCGTAAGCTTCAGTTGAATTATTTGAGGGTGCCTATTGATTCATCGGAGAAGATGAATGATATGCTGATGGATAAGCTGGAGCCTTTTCCCTATGATCAACTGAGGAGCTTTAAAACCCCTTATCTGGCAGGTTACGTTGCGGAGAAATATAGTTATACAGATACGGAGATGTTACCGCGGGCGAAAAATAAAATCAGAGAGTATATTGAATCTTCCATTTCATCAGCAGTGTCGGAATATTCTAGTGTTAGTTTTACGAATAAGGAAATTGATACAAGAGTAAAGAATGTAGACTATTGTTTGCTTCCGGTATGGGTGGTTCACTATGGTTTTAATAAACTGGAGTATACATTTGCCATGAACGGTCAGACGGGCAAGGTCGTCGGCAAGCCTCCGATAAGCAAGGTGAAGGTGGCAGCATGGTTTGCTGGTATTTCTAGCGTCTCCTTCTTATCATTAAAATTAATCTCATGGATGATGGGGGGAGGGTTCCTGTGAGAAGGCAAAGAGCTTTTCTGGCAGTACTTTTCTTCCTCGTGGTGTATCTGGCTGTTCCTGCTCAAATCATGGTAGCGGCAATGGAAGAGAAAATAATGATCTATGATGATGCGAAGCTGCTTACTCCTGAAGAATATCAGGAACTAAATGAGATGGCTAATCAATATAGTGCCAAAAGAGAAACCGATATTATCATCATTACTTCTAATAACGCCAAAAATGTAGATGTCAAAAAGATGACGGAGAATTTTTATGATGAGCATGGGCCCGGATACGACAAGTCTCATGGTAACGCAGTCATTTTGACACTGGATATGAGAAACCGTGATGTGTATTTGGCTGGATTTTATAAGGCTGAGCAGTATCTGGGCGATGGCAGGCTCGATAAAATAAGGGGTAAGATTACATCTGATTTATCAAGCGGCGATTATAAGCAGGCATTCGAAAAATATATCAAAACTTCCTATAAATATATGGGCTACAAGCCTGGAGTGAATCCAGATAACATTTTGTTTAATCTCTGGTTTCAATTGGGAGGAGCTTTGGCTATTGGAGGTATTGCAGTTGGAATGATGGCTTATCGCTCCGGCGGACGCATCACCGTAAATCGGCAAACCTATGAGGATGCAAGCAATTCTGGAATTCTAGATCGGCAGGATCAGTACATTCGAACAACAGTAACGAGGCAAAAAATTGAGAAAAGCTCTGGCAGTAAATCTGGAGGCGGCGGGGGTATCACCGGAGGTGGCCATTCGCATAGCGGCAGTAGAGGCAAGTTTTAATCAAGTGTTGAGTTTAAACAAATGGGAGGGGTATTCATATGGGATTTTTCAAAAATCAATTTTCGAACGTTGTAGAATGGGAAGAGTTTAGAGATGATATGATCTTCTGGAAGTGGAGCAATCGGGAGATTAAGAAAGGGAGTAAACTGATTATCCGTCCGGGTCAAGATGCTATTTTCGTGAATGGCGGTAAGATTGAGGGGATATTTCAGGATGACGGGGAATATCATATCGATTCGGATATCATACCGTTCTTATCCACTTTAAAAGGATTTAAATTCGGCTTCAACAGCGGCATGAGAGTAGAAATTTTATTTGTGAACACGAAAGAGTTTACTGTCAAATGGGGGACGCAGAATCCTGTTCTAATCCCGACTCCGCAGCTTCCAGGCGGCATGCCGATACGCGCGAACGGAGCGTTTAATTTTAAAGTGAATGATTATGTTAGGCTGATCGATAAAATCGCCGGGATGAAAGACAGCTATCTGGTTGAGGATATTAAAATTCGTATCACTTCTGTGTTAGATCAGCTGTTAATGAAATGGATCAGCAGAGAAGGGAAGGACATGTTCAATCTCCAAGCGAATGCATCCGAAATTGCCAGAGGTATTCGTGAGGATCTGGATATGGAAGTATTGGATAATGGAATGACAATTACGGGCTTTCAAGTGATGAGCTTTAATTACCCTCAAGAAATCCAGGATATGATTACGAAGACGGCTTCTCATGAAATGATCGGCAACTTGCAAAAATATCAACAGGTAAGCATGACCGATGCGATGGCTTCGGGTAAATTACATGGCGGTGGAACTGCTTCGGATATGGCAGGCATGATGATGGGAATGAACATGGCGAATGAAATGATGAAAAATATGAATCAGAATCAGACTCAGACGCCTTCGTCTTCTTCTCAAGGGGGTGGCAAGCCCAACTTCTGTCCTAACTGTGGTACGAAAAACGAAGGAGCTAACTTCTGTCCGAATTGTGGTCAAAAGCTGGGCTAATTATGCAGAGCAGCATTTCCCCCTTGTTTGGGTGACTATTTCTGGGGAAGTAGATATGGGGCCAATTTCGTTGCAATAACTCGATGCCCTCGATCATTCGGATGGATAGGTAAAGATCCGCTTAACGCGTCTTCGATCTTTCCTTTTCGATATCCATACAAAAGATCTGCCTGGTTTCCTTCAAACCACATATGAACGGGAGCTACAGTTACATCGTAACTATGAGCGAGCTCATTGGTTGTACGATTTAATCCGTCCACCCACTCAACCGCAAGAGAGCTGTTAGGAAATGGATTATATTGCGTGCAGCAAATGATCCGGGCACGGCTCCCTTTTTTTATTCGGGTAAAAATAGCACTTAAATTACGTCTATAGCTGGCTACAATGTGTTTTGCATCTAGTGGTCGCTTGGTTTTAAATGAAAAGAGTGCCGCGTTAGCTAAATCCACTCCTCCGATCCATACTGAAACAGCAGTAGAACGACTGATTATGGAGGATCCCTGCCATATCACGGCATCCAATAGATCATAGCTGCTCCAACCGGGCCGGGCCAAAACCAATCCGCGAACCTTATACGAGCTTGAATTTAATGTAGAGGCAGTTAAATGAGGATAAGCCTTCGCCAAAGAGGATGCATTTTCTCCAAATGTAATGGAATCTCCAAGAGCTGTATAGATCATAAGAATATCACCAACTCCAACTTTTAATCATACCTGCAACGCAATATCCTATTGGACAATAGGGGGAGATCAACTTATTGCTTGCTTGTGTATTTCTCAAATATATTTTATAGATATGGTATGTAAACATTCGCAAGTTGTGTGGACGTTATTGGACGCAAAGCACAAATCATTTATCACAATCAAAGGGGTAACACGATTTTTGCCTTATATACCTTGGAGAAATAAAGAAAGCAGGGTACCTTAATGAAACTAGAACAAATTGAGAATACCATGGATCCAATCATTCTGGAGCGAGGAGAGGCCTACCGAGATAATGGTTCTATCTTATCCATTGAAGAAGTGGGACCACTTCTTTATCGGGCTAAAGTTGAAGGGAGCGAGTTATACGGTGTAGAGGTTCGGATGGACTCCCGTGGAGAAGTCATTTATACAGAATGCAACTGCCCATATGACATGGGGCCTGTATGCAAGCATGTAGCGGCTGTACTGTTGGAAATTAGAGATTTCTAAGCCATTTTTACGAGTGAAGTACCTTAGAGGTATGTTTAAATTTCACATTACTGAAGAGCAACATCATCTGGACTGCATGGTACGAATTAAAGAGGTCATTGGTGTCTTTGGTGTTCCTGCACAAAATTAATTTGGGTTATGCTGACAATACTGGACATCCATACACAAAGACGCTTCCATCCCCACTTGCAAAGTGGTTTTGGAGGCGTCTTTGTATATGGCTTGAGTCTGGCTCACTGGCTGATTCCCTTTGAAACGGCGCCCCGTATAGCTAATTCGCTGAAACGCTCAAATGGGATTCAATGCTGACTACTTCGATAGCAAACGGTACAGTACTTGTGCGGCTTCCGCTCGCGTAGTTAATCCTTGAGGTGCAAAGCTGTCCTTCGAACGGCCTTGAATTAATCCGAGAGCTGCCGCTTTCTTGACATCCCCCGCAGCCCAATCTGCAATCGAGGCTTCATCGGCAAAGGTTGGTGCTTCTGTTAATGCAGGTTTTCCTGCATGTAGAGCATAAGCACGCATAACGATTGAAGTCATCTCTTCGCGAGTTACAGGAGCAGTCGGATCGAAGTGTCCTTCACCTCTGCCGTTTACTAGACCGGCTTTAACTGCTTTGGACACCTCTGAAGCAAACCAATCCGATGATTGAACATCTTCGAATGTGCTGGAGGTTGCATCTTTCAGATTCAGTGCTCTCGCGATGAGTGCTGTAAATTCGGCACGGCTTACATTTCGTTCAGGGGCAAACACGTTTTCGCCCGTACCGCTAATGATTTGCTTCGATGCCAACTCGCTAATTACCTCGGCTGCCCAGTGAGTTGCTGGAACATCGTTGAATGTCTTGGATACTTCCAATACAACATACTTGCTGAAATGCTCGATGTCAGCCACAATTTCTCCGTCACGGTACTCTCCGCCGACTCTTTCTAATTGCCCGTTATCGGAAATATAATAAATGCTGCTTATTTTTGTATTAATGGATGGATCGACCTTCATGTGCAGTGAAACGGATTTATCGAACTGACTTAGAGTGAATGTACGGCCATCATTGGTTGTAATAGAAAGCTTAATATCGTAAATGGCTCCGCCAAGCTTTACATCAGCACCCAACTGCTGCTTGCCCTGATTAAGTATATTAGCTTCGCTTCCGGTATCACTGGGCTCAACATTTAACACGATTTGGCTGGTGCTTCTGCCTTGCTCATCGACCATACGGGTCAGTTGTTGGAATATCTCTGCAGGTATTTGCAGTTTTATTTTGTCTGATTGAACTTCAAGCTTATTGCCAGCCAGTAAATCAGCCGTATTAAATGGGAGACTTAGCTGCTTGGCAGCAGAAGGGATAGAAAGAACGACGGGACCGCTTCCGCTGCTGACCAGTTGTTCTGGTTTAATGGTAACGACATTTTTGCTGTCCGTGTTTCCTTGGGTTGCATCTCCGCCAGTACCCCCACCACTACTCCCACCTGTGCTCGTACTCGGTTTGCTTCCGCTGTTATTGTGTTTGGCAACAGTTACGTTTAGCTTAGTATTGGGCTTGAGGAGTGTCTCTTCCTTTAACGAGCTTGTGCTTGTTTTGACTTCTTTGAGCGCAAGCTCTGCTATACCGGCTCTCTTGGCTCTGAAGGTTAAGTTCCCGAGCGTAGCGGAGCCGTTGAGTCCGGTTAATGATCCGGTTTTCGTATAGACCAGTTGAACGTGGCTGCCGCCGTCTTCTACGATTTTAATAGGTAACGTATATCCAGTGAGATCAGTAAACTTTTTCGTCGTATCCAGCTCTAATAGGGAGGTATCATAATATACGTTAAGCTCATATGCGAATACATCGTTTAATTGATCCGCATTAATTTGGATTTGGAAGGAATCTTGTTCTAGCACTGTGCCTGAAGAGGCGGATAAAAGTGAAAATGTAGGTTCTTCGGCCGCCAATGTGGTTTGTGGAAGCAAGAGTGCCATCCCGAGGCACGCGGACATTGTATATCGGAGCCATTTATGTATCATTTATAGGTTTCGTCCCTTCCCTTAAAGTTGCTTTCCGATGTGTTTGCTGATTGTCTTCTCAACCAGAATCCCTAGGGGTATCCTACCCCCAGGATTCCAGGCTGCGCGTTTTACGTATTGAAGATCAGCTTATGGGGTGACGACTGGCTTAAGTGCTTGTTCTTGCTCGGCTGTCAAGGCAGGAACCGAAGCGGGTAGTTTGCGATAATGTGTAGCCTGCTCGAAGGCATAAGCCAGCTTGATTAAAGTCCCTTCATCGAAAGGTCTACCTAATAACTCCAAGCCGAATGGAACGTTTCCTGTATAACCTGCAGGGAAGCTCAGTGCCGGGAAGCCGGAATATGGACTAAGGCGATTTGCGCTTCCGGATGTTGTTGCATACAGTAAGGCATCAAGTTTGTTCTCGCTCATTACCTTGAGAAGCGATTGCTGTGTCAGACGGGTACGCTCTAATAAATCTTTATAATAGGTGAGAGTTTCTAACGTTGCGACGTTATCGCGTTGAATCATGGAGCTTTTTTGGTTTTGTAAAATATCATTGGAAGCAATTATTTCGGTTAACGTTTTGTAAGGTGCATTTGGACCAAGCGTTTTTAAATAATCATTCAGGTTGAATTTAAATTCAGTACCACTTAAGCTGGCGTACCTTAAAATATCCGCTTGATTCGGCACAACTACATCAATTACCGTCGCGCCTTGAGCCTTCATCTTTTCAATGGATGCAGCCAAGGCCGCATCGTTGCCTGTCGACAAGGTGCGAACGACACCGATTCTTGCGCCCTTCAATCCGTCCTTATCTAAATAATCGGTATAGCTCTTTGGTGTTCTTCCTGAAGACAGAGCCGTGGTTAAGTCATTGGAGTCGTAACCAATCAGAGCATCCAGAGCAATGGCTGCATCCGCAACTGTACGAGCCATCGGTCCGCCCACGTCCTGAGACAGAGATAGAGGAATAATTCCTTCGCGACTTGTTAAACCAATTGATGGACGAATACCGACAAGAGAGTTGCGTGATGATGGAATTCGAATGGAACCGCCTGTGTCTGTGCCTAGACCGATAACGCCGAAGTTAGCTGCCAGCGCAGCTCCCGTACCACCGCTTGAACCACCTGGGTTAGTTGTGAGCTCGTAAGGGTTTTTCGTTTGTCCTCCGAGCGAGCTCTCTGTCGTTGTGCCAAAAGCAAATTCATGTAAATTCGCTTTTGCTAAAATGATAGCGCCAGCTTCCTTAAGCTTCTTGACCATGAAAGCATCTGTAGATGTATTGTTGTTCTTTAAGCAAATACATCCTGCTGTTGTCGGCATGCCAATGGTATTATAGTTATCTTTGACGATAACTGGGATTCCGTGCAGCGGGCCTCTAGGTCCCTTTGTCTTACGCTCTTCGTCCAGGGTAGCCGCCTCAGCAAGCGCGTTTGGATTAATTGTAAGGATAGATTTGATTGCTGGACCTTGCTGATCGTAGCTTTTGATCCGTGCCAAATATTTAGTCACGAGCTCAACTGTCGTAAGTTTGCCCGCATTCATGGCATTTTGAATATCCATAACTGTAGCATCCATAAATTGAAAAGCTGTATCCGAATAGAGAACCTTCTTGCCAAGTGTACCTAGATCCGTTAGATCGATGATGCCATTCTGATTAAAATCGGCATTAGCTACAAGTGCCCAGCCTTCTTGTTTGGATGTGATTCCATAATAAGGGGAGAGAATCGCCAGATCACCGATGTCTAGAGTCCCATTACCGTTCAAATCCCCACTGACCAGAGTCGTCTTCAGGCTGAGCAGACCTTGGTTTGATGCTTGAATGGCACCGGTGTCTGCCAGTCCTAATTCCGCGCTTATCTTAATATCCTGAACGCTTCCGTTTGCTTTTGTATGGAACGTTAATCTGATTATCGTTTGCTTGTTAATAATTTTCCCGCTGAGGTTTGTTGTCACAATGGTTGCTTTCCCCAGCTCAGAATATTGCCCGACTATGCTGGTAGAAGTATCTACGGCTTGGGCATTAACAAAATCAAGACGTGCGGTATTGTACTCGACAATGAACTTTTCAGCGGTGACTTTATCCGTGATGCCGCTTAACGCGACGTCTACCTGGAATGAAGCGCCATCTATCGTCGTGGAGGGCCCAGTGACGACCACAGAAGCTGAGCCTGCTTCCAGTACAACGATGTTTGGTGTAGAGTGGTAGACGCTGTCTGTTACAGATAATGCCTTAACTGGCGCTGCCTCACTGACGTTGGCATTACTAGCGGCGCTAGCCGAGCTTACGGGTAAAATCCCTGCAATAAGTGCTCCGGAAATAAAAAGGGAAAATAAAGGTCTGGATAGTAAGTTTTTCATGGTTTCGCCCCCATTGTATTTTTTAACATTGGTCAATACTTCGAACGGTTTAAGCTTTTGAAGCAAGAAACAAATCAATGTCACTTACTTGTTATGTATCATCACTCCTAGCTTGTTTTTTGCCAAAAAATCAATAATATCTCTGGTTGTATAATATTTGATGTTATGTTATTTATCAAATCATGTTTATTTCGATAAAACGCTATCATCGCGTTGTATTTAATCGTAGCTTACTATATATCGCTTAAACAACGAGATATAAAATAAACTTAAAATGGTAATTTTAAAAATATATGGATTAAAAAGTGATGTTTTTATCCGGATCGAATGTTTTTTAGGTTATTTTATGGCATGTTTCCTTACATGTTTGGCGCTGTGTTAAAAGTCGAAACGACGGAATGATGTAAGGCGAGGGCGAAAATTGTGAGGAATTACCCATATAATGGGTTTTGTTGTAATTGAGGAAGTGATATATCTTTATTTGAAGGGGGGCAGGCGTGTAAGTTGTTAGCAGATGGATGTTAAATTGAGGTGGTTGCTTATAAGGAGGGTGTACTGAGGCGGTAGCCTATACAATTGCTGAAAGAAGAATGGAGAACAGGTCTCTAGAAAGAGGAAGGAGTGAACGATTATGAGGAGTTGGAGCGAATACACGTACGCAAACCCCTGTCCCTTGTAATAGGCTGAAATTGTTTACCAAGCGCGGGAGAACTTCCGCTTTCTCAGTTTCTACGACTTCAAACACGAGTAGAGAGGGGTCCATACTTAATCGATTTAATTGAACAATAGATTTCAAGTAGAACTCTGGACAGTAGCTGGACGTTGGAATAAAGTTAATGAATATTTTCTCTATCCTGTTCATTCGATGTGTATCCTTTATAGTAAATCTCCTAGTACCTTGGCCTGGTTATCGAGTTGGCGTGCAGCTTGGCCAATGCCGGTAAATTCATCAACAGCATGTTGTGTTCGCAGCTGGCTGTCTAATATGACCGTTTGTGCACGTTTTATGCCTTTAGAGATATCTGCAACCTGAGCGGCAATATCCTGTAGAGTGGAGTTTACTTCTTTAGTTGCTTCCTCTGTTTGAGCAGCC
The DNA here is from genome assembly GCF_042676305.1 of Paenibacillus sp. GCM10027630. Classification (NCBI taxonomy): domain Bacteria; kingdom Bacillati; phylum Bacillota; class Bacilli; order Caryophanales; family Paenibacillaceae; genus Paenibacillus; species Paenibacillus sp. GCM10027630. The sequence goes on along the minus strand of NZ_JBHTGY010000015.1, from coordinate 287,591 downwards.
AACTTGCGAACTTCAACAGCCACCACGTTAAACCCCCGACCGTACTCTCCAGCGTGTGCAGCCTCAATTGCCGCATTTAGAGCGAGTAAATTGGTTTGAGACGCAATTTCTCGGATCGCTTTCGTTGTTTTTTGAACAGCGTCAGCTTTAAGCTCCAACAATTGGAGAGCGTGCATATTGTTATCCGATTCATTTACAACCTTTTCGATCGCCGTTGCAATCTGATGGCTGCTTAAGACCCCTGCTTCTGCACGTTCCATGAGATTCTCCGCCATTTGTTGCAATTCATTTGTGACTGTAACGGTATCATGTTCACGCTTCGTAATGTCTGTTGCTATTTTAAGAACAGCTACAACTTCACCTTCCGTGTTCACAATAGGGGTATATGTCGCCTCAAACCATCGCAGATGCTGATTTTTAGTTACACGTAATATTTTTTCCTGGAAAGGACGCCCACTCTTTAAATCATTCCAAAGCTTCACATATTCAGAACTATTCACATACTCCGAAGTGCAAAACTGCTGGTGCGACAGCCCCGACATTTCTGCAGTGTCATACTCCATAACCTTTGCAAAATTGCCATTAGCCCATAAAACCTTCCCGTGAGCATCGAACTCAATCATAGCCAATGACTGCTCTATCGCTGCAAGTACAGCATTCTCATCCAACACTTGAGTACTGACATTCCTGCTCTTCTTTGCATCGTTCATTAAGCTACCGCCTTGTTATTGTGATATAATTTGTGTATAAATTTATAATAAAAACTATACATGAGTTATACAAAATTAACAACAAATAATTACCTTATAAATAGGGTTTGTGTATAATAAAACAGAGGTGTACAAGTTATGTATAGTATTAAAAAGGTTTCTGAACTACTTGGCATTCCCACGGTAACTATACGGGCTTGGGAGAACAGATATCAGATCATCGCCCCTATTCGGAGTAAGGGCGGGCATCGCTTATATAGCGAATCCGATATTAACACTCTTACATGGTTAAAAAGTCAATTAACTGATCACAACATGAAGATTGGCGAAGCAGTCTGCTTGCTGAAACAAAAAGAGCTTAAAACTCCATCAATGGAATCTCAAGCATCTCATATAAGCAAAACTTGCTGCGATCTCATTAAAAATCTATACAGGGATTTGATAGATTTTAATACGACAAGCTCACACCAAACGATTGATCTGGCTTTTTCTATCTATCACTATGAAGACGTATTTCATAATATATTTACTCCTGTTTTAGTTCAATTAGGTATGAATTGGGAGAATGGGGAAATTTCTACTGCCCAGGAGCATTTCTCAACTCAGTTGATTATGCAGCGTATCCTACAGTTTTTCAGAATTCTTCCCATTCATCCACAGCTCCCTAAAGCGATAGCTCTATGTCCAGAGGGGGAACACCATCACATTGGGCTCATGTTATTCAGCTTATTTCTGCGGACAAAAGGGCTGGAGGTCATCTACTTAGGACCGAATACACCTTTGGGCGATTTGGCTTCTTTAATCGAGGAGAAGAACGTTTCAGTCATTGCTGTTTCAATAAGTGACCCTAAGTATGTCGAAATGATGGAAAGCTGGGTCGAAGCAATTTTACGTAAGTTCCCTGATTTAATTTTCGCGCTTGGCGGAACGGGCTTTAACCAAAACACTGCGCAATTATCACCGTATGTTCAGTCCACCAATCAAGCAGACTGGGAGGCATGGTATCAAGCGGCAATCATAAAACCTAATCAAGCCTTCTATGATCGACGCTGATGCTTCTGATGTCTACAGCAATGAGAAACCAATGAACAAATGAACGGCTCCTCTTTGCAAAATGAAACCTGTCACCATACAAAAAAAGAGCTGTCTACGGAACAGAATGTTTCTGCTTCCGAGACAGCCTCTTACGAAATTAATTTACGGAGTTACACCGTAGATTTTGTACATATCGTCAAGCATCAGGTTGGCTGACTTTACACCGCCGCCTGTGTTCCAAGTGGCATCGCTCACCTGGAAGGTTTTATTGTTCTTGACTACTTTCAAGTTCTTCCAAAGCGGATCGTTCAGCCATTCTTGCTCCTGCTTCGTTGCTTTGCTGTCTCCGTTTTCAAAGGTGAAATAGAACACGCGATCCGCCGCTTCAAGCTCTGGAAGACGCTCCTTCGTAATATCCTCGAATGCTTTCTCATCACTCTTCGGATCTGAACGTGGCATACCGATCTGCTTGAATATAGCTCCGGTAAACATGTCTCCATAATAAAATCTCGTTTTGCCGCCCATGAACCGTACGACCGCTACTTTATCTTTCAGCTGATCTCCGGCTTTCTTCTTAAAGTCTTCAATTCGCTTGTCGTAAGCGGCAACGATTTTGTCTCCTTCTGCCTTCTTGTTCAATGCATTGGCAAACAGGGCAAAATTCGATTTCCATTCACCGCGCAACGTTTCTGCGAATACAGTCGGCGCGATAGCAGATAACTGAGCGTAAACCTTCTCCTGGCGCATCTTGTTTCCTAGAATAAGATCGGGCTTCAAAGCCGCAATTACTTCCAGGTTCGGCTGCGATTCTCCGCCAAGCGGCTTAACACCATCCAATTCTTTTTTAATATGATCAAACCACGGACTGCCGTAAGGAGAATCAACAGCACCCACAGGCTTCACGCCGAGAGCAAGCACCGTTTCCGTTCCTTCATTTGTCAAAATGATGACACGCTGCGGATGAGCGGGCACTTCCGTTTCACCCATTGCATGTTTGATTTTGCGCGGGCCTTCTGCCTTAGCGACTTCTCCACCCTTGGCTGGAGCTGCGCCCTGTGGTTCTGCCTGTTTTGCGCCACAAGCGACTAGCCAAACTGACAGCATCATAATAATAGCCATAAGAGCCGCTGGCTTCATTCGAAATTTTAAAATAGGTTGTTTCATCTTTAACTTGACCTCCCAAATAATCACTCATTAATTGCAATAATGATAATCATTATCACCAGTTCAGACAATTCTATATCTTACTCCGCTTTAATAACATTTGTCAACCGTTTTAATCATATTTCGGATAATGGTTTTGGAGGCAGGCTATAGATGCTATGGTGGGGCCAGATGGCGCTTGAAGGATAATTGAAATCGCAATAAATACAGCCTGACGTACTACCGTTCCTCCACGGCTTGAACAATGAGATTGAGCAATGACATGAAACTATTACGAGAACGGATCACAATGATGTGAAAGCTGAATTGGACAAAGAAGCCGCGTACTGCTCGATTGGCTATGGGCTTTGCCTCTTACATTTCCTCAACGAATTCCGGCAAACAGGCAAGCATTTATTATAAAGACGTGCTTAACTAGCTGTTGTTTTTTGAAAATGTTTTTCTGGCAAAAGCAGCAAAACCTGCTGCAGTTTTTTAGGTGAACGCCTTAGTTGCCATCAATAACTTCATTCCTCTGGGTACGGAGACCATGAGATTACCCAAGAGACAAAGGAATCGTATGTATGTGGTACGTTGAATCCGTTGTCTTTTTTGCATTTTTGAGGTATTTAACTAACAGAGCCGCATGGCACTGACCGTATAATCGGTAGCGGTCTTCACTGATGGTGATACGACAAATTTAGTATCTGAAGTTGATAGAATCAGATATGTACTTTGCAAGAAATGAATTTTATAATTGATAACAATTATCAATGACAAATAGAAAAAGGGCTCAGTAACCACATTTCAAATAAAACGTGTTTATCCTGTGTTTGCTTTGCTAAATAAGGAGGAAGAAATACAATGAAGGGTTTTCCTATGCTTATGGTACTCTTACTCTCGTTTACGGTTACTGCTTGCAGCCCTGGGGCACCAGGCGGAAATGCGGGCAGTACGGCAGCTTCGCCAGAATCTGTTAAACCGAAGGATCAGAGTCAGTCTGCTGCCACAACCGGAGAAAAAATGATCAAGCATGCTATGGGCACAGTTACTTTGAAGAAAAAGCCGGAACGGGTCGTAGTCCTATTCAATGGTATGACTGATATAGCGGTCCATCTGGGAGTCAAGCCTGTCGGTTCTGTTGAATCATGGGAAGAAAAGCCTTGGTATAACTATTTGCGCTCCAACATGGATGGGGTAAAAAGTCTTGGAGATGAAAATCAACCTAATATAGAGGCTATTGTAGCGTTAAAGCCTGATTTGATCATTGGAACGAAACCTCGACACGAAAAAATCTATCCCCAACTGTCAAGTATTGCTCCTACCGTGATCACAGAAGAAATTTTTGACTGGAAAGAAAATCTAAAGATCGGCGCAGATGCGTTATATAGGCAGGATGAAGCAGCGAAGATTATGAGCGAGTGGGACAAACGTGTTGCAGAGTTTAAACAGAAGGCCGGGGATAAGCTGGCCAAATCGGAAGTATCGATTATACGGTTTGAGAGAGACGGCAGTGCGCGTTCTTACGCAACAGGATTTGCCGGAACGATATTTAAGGAGCTTGGTTTGCCGAGGCCGAAGGCTCAGATGGTGGAAGGTAAGGCTGTTGTCCAAATAACTACAAAAGAACAAATGTCGCAGCTAGATGGGGATTATATTTTTGATATTACCCGTCTTAATGCGAGTGAGCCTACTGTGGAAAAGTCACAAACGGATTGGACTTCTCACCCGCTTTGGAAAAACCTGAAGGGTGTTAAAAACGGCAAATATTTTAAAGTAGATGTCGTTACTTGGAATTTAGCCGGTGGCTCCCTTGCAGCAAACGCAATGTTAGATGATCTGTACAAATATTTCGAAATAAAATAAGCGATATCGTTGTTAATAAGCCGTATTGGGAGGATAGTGGAGGATGTTTCCGTTTATATGGCTTCCAGCGTGTCTTATGCATGGTTAGCAAAGGTTATCTAGCCTAGGGTCCCCTTAGCTGGTTTTTCATAAAAAAGGCTGTTTGTTATACTTAATAAGACAGCTAACGTATGAAAACAACTAGGGAGATGACTGATTTGACTTATACGCAATTATTAGGACGCCGGAGTGAGATTTTGAAACGCCACATTGGGAATATGATTCATAAAGATAATCAGTATGGTTTGAGTGAACAAGAAAGTATTTTTTTCAAAGATATGATTAAAGAGTTTCATCGGAATAAATTTGAGCTAAACTCGAGTAGGAAGAAGTAAGGTAAGAAAAGCGGTTAGTACAGAGTATTCTCTGTGTTAACTGCTTTTTGTTTTAGATGTGCAGGTAAGGGCAGGCGACCTTTTCACAGCAAGCATTGTGTTGTAACATGAGGTTATACTCAGGCTCTCGCTTGGGGTTACGCAGGTGCATGTCAGTGATGCTTTTTCACTTTTGATATAGGTGTACGAAGGAGGCTTGTTCATCATGTCCTATGAGTCTGTTACCGCTAATTTGTGGGGGAATATAATAGCCTCCATGCATAATGGCGTTATTGTTGTAAATTCGGACAACCAGATTACTCTGATGAATGAATCGGCCCAAAGGCTTCTGTCTGTTCAAGATGATGAATGGAAGGGGAAAAGTATTAAATCACTGATCCCTCATTCTAGGATGCATGAAGTGCTGGAGGGGGGAGAGGGCTCCATAGGCGAAAAGATGGTGATTTCAGGTCGAGCTTGTATGGTCAACCGGACACCGCTGTACGAAAGTGGGGAACGGGTCGGAGCCATTGCAGTCATTCAGGACATATCGGAGATGGAGCATTACCAGAACCTGCTGAAGCAGATGGAATCGATTATCGAATTTTCGACCGACGGTATTTATGTAGTGGATCAGGACGGGGTTACGATGCAGGTCAATACGGCTTATGAAGAAATAACCGGTTTCCGCAGAGAAGAATTGATAGGCCGTCGGATGGTGGATTTAATGTCGGAGGGATATTTCGATCAATCGGTCTCCTTGCTTGTGCTGGAGAGGAAGCAGCGAATCTCCATCATTCAACGAATTGGAGGCAAGAAGGATGTGATCGTGACAGGCAACCCTGTGTTTGATGAACAAGGGGGGCTGGAGATGGTCGTAACCAGTGTTCGCGATATTACACATCTTAATGATTTGAAGAAGGAGCTGGAGAAAGCCCATACGTTCTCCCAGATTCAGAACAACCGGTATACGATCAAGAGTGAGGAGACCGAGCAGACCCTTATTTTTCGCAGCCCGCAAATTATTAAAGTGTACGAGCACATTAAACAGGTGGCCCCCTATCCGACCAGCATACTTCTATATGGCCCATCCGGTACAGGTAAAGAAGTAATGGCAAATCTGATACACGATCTAAGTGAACGAAGAGAGCAGCCTTTTATCAAAATCAACTGCGGCGCCATCCCGGAGCAGCTGCTGGAGTCCGAGTTGTTCGGTTATGAAGCAGGCGCGTTCTCAGGGGCTAGCCGGAATGGGAAGATTGGTCTATTGGAGCTGGCCGATCAAGGAACAGTCATGCTCGATGAAATCGCTGAGCTTCCCTTAGCTCTACAAGTCAAGCTCCTAAGAGTGCTTCAGGAAAGACAAATGCGACGCATAGGAGGGACGAAGTCGCGTCAACTGGATATACGAATCGTTGCGGCGACCAATCAAGATCTTAGGCATCTGATTAAAAGCGGTAAATTCAGAGAGGATTTGTTTTACCGGTTGGCCGTAGTGGAAATTGCCATTCCGTCCTTGGCAGAGCGGCAAGAGGATATTGCGCCTTTAATGGATCATTATTTCGCTTATTTTTGCCGGCAATACCGGATAGACAAGCAGATGACCCATGAAGCCAAGGAAATGCTAAAGAAGTATCATTGGCCAGGCAATGTCCGGGAGCTGCGAAATTTGATCGAGAATATGATCGTCTCGGTCCCAGCCAAAATGATTGAGCCGGTGCATCTGCCGCTGCACATTCAGGATCAAAGTCAATCCGATTCTTTCTTCACTTTAAAGGTCAGGGTCCAGCAATTTGAGCGGAGAATAATAAACGAAGTCGTTGAGAAAAATAGCTCTTTGAGAAAAGCGGCGGAGCAGCTTGGCATTGATCATTCTACCCTTGTGAAAAAATTGCAGCGGTGGGAAAAGGATAATAAATCAGATAGATGAGGTGGTGAATTATTTCCGCAGAGCGGTGATATAATTCACCACCTTTTTTTGCAAAGGAGGAGAAGGGAAACATTACTATTAGGGCTGCGGATTGCACCTACGGATCACGTCGTCTGCAAGAAGGGGCAGCTATGTTTTCTTGCTTGGGAATACAACGGGTTGGAACGACTGGTGATATTTTTCACCGGCAGGATTTCGGAAAGTCATTTTTTTGGCGTAAAGGCGGCCTTTTTTGAATTGGCATGATTTTTGCTTGTATATAAATGAAGTGATCAAAGTGAAGGAGGTGCTCTATTGGAAGCGGAAACAAAAGGGATTTTTGTTGATGGGAAATGGAAGGTGACAGAACGCAGTTATCTTTTATGTGCTCCTTATGACGGTAAGGTGCTGGCGCACATCAGCAAAGCCGATGTTGGGGATGTTCAAGAGGCGATAGACGGGGCGCACCGAGCTTTTGAAACGATGCGTAAGATGCCTGCCCATCAGCGTTCTGAAATTTTGTCCAAGGTAGTGGAGCAGCTGAAGGAAAGAAGGGAAGAAGCGGCGCAATTGCTGTCATTGGAAGCCGGCAAGCCGATACGTACCGCAAGAGCCGAGATTGGACGCACTATTACAACCTACCAGTTCTCCGCTGAGGAAGCGAAACGCATCTATGGTGAAACCATTCCTATGGACGCGGCTCCTGGAGGGGAAGGACGGCTGGGCTTTACTTGGAGGGAGCCTCTGGGCACGGTTATAGCGATTTGCCCATTTAATTTTCCATTCAATCTTGTGTCTCACAAGGTCGGCCCTGCTATAGCCGCGGGCAATTCAGTTGTGCTCAAACCAGCGGAGCAGACGCCGCTAAGCGCGCTGTTTATTGCCGAGCTGTTCCAGAAGGCCGGATTGCCGGATGGAGCTTTGCAAGTTATCACTGGAAGCGGCCGGGAGCTCGGCGATGCGTTGGTGGAGGATGAGCGTGTCAAAAAAATTACGTTCACCGGGAGCTCGGAGGTAGGCAAGCAGATTAAAGCGAAGGCCGGACTTCGCAGAATCACGCTGGAGCTCGGCTCCAATTCAGGGCTAATAGTCGAACCGGATGTTCCAATTCACACAATTATTCCCAGATGTGTAGAAGGCGCATTCGCGTTCGCCGGGCAAGTGTGTATATCCTTGCAGCGCATTTATGTTCATGAATCGATCTATAACGAATTTGCTGAGAGCTTTATCAATGAGACCGGAAAGCTTCGAGTCGGTGATCCTTCTGATGAGCTGACGGATCTTAGTGCCATGATTCATGAGCGGGAAATGGAGCGGATAGACTCCTGGGTGCAGGAGGCGGTTGCGAATGGGGCAAGAATCGGCTGCGGAGGCCGCCGAGAGAATTCAATCTACATGCCGACAGTGCTGCTGGATGTCAAGCGGGATATGTCTGTTTCTTGCAAGGAGGTTTTTGCACCGGTCGTGTCGATAGTTCCTTATAGCAGCCTAAATGAAGCTATCGAGATGGTCAATGATTCGGTTTATGGTCTGAATGTAGGCATTTATACGCAAGACATTGATAAGGCTTTCCGTGCAGCCCGTGAAATTCGAGCAGGGGGCGTGATCATAAATGATATACCTACATTTCGGGTAGATCATATGCCTTACGGCGGTGTTAAAGAAAGCGGATATGGACGTGAAGGCGTTAAATATGCGGTACAAGAGATGACGGATTTAAAATTTGTTTCGATTAAAACCCAATTCTAGGAGGAATCTCATATGTCGAATATTATTAAAGCACACCCTAAGCTTTATGTCATGGATAACGGTCGGATGAGCATGGATAAAAACTGGATGATCGCGATGCACAACCCGGCTACTCTCGCTAATCCGAACGCTCCTACACAATTTGTAGAATTTCCAATTTATACGGTTCTTATCGATCATCCTGAAGGCAAAATTTTATTCGACACCTCCTGCAATCCAAACTCGATGGGCGTGGAGGGTCGTTGGGCTGAATCTACTCAGCAAATGTTTCCATGGGTAGCGAGCGAGGAATGTTACCTGCATAATCGGCTGGAGCAGTTGAAGGTAAGACCGGAGGAAATCAAGTTTGTCATTGCTTCTCATCTGCATCTGGATCATGCCGGATGCTTGGAGATGTTCACTAATGCAACGATTATTGTCCATGAAGACGAGTTGAACGGAACCCTTCAATCCTATGCGCGCAATCAAAAAGAGGGCGCTTATATTTGGGCTGATATTGATGCCTGGATCAAGAGCCATTTGCAGTGGAAAACGATTAAGCGGGGAGAGGATAATCTGGAGCTGGCCGAAGGCGTGAAAATTCTTAATTTCGGTGGCGGCCATGCATGGGGCATGCTCGGGCTGCATATCGAAATGCCGGAAACAGGCGGAATCATTCTTGCTTCTGATGCCGTTTACACGGCGGAGAGCTATGGGCCTCCGATTAAGCCTCCGGGAATCATATATGACTCGCTTGGCTACTCGAACACCGTCGAAAAAATTCGAACCCTTGCGAAAAAAACTAATTCGCAAGTCTGGTTCGGACATGATCCGGAACAATTCAAGCAATTCCGCAAATCAACTGAAGGTTATTACGAATAAGGGGGCGTCATCTATGAGCTTGTCCAAGCTGGTTTATACGCCGCTTAATTATATAGGCTGGGGATCATTGGAGCAGCTGTGGCCGGAGGTGGAGAAATACTCACCATCGCGAATTTTACTGATAACGGATTCAATCCTTGAGAAACTAGGTATGATAGAGCCCATCACTTCAAGGCTGAGGCAACAGGGCTATGACGTAGTCGTGTTTACGGATGTAGTCCCGGAGCCCCCGCTTGAGGTGGGCGAGAAGCTGGTCGCCTATACGAGGGAAGGCAATTATGAGCTGGTCATCGGCGTCGGTGGGGGCAGTGCTTTGGATTTGGCAAAGCTGGCCGCGGTGCTGGCCACGCACGAAGGCAAGGTTGCTGAATATTTAAATTTGACGGGAACGAAAAAGCTTTGCAATAAAGGGCTGCCCAAGATTCTGATTCCAACAACGTCCGGCACAGGCTCCGAGGTGACCAACATTGCGGTTCTTTCGCTGGAAACGACCAAGGATGTAGTGACGCACGACTATTTGATGGCTGATGTGGCTATCGTCGACCCGCAGCTTACCGTATCGGTTCCGCCCCGTGTTACTGCTGCAACCGGCGTGGATGCTCTGACGCATGCTATTGAAGCTTATATTTCTGTGAATGCCAACCCTATCACGGACGGTCTGGCACTGCAGGCGATCCGACTAATTAGCGGTTCGCTTAGGAAAGCTGTGAAAAACGGCCAAGATCAGCAGGCACGAATCGATATGAGCTACGGCAGCAATATGGCCGGAATCGCTTTCTTCAACGCCGGGGTTGCCGGCGTTCATGCGCTGGCTTATCCGCTTGGCGGCCAGTTTCATGTCTCACATGGGGAATCCAATGCGGTGCTGCTGCCCTATGTGATGGGTTATATCCGCAGCAGCTGCACGAAACGGATGGCGGATATTTTACAAGCCATGGGCGGCTATGCCAGCTACTTGTCAGAAGAAGAAGCCTCGCGCAAATGCGTAGATGAGCTGGAGCGATTAGTTAGAGATGTAGGCATACCGAACACATTGCGTGGATTTAATATTCCTGAAAGCGCATTGGAGAGCTTGGCGGAAGACGGAATCAAGCAGAAGAGGCTTTTGTCCCGAAGTCCTCTTACTCTTCATAAGGAAGATATACGAACCATTTACCAGTCGGCCTTTGATGGGATCATTACAGAGCCGGGGATGAGATCTTAATAAACCAAATAGGTGAAGAGTACGTATAAACGAGATTTTTGCTGGAATGCAGTTTAGACGGATTTTCTTACCAGAATATATATGTTTTGGGGTGAGCGAAGCTTACCCCTTATTTCAATTCGTCTAGGATAGGCTGCCGATAATTGCAAATTGCGAAATTTTTTTGAAGCTGGCCCATATGTTCTTTTACACTTATTAAGGAGTCTGATAGGATAGAAGCAAGAATAGGTCTATTCCATAGCAAAGATAGGATGAAGCAGACATGGCAAATCAGACGAAGGTTAGTCATTATATAAAAATTAAAGAAAGTCTCGATGCGAAGATGAAGAGTGGGGAGCTTAAGTTAGGTGATCGTTTGCCTGCAGAAATAGAGCTGGCCCACCAATTTCAAGTGAGCCGGGAAACGGTTCGCGCTGCGATGAAGCAGTTGGAGCTGGAAGGCAAGCTGGACGTGAGAAAGGGAGTTGGGCGCTTTGTGAAAAGGCCGTTAAGCTCCATTCCAAGCAGCATTGACCGGTTCACTTCGACCGAAGAGATTATCCGTTCAGCGGGATTGGTGGAGGGCCAACTGGAGCAGTATATCCGGACCGAGCCTTGCCAAGAGGAATGGGCGCAATTTTTGAAAATTCCGCTGGGCAGTCCTGTGATTGTTAATGAGCGGACCCGAACCGCTAATGAGGAGCCGGTTGCCCATAATATTAATATTATGCCTCTAGCCTTGGTTGAGCAGGCTTTTCAAACAAAGACCTTTACCGGCTCCTTGCTCCGATTTCTTGAAGTCGAATGCGGCATCCGGCTGACGGGTGCGAATACGGAACTGGTCGTTCCCCATCATACAGATCCCATATGCCGGAAGCTTCAAGTGAAGCGGGACACGACTGTGCTGATGATGAAGCAAATCCATTTTGACCAGCAGCATATGCCCGTGTTGTTTTCGTATGACTACTATCGTAATGATGTGTTTCAGTTCTGGGTGAACCGTCGGCGTTAATCCGATTGGACAAACGCTAACTTAATAATTTCTTCGTATATAAATGACATCCTGTTAACAAACCCCTTCTATACTAAGAAAAGAAGATGTCTAGACAGCGCTTCTATAATTCGAAAAGGGTGGGGAATATGAAGAAACTCATGAACGTGCTGTGTGCTCTGACGGTTACTACCGTAGTATCAGCTGGCTGTGCAACGAATAATGCTGCACCTAGCACTCCTGCCGTTACTGGCGGAACGAATGCAGCAGCTCCTGCTGCGGTGGCACCCAAGAAGTATGAAATTAATCTGGCAACAGCCGGAGATACGAACATGACCGATCTACAGGAGAAAAATGTGGTCGGAGAGTTCCAAAAGAAATATGCCGGGTCTCAAGTTCGCGTCGTCAACTCAGGAGCAGGGGATGGCGGAACACAAAAAATATTCGAGAAGTTAAAGGCGCAAAAAGATGCAGGTAAGACAGAGTGGGATATCGATCTCGCGATTGTGCATCAAAGCGGCATGCAGCAGCTCATTGATAACAATCTTCTGGACAAATGGGTGCCGCAATCAGCCAACAAGCAGTACGTAGTTTCCCCCGATAGTAAAAACAGCTTGGGCACCAATGTGGAAGGCTATGTCATTCCTCTGTTCCACAGTCAGGTCGCCTTTGCTTTTAACCCCGATAAAGTAAAGCAATTCCCTGCTACTTTCGAAGAATTAACCGCTTGGATCAAGGCTAATCCCAAACGATTTGGATATAACGGCATTCAAAATGGTGCAAGTGGAGTTGCCTTTGCCACTGCCTATACCTATTGGAAATCAGGCGATTACAAAACAATGAGCCAAGGCCCTTTCGATGCAGCACTGGAACAGAAATGGCCAGCTATTCTTAAAGAGCTCAAAGCACTGCCGGTTACTTACACGAATGGTAATAATGGAACGCTGGATATGCTGAACCGCGGTGAGATCGACATGGGGCCAGTATGGGTCGATATGTTTAACTTATGGGTGGATGAGGGCCGTATGAATCCTAACTATGGTCTGAAAATCCTCGATCCGGGTATGCCTGGTCAGCCGATGTACGTGGTTATTCCGAAAAATGCCAAAAATAAGGAAGCTGCCATACTATATGCCGATTTGCTGACTTCTCCAGAAATTCAAGCTAAAGTCATCGTCGAGAAAAACAGCTGGTATCCGGGTATAGACGCAACAGTTGTACTGCCGAATGTTAGTGAAGCGGGTAAGAAAAAGCTGTTCAAGGATATTACAGCAGACGACCTGAACAAACGGGGGCAGTCGTTCCCGATTAATACTTATTTTGACCATCTGAAAACGGCCTATGAGAAAAACTAATTCATCCGCCACCGTTCTTTGGCACAAAGCAGCAGGAGTGGGACTCGCCACTCCCGCTCTTGCCGTTGTCGCGCTGCTTTTTGTGTATCCATTTGTTCTCTCCTTTATTTCAAGCCTTCGCTCACAAGAAGATGTCTGGACGTTTGCCAATTATGCTGAAGCAATTTCTTTATATGGCGGCGACTTAGTGTTTACACTTTGGGTTTGTTTAGTCAGTCTCGCTTTGCTCATCGTATTCTCCGCGATGATCGGTGGCTTTCTTCGGTTAGGCGCCTACCCTGTGCTGGAATTTATATTTAAAATCCCCTTGTTTGTTCCGTTTGTCGTAGTAGGGCATGCCATGCGGGTATTTCTGGCTCCACATGGTACGCTCAATTCGGCGATTGCCATAACAGGCTGGTTTAATCCGGATATGCTGCCATCCTTTGCATTCACTACGTTTGGCCTCATAGCCGCTTTGGTATGGAAAAATCTCGGTTTGGCATTGCTTTTGGTGCTGGGCGGCTTCCGATCGGTGAATGAAGGCATGCTGGAAGCAGCGCGTGGAATGGGAGCGGGCAAGCTAAGGTTGATCTGGCATTTTCTCGTACCTATGAACAAAAGCAGTATTGGTGTTATGGCGGTGCTAACCTTCACATCCATGCTCGGCTGCTTCTCCATACCGGCAATGCTCGGCAACGCAGGCGGTAAGCAAATGCTAATGATGGATTTATACCATCAAAGCGTTTATCAGCATAATTACGGATTAGCGAATGCCATTGGCGTTATTACCTACATTGCTTCTATGGGAGCTGCCATTTATTACTTAAAGGGGTTGGCGAAGAAATGAACAAAGTTATTTCGGCAACTGCTTCTAATGGTTCGCTGGGTAGGCTGGATAGAAAAGCGCCCGTCGTCCGCATGACGCGTCGCCTGCTGATTTATGCGGCAGCAATATTTTTCATTTTTGGTCCTCTCTCGAGCCTCGTTTTATGGTCTCTAGCGGAGAAATGGTTCTGGCCTAACCCATTCCCGAACGCTTGGGGATTCAAATATTGGAATCAAGTATTCGAAGGTAAAATGCTCGCCTCTCTCGGACTTAGCTTCGTTATTGCGATTGTGGTCACCCTGCTCTGTTTGGTTCTAACCGTTCCTTTATCCTATTTAATAGCCCGTAACCGGCTTCCTTTAAAGCATATTATTTTGCTGCTGTTTTTATTGCCTCAGGCATTTCCACAGCTTCCGGTTTTTACGAATGCTATGGTCTTTCTCTATCGTTTTGATCTCGTAGGTACGCTGACGGGTCTGACCCTGATCCATTTGGTAGGTGCCATCGTATTTTCCGTATGGACACTGGTATCCGTATTCCAATCTGTTGCAGAATCGATGGAAGAGGCCTCTTATATGTTGGGTGGCGGCAAAGTGTACACCTTTTTTCATGTGGTGCTGCCGATGGCTACTCCGGGGATTATCGCCGGTTCGTTATTGGTTTTTCTATATTCGTTGGATGAATTTACTGGAAGCTTATTAATTGGAGCTCCTTTTCATATTACGATGCCGGTCTTTATGTACAATGCTGCAAATGGCTATGAGATGCAGGTCGCATCGGTAACGTCTGTGTTGTTGATGATACCGGGAATCGTATTGCTGTTTTTCCTGCAGCGGTTTATGCGTTCAGAATATTTGGCTGCATTCGGGAGGGTATAAGATGGGCATCACCATTCAAGGCTTGAATAAGCGTTACGGTAAAAAGAGAGGGATTACGGACATTAACCTGCAACTGCCCGTAGGCGGGTTAACGGCTATCGTTGGGCCGAGCGGATGCGGGAAAACGACGCTGTTAAGGACACTCGCCGGATTTTTGACGGCCGACGAGGGCAGTATCCTTTTCGGGAACCGCGATGTGACTCATACTACGCCCCAGCAGCGGAAAGCGGCTATGGTTTTCCAGCATTATGCGCTCTGGCCGCATATGAGTGTGTTCGATAATGTGGCTTATGGTCTTAAGCTGCAAAAGGTTGCCAAGCAGGATCGTGAAGCCCGAGTTCGTGAAGTGTTGGACAGGGTGGAGATCGATACGTCGGATGTGACCACCCGTTATCCGCAGCAATACTCCGGTGGACAGCAGCAGCGCATTGCCTTAGCGCGGGCGTTGGTCGTGCAGCCTGAGGTGCTTTTGCTCGATGAGCCGTTATCGAATCTCGATGCGAAGGTGCGTCAGAGGCTTCGGGTTGGTATTCGGAGCATCCAGCAATCTTTTGGAATTACCGCCGTCTATGTCACCCATGATCAGGAAGAAGCATTATCGATGGCGGATTATGTTATTGTCATGAATGAAGGCCGAGTAGAGCAAGCGGGAACACCGGAAGAGATTTATCGGCAGCCTTCCACCTACTTCACAGCTCATTTTCTTGGAGAAAGTCATACGCTTTCTCTTTATCGCAATGGTACGCTGCAAAGACTTGTCATTCGCTCTGGTGACTCCAAGATAGAGCCGGTCGTCGAGGCTGAGCTGCATGCTCATGCGGCTGGGCATATAAACCAGGCTGGAGAAGGCAAGCAGCAGGTTCGGGAAGAGGATGGACAGTTTGTTCTGGAAGGCGTGATTCGCCATCACTTATTTATGGGATCGTATTACCGCTATATGGTAGAAATAGAAGGCCAACAAATATTCGTTGACGACGATGCGTTTCTCCAAGCAGGTCCTTGTATCGTGAAAATACCTCAAGCGAGAACGTATTGGTTCGACATATAAGCGGATTAAATCGCTCTTTTTATACAAGAATACCTGGATTGTCTCCCGTCTTGGAAGTAAGTGGAGAGTACGGTATAAGAGTTTGCGAATTATTTTCTGAAAAGCCGGAAACGAACCAAAAATCTACAAAAATGAAAAGGAGCTTTGCCTACATTCGGCAGGCTCCTCTTTGTGTTATACGGAGTCATCAACGCTAATTGAAACGGCTCACTTTTATTTACAGACGATGAATTGAATCGTTTTATATGCCGAGCTCCGTTTAGTATTTATTTTTTGAAAAGCATATTGACTTATATAAAATAATACATACAATGAATAAGTATAGTAATACTATAAGCTAACTTGGTTTTATTCGTCGGTAGGTAACATTCGTAAGGCGCCAAAATGTTGTCTCGTTTATGTACAAAGGGGGAATTTGGATTCACTATTAAAGCGTGACGTTCTACTTATAGAAAGTTCTGTTTTTATTTGAATCCTTGGAGGTAGTTTTGGCATGAATCAGAAAACATTAATCATAACTTTGGGTGCGTTGGCAGTCGCAATCAATGTGATCGCCGGTACTGTTATAGGAAGCTTGAAAATCCCGTTCCTTTTTCTGGATACAATTGGTACTATCTTTATTTCTGTCATCTTTGGTCCTTATTGGGGAGCACTTGTCGGTGTTCTTACCAATCTGGTGCTGGGCGTTACAAAGTCATATACATCCATTCCCTTTGCTCTTGTCAATGCGATTGTTGGGCTTGTAGTCGGATTTATCTCGATCAAACGCGGATATAATCTGGGTAATTCCATTGTCGCCGGTATAATTCTTGGCATCTTGTGCCCAGCTGTAGGGACAGTGATCGCTATAGGAGTGTTTGGTGGATTGACGGGAGGCGCGCAGGATATTGCCGTATTATGGCTTAAGCAAGCAGGATCCAGCGTATTCGCCTCTGCATTTTTGCCGAGATTGTTCGATAACTTAATTGATAAAATATTATCTGCGGTCTTGATTTATTACGTAATCAAAAGTATTCCTCAGTCGTTGTTGAAACGCCCTAATTTTAAGCAAGCCACCAAAGGGGCTACTCATGAAGCGAAATAAGAAAATTATCGTAACCTCTCACTGCGTGCTGAACCAAAACGCGGTGGTTGCTGAGAAGGCGCGGAGCAATGGGGTAATGACCGCTGTTGTTGAATGGTCTCATGAGCAGGGCTATGGAATTATTCAGCTTCCCTGCCCCGAATTTACATTTCTCGGACCTGAGCGTCCGCCAATGACCGTTGAACAGTATGATACACCTGATTTTCATGCGCATAACCGTAAAATACTGGCACCTGTCATTGAGCAATTAAAGGTTTATCAAGATCACGGGTACACTATCGTAGGGGGGCTGGGCATAGCAGGTAGCCCCTCTTGCGATCCCGGGAAAGGTGTATTTATACAGGATTTGCTAGATATGGCCATGGAAGCAGATGTCCATATTGATTTCTTCTGGCAAATTCCTAATACGGTAGAAGGGACCTTTGATCCCACAGATGACAAAAGCATTTTTGGTCCTGTAGCATCCCGTCGGGAAACATCGAATTCTTCACGGCAAGCAACTGATCTGAACAACTAGAAAAGGCGGTGGGGAAATCATGATTTGTATTCGCGATGTTTCCTTCTCCTACTTCGGGGGCGAAGCGGATCGTTGGGCTTTGCGAGATATTGACCTTGACATTAAGCAGGACGAATTTATTGCTTTTCTGGGTCCCAATGGTTCCGGAAAGTCGTCTTTATCCAAGCTGCTTAACGGTATCGAATGGCCAACGGAAGGATCAATCACAGTAGATGAATTGTCTACGACTGATCCGACAGACATTCCCTCCGTTCGCAGATTGGTTCAAATCGTTTTCCAAAACCCTGAAAACCAACAGGTGGGAGTAACGGTAGGAGAGGATATCTCCTTCGGTTTATCCAATATTGGATGGCCGCATCACGATATTCGTAATCGAATCCGCTGGGCGTTGGATTTGGTTCAATTAAATGTAGATGAGGATCGGCTGGTCAGCCAATTATCGGGCGGGGAAAAACAAAAACTGGCGCTTGCTTCAGTCCTTGCACTTTCCCCGCGGTATTTAATTTTGGATGAGTCCACTTCTATGCTCGATCCTATTGCGAGGAGTCAGTTTGTTGATACGCTGCATGCAGCGCGTAAAGAGCATCCTTTTGCTATTATTTATATTACTCATCATCTTGTGGAGGTTCTGCATGCGGATCGCCTTGTCTTATTCAAGGAAGGGCGTATCCATCAAATCGGTAAACCTGATGATATTTTAACCGATGAAGATCTGTTGACATCTTGTGGATTGGAGCTCCCCTTTGACCGAAGTATTGCACTATCGCTCCGCAAAGCGGGGATCCCCATATCTGTTTCTCCGAGTATTGAGGAATTGAGGAAATGGCTATGAACATAGAACTCGCGGAAGTTTCCTTTAGTTACGAGAGACGCAGCAGGAAAGCGAAAGCTACGGATACTCCTTGCATATTAGAGCAGGTGAATATTGCTATTCGAAGCGGTGAAATGTTAGCGGTCGCCGGGAAGTCGGGATCAGGCAAATCTACCTTCATGCAATTGATCAAAGGATTTTTGAAACCCACCTTCGGAAACCTGCTTTTGGACGAAACGAATCCCTTTACTGCAAAGCGTCCTGAGCTCTTTGACCGGGTCGGATTTATTTTTCAGTACCCGGAACATCAGCTCTTTTCGGTAACGGTGGCGGAGGATGTTGCTTTCGGGTTGCGTCACAGCGGATATACCCCCGAGGAGAAGGCAGCGAAAGTAAAGTATGCGATGGAAGCAGTCGGTCTGGATTATGATGCATTCGCAGAGCGAAGTCCCTTTGAGTTAAGCGGCGGAGAGAAGCGACGGGTTGCCATTGCGGGCGTCGTGGTTCTTGAACCGGAGATGATCATTCTGGATGAGCCTACGGCTGGTCTGGACTACCCCTCCAGAACTTCATTGTTCGACATGCTGCACCGTCTAAATAAGGAGCAAGGGACGACGATTTTATGGGTTAGCCACCAGCTCGAGGAAATGCTGGAGCATGCATCGAGGTTATTGATTATCAAGGATGGTACCATTGTAGCTGACGGCTCGCCGCAAGACCTGCTATCCAACCAGATGCTGCTGGCGTCTCTGGGCTGGGAGAAGCTTCCCGCCTTGGAACTGCGCGAATTATTATTGGAAGTGTGCGGTATTGAAGTGAATCGCCCGTATAAGATCAGTGAAGTCGCTCCGTTACTGATCAGTCTATTCAAGAAAAAGCAGCAATTAACGGGAGAGGAAAGCTTATGTCATCCATAGCCAGCTATCTCATTTATCAGAAGAAGGATTCCTTACTGGAGCGCTGGGACCCGAGAATGAAAATAATCGCCTCCTTGTTGTTTGGATTAGGTCTTTTATTATCTCACAATCTGGAGATGAAAACCTTGCAGCTTGTCCTGCTTATCGCCTTATGGGCGGTTGCTAAGCTGTCTTGGCGTGTGCTGGCTTTCACGTGTCTTTCCTTATTGTTGTTTTTTGCTTCAACAATGATCTATCAATCTATGCTGCTCACGAAACCAGGGGAAGTAATGATTCATTGGGGCTATGTGGATTTTTCTTATGAAGGTGCGATAAAGGGTGTCACGATGTGCGAACAAATATTCGGAATCGTTATCCTCTTGTCTCTTGTTGTGAGAACAACATCGCCTATTATTTTGGCGGAGGGCATGGAGCTGCTTTTGAACGGTTTCAAAAGGTGGAAGGTTCCCGTTCATGAGGCTGTTATGATGTTTTCTATTGCCTTGAGATTTCTTCCGCTGCTGCTGGAGGAATTCGATAAAATCCAAAAGGCGCAAACTGCACGTGGAGGAGGCTTTCACCGTAGAGGGGTATTGACTCGTTTTCGTGGAGTTCTTCCGATGCTGGTACCTTTGTTTGTACTTGCGATTCTGCGCGCTAAAGATTTAGCAACAGCAATGGAATCTCGTTGTTACCTGGGTGATAAAGGGCGGACGCCCATTCGGATATACCGATTCGAGTTTCGGGATTATCTCGTCTTGCTAGTATCCGTCATAATGCTGGCCTTATCTATTTTACAATAATCAATGAGCAACTGTTCAAAAGAAAGAGGCATGCTGCTAATGCAGTGCGCCTCTTTCTTCTAATCTGCGACAAGAAATGCCTGTGAGGCTATGGGGAGGGGCGCCGATTTTTCATGAATGATTATTCAAATAATTACTAATTATAGAGGAAGGTGCTAAATAATGCGCTAGAAGGCAAATGAGAAAAGGCAGGTATTCGGATGCGATTTCAAAATAAAGTAGTTATTGTTACTGGTGGAGCGAGCGGAATCGGGGAAGAGACGGTGCGCTTATTCGCGGCAGAGGGAGCTAAAGTAGTCATTGCCGATTTCTCTGATCGTGGCGTACAAGTTTCGCGAGAGCTTAACGATCAGGGCCATGATACCTTATTTGTAAAAACAGATGTTACCAAAGAAGTGGATGTTCAAGCCATGGTTCACGAAACCGTCCAAAAGTATGGCAAGCTAAACATTCTGTTTGCCAACGCAGGCATCGCAAATGACGCCCCAGCTCATCAGCTGTCCTATGAACAGTGGCAAAAAACAATCGATATCAATCTATCGGGAGTTTTTCTTTGTGACAAATATGCAATTGAACAAATGCTGGCGCAAGGCACGGGCGGGGCGATCGTGAATTGCGGTTCGATACATAGCCATGTGGGCAAAAGCGGAGTAACCGCATATGCTTCCGCCAAAGGTGGAGTCAAGCTGCTAACGCAAAGCTTAGGAATCACGTATGCTAAAGAAGGTATCCGCGTTAATGCCATTTGCCCTGGCTATATAGATACCCCTCTGATTGCAGGAAGAAATGAGGCTGTTAACCAGCACCTCATCAGTCTGCATCCAATCGGTCGGCTTGGAAAGCCGGTGGAGGTTGCAAGGGCTGTGCTTTTTCTTGCGAGTGATGACGCGTCTTTCATTACAGGCACCAGCCTTCTCGTAGATGGCGGCTACACGGCTCAATAAAACGAGAATTGCCGCGCCGTTTTCCCAACGAGTGACAATAATTGTCGATTGGTTACGCAAAGGCTCGCCTCCTTGCTATTAAACCCGTTCGGTGAGCGGGTTTTTTCCAGTTATACTGTTGTGAACCGAACGGTATTGTTTCATCTCATTTTGCTGCTTCTTGTTGACATTAAATAAAAAATCGAGTTATTATTATATAGACCGATTGGTATAATCGAAAAGGATGTGGAACAATGGTAAGTCAAAAGCAAAGCTCGAGAGATAATATTTTAGCTACCGCGTCTCGACTTTTTGTAACTCAGGGCTATCATGGTACTGGCCTGAATCAGATCATCAAAGAAAGTGGAGCTCCCAAGGGTTCTCTTTATTACTATTTTCCTGAGGGAAAAGAAGAGTTGGCTCTTGAGTGTATCAAACATATCCGTAATCTTCTGATGAATAAATTTAAGGAAAACTTTTCAAACCATGAGAGTTCTATTATAGGAATTCAAAATTTTATTAGAAATTTGGCAATGGATGTTCATAGAGACGGGTATGGAAATTTCCTCCCATTAGGTTTTTGGGTTGCCGCTGAAACCTCTACGGTGAGCAGTGCATTAAGAAATGAATGCCAGCTCGTTTTTGCAGACTGGAATGCCATGATTGCTGAGAAATTGATGGAGGAGGGCTTTTCAGAGGAGAAGGCTCATAGCTTAGGTATGGTTATTATCAGTATGATGGAGGGAGCTACCATATTAACAATTACCCGACAGGACAATCAACCGCTGCTGCAAGTCGCTGAGCATGTGCTTACACTTTTAAGGAGTTAACTTGTGTAAGGCTTCTTTGTTTGAATTATATAGAACGGTCTACTTATTTTTAAGTATATAGATAAATAAAAGGTATATAGGAGTGGAGCAGTGTTTATGAATTCCCAAAAGCAAGAGACGCAAAAGAAGATTCGTGTTATCCCTATATTAATTGCTTTCCTGATTAGTGGATTTATTGGATTATTTAGTGAAACAGCTTTAAATATTGCGTTATCGGATCTGATGAAAATGTTTAATGTTACTTCTGCATCCATACAATGGCTTACGACAGGTTACTTACTGACCTTGGGAATTCTGGTTCCCAT
Organism: Paenibacillus sp. GCM10027630; assembly: GCF_042676305.1. Lineage (NCBI taxonomy): Bacteria > Bacillati > Bacillota > Bacilli > Caryophanales > Paenibacillaceae > Paenibacillus > Paenibacillus sp. GCM10027630. Next base: position 265,533 of record NZ_JBHTGY010000015.1, on the reverse strand, counting down.
CTCAGCGTTTCTTATCCAGAGATTTACGACAAGACAGCTGTTTCTAACTTCGCTCGGCTTCTCCATAATCGGCAGTTTGGTTGCTGCGATGGCTCCGAATTTTGAAGTGTTATTGACAGCGCGAGTGATTCAAGCAATCGGGACAGGGATCATGCTACCGTTAATGTTCAATACCATATTAGTTATTTTTCCTCCTGAAAAGCGGGGGGCCGCTATGGGAATGATTGGTCTTGTTATCATGTTTGCGCCTGCAGTCGGACCAACTGCCGCGGGTTTTCTAATTCAGGCATTAAGTTGGCACTGGATTTTCTGGATTTCGGCATTATTCTTGGCTATTGCTCTATTTACTGGAATCGTTTATATGCAGAACATGTCTGCAACCACCAAGCCTAGGGTTGATTGGTTATCCATTATGCTCTCTACTATCGGCTTCGGTTGCGTTGTTTTTGGATTCAGCAGAGCAGGTGAAGGTTCGGGGGGATGGGGACATTCAGAGGTTATCCTATCCATAATTGTGGGAGTCCTAGCTCTTATTGTGTTTTCAATTCGACAATTGCTTATGAAGGAACCGATGTTAAACCTGCGAGTTTTTAAGTACCCTATGTATACGATTGGTTTAATAGTTGTTTTTGTATCTATGATGATCATACTAGCTTCCATGCTGGTTTTACCGATGTATTTGCAGGCTGGAATTGCCGTATCTACGTTAGCAACGGGTTTGATCTTGCTTCCGGGTGGTGTTATCAATGGAATTATGTCGCCCATTACCGGAAAGTTATTTGATCAATATGGACCCAAGTGGCTGGTTATTCCCGGACTTATTGTTATAACGGTGGCGCTCTGGTTTTTCTCAACTTTAACTACGGCTTCTACCATTACTTTGGTTGTTCTGCTTCATTGCATTCTGATGCTCGGTATATCGATGGTTATGATGCCTGCGCAAACAAATGGTTTGAATCAGCTTCCACGTGAGCTATACCCGGATGGAACAGCAGTTATGAATACGATGCAGCAAATTGCTGGAGCCATTGGGACTGCGGTTGCTGTAAGTGTCATGACGGCTGGTCAGCAAAGCTTTATGAATAATATGATGAATCCAAACGATCCTTCTTCGATTTCAGAAGCGCTGACTTCCGGAGTCCAAAATGTTTTTATTTTCGTGATGTCGGTCTCCATTGCCGGTTTGATTGCTGCTCTATTTATTAAGCGAGTCCAAACCACAAGCCGGCCGTAAGTCCGCTTCATTATGCCTCTCCATGCATTCTTGCTCATTTATACTAACGTTCGGGAAGGGCCATTGTATCCACTGCTCGGCGGCAACAGGTCCGGGGTGCATTTTTTTAAACTGTTTTTAAACTTGCTATGATATTCTCCAATTGTGCACAGAAATCTTGCACCCGCTACGGTTTGGATAAGGAGTGAAGTGTATAGAAGAATGTCGTCTTTAAAGCAGCAAGTTTATAACAACTGATCAAGCTAGTAAGTTCAAAGGAGTTACTAATATATCACAGGGAGAGAGAATTTACATGAAAAACACTTTTAAAAAAATAGCATTAGCCGGACTCTTGAGCTTGTCCATTTTTGGCACATCCGCAGTTGCTTTCGCCGATGCATCCATGGACTTTAAAGCAACAGGCGTATCCTATGATGAAAACAATGTGTTTACTCTTAAAGTTGCAGCTACAAATACTGGCGATAAAAGTATTGAAACTGTCGACAAAGTAGTCATCGATCTGACATTAGGCAACGATGCAGGGGATACAGCAGCATACGAACTGACTGCCACTGGGGTTTCCGTTCACTTGGCCCCAGGCGAAAGTAAAGAGGTTGCAATCACATTCTCCGATATTCCATACTTCGTAGACGCAACAACATATGATGCTGTTGAGAAGGATTGGGAGTTCACTTATTTCGAAGATGCTTCAACCTCCGGGACTGAGGAGTAAAAAGATTTTCGGTAAAAGCGACTCAATAACTTAGAAACACGGTTCAGAGCAATGAACCATTTCCATAATTTAGGGCACCCATTAAAGGGTGCCCTAAAAGTTTTGCCTCCAAGATGATATGTGAACTGTACCATAAATGACGGCAAGTTTTTTCGTTCAGAGTAAACTGGTTTTCTACACAACGATGGTGAAAAAGCAACGTCCCCATCAGCCGTTTTGACGGAAGCGGGTTGTTCAGCAAAATGCTTCGTTAATGCAAACAATATTTCTCAAGGGTAGCAACAAGTGAAGACGGAAGGTCGATTTCAATTTCATCCTCAGTACAGCTGCCTCCGGGGACATGAATACCTTTGGAGGACAAGCGTTCGATCTGTGACGCCATTCGAGCGGAGAAACCGGGAGAGAGTAGGTCGGGATTCAGGGCCACAATGAACAGGCCTACACCAGGCGAGCGACTCCCATCCTCAAAGGATGGAGCATCAAGTGACCAGTTCGCACCTGTCGTACCTGCGGCGAGTATTTCAACCATAAGTGCGATATTAGCACCACGAGCACCCCCGAAAGCAAGTAAAGCCCCCTTGATCGCTTCACGTGAATCCATTGTGTGTTGTCCCTTCCCATCGATGGCCCAGCCTTCGGGGATCATCTCCCCCCGCTCTGCCGCCTGCCGAATATTGACAAACGCTGTGGCGCTAGATGCTTGGTCGATAACCAAGGGTGCCCTGTTGTCGACAGGCGCAGCGAATGCGAGCGGGTTAGTGCCATAAACAGCCTCGCTGCTCTGTCCCGCAGCCATTAAAGCAGATCCATTGGTCGCAGCCAGCGCTACCAATCCTTTACGGGCAAGCCGCCTTACGTAAAAGCCCAACTCTCCAGCCGTATAGCTGTTTTGTAACGAAAATACGGTTACACCATAAGTGCTTGCCCGTATTAGCAATTCTTCGAATGCACGATCAAAACCAAGTTGGGCGATACCCCCCTTAGCATCGACTTGAATAAGAGCAGGGGCTGGAAAGAAGATCACAGGCTCTTCTATGCGATTAATGCGACCATACAAAAAACCGTCCAGATAGTCGGGAAGATGAGCAAATCCAACCGAACTCCGACCAGAACATTCCGCAGCGACAGTTGCTTCAGCCAGAGAGATTGCCATCGCTTTGCTCGCACCAGCGGCAACACACACACGTATAGCCAACTCTCTTGCACTTTTAAGATCATATCGCATTAATTTCATCACGCTCCCGGCTGAATCTCCTTCTATACATGTACATACAAGTTTTTATAATTATATCATGGAAATATCTTAGCGCAGACAATCCATCGTGAGCCAATATCGTCATAATTAACGAATGGTTCCACTGAACGCTGCGCCCTTATACCTTTTTTCGCCGATAGACCCGTTATGCTGAACCGTATCGAAGAAATAAACATGTGTTGATTTATTGACGCATCAGCTTCGAATCTTTAGGCAGCAGAAGCGCGAATAAGCCAAGCAGCGGAAGGAAGGCACATATTTGAATCATAAAGGCAACTCCGGTCTGATCTATCAGCCAGCCGAGTACGACTGAGCCAAGTCCGGCCATGCCGAAGGACAATCCGAAAAACAGACCGGCTATAGTTCCCACCTTGCCTGGGAGCATTTCTTGTGCGTACACGATAATGACGGAGAAGCCTGACATCAGGATGGCGCCGATTGCTAAGCATAATAAGAACGATCCAGTTGGGCTAGCGTAAGGCAGCCATATGGAGAATGGCGCCGTTCCGAGAATCGAAAACCAGATGATTTTTTTTCTGCCGAAACGGTCAGCTAGCGGACCTCCCAGTAAAGTTCCGACCATTCCAGCGAATTGCAGAGCAAACAGGGAGATCTGGGCCTTCTCCAGCGGCAGCTGATATTGCTCCATGAAATAAAATGAGTAGTACCCGGTCATACTTGCCAAATAAACGAACTTGGAAAACAGCAGGACGATCAAGGTGCTCAGCACGAAAAATACAAAACCTTTGGATAGCGTTTGGTCGTTATTAGTAGAGGCATGCCGTTCCGCTCTATGCAACAAACGGGTCTGCTCACCGTACCATCGGCTCACATTCCATTGAATGATAATGCCGGCAACGGCTAGCAGGGTGAACCACAGAAATCCAAGCTGCCCCTGCGAAGTCAGGATAAAGGCAACCATCAGAGGTGCGAGTGCCTGACCGGTATTGCCTCCGACCTGAAAGATGGATTGCGCGAGCCCCCTGCCTTTGCCTGCTGCAAGGTGAGCTACGCGTGAGGATTCGGGATGCAGCACCGAGGAGCCAATACCGATGAAGGCGGCAGAAATAATCAGCATTGCTAAACCAGGGGAGAAAGCAAGACCTATCATGCCAAGCAGAGTAAATACCATGCCCAATGGCAGCAAGATCGGCATTGGCTTACGATCCGTATAATACCCGATTAGCGGTTGAAGTACCGATGCGGTCAAGTTGAGGGTAAACGCAATCCAACCGATCTGGGCGAAGCTGAGCTGCATCGATTTCTGAAAAATCGGGAATACGGCGGGAACAACGGACTGCATTGCATCATTCAGCAAATGCGCTAAACTGACCCCGATCAACATCACATTGGCGGCTTGTTTGGCTGTTCCAGCTGTTGCGGGTTGAGACATCATGATCACCTTTTTCTTTTTCTTCCCATCTTATAGAAGCCAAGGGTGGGTTGTCTTCGCAATTATTGCTCTGAAAAAACGCAATTTTTGATATAATGAAAAAGGGTGAGAGCAAATGATCGTTCAAATAACCACGCCACAGTTGGAGTTATGGCGTATTGAAGGGGAGTTCGTCAACCTCCCGCATTTCCATGATAACGAGTACCAGATTACCATCCCGATTTATGGTTCATGCTTGTTGACGCAGGAAAATAAAAATTACAGGCTGGTTGACGGGAGCGGGCTTGTACAGCATCCTCAGGATCATCATTATTTCGAGATAGGGACGCAGTCGAGCGTACTTGTTTTTAAAATCAACCAAAACAGCCTGAAGGAGCTTGCCAGAAGCGAGGAGATTGAATTTGCCCTGCGGCAGCAGTTCGACCCTTCCTTCCTGAGTGAAAAGTTCCGCAAATGGATGAGTGCGCTGCTGGCTTACGATCCGACAGATCGTTTGGCGCAAGAAGAGATGGAGTCACAGGTGCTTTATTATTTATACGGTGCACTCTCTGGAAATCATAAAAGCAATACGGATCTTATCGAACGAGCCTCTTTGGTCGGCACCGATCCGTTTATGGGAAATGTACTGGAATATATCCATGCACAATACACGAATGAGGTCGAGATTGATACGCTTGCTTCTATAGCGCTGCAAAGCCGTTATCATTTTATCCGGTCCTTTAAAGCGGCATTCGGCGTGACTCCGTATCAATACGTGCTCCGGCTGCGGATGGACGAGGCCAAGCTGAAGCTGCAAAGATCAGGCATGTCTATTACGGACATCAGCCTTAGCCTTGGATTTTCAAGTGTCAGTCAATTTTACAGAGCTTTTGTGAAAGCGGTCGGATCCACACCTGAGCAGTTTCGAAACTCCTTCAACTAAAATGCAGGGTAGGCAATGAGTTGGTTTGGAGCAATAAAGACGAAGAAGCTAACCGGCTTTAGCAGCGGGTTAGCTTCTTTAATGTTCGTTTGAAAATCAGGTTTCGAACAAAACCTGTCCTGTCTGTGATAAGTCGTAGCCTTGAATAGGGCGCAGCTCATTATGGAAGGCCGCCGATTGCAATACTTCCTTCACCTTCTCAATCCATTCAAGGTTTTCCGGTTTTTTTAACATCACAAGGTCGTACCGTTCTTGGATAAGCGGAATAAAATCAACAGCGCCCACCATATAGGCAGCTTTTTCAATACCTACTCCGAAATCGGCTTCACCGGAGGCGACTTTGCCTGCCACGCCCATGTGATTCGATTCTTCCTGCTCATAACCATCTAGCAATTGATGTGAAATTCCGTGGAGACGAAGCTGCTCATCGAGAAGAACACGTGCGCCGGAGCCTTTCTCTCGATTTGACAGCCGAAGTCCGGGTTTTCTAAGATCGGCCCAGCCGTATAGCTGTTTGGGATTCCCTTGCTCCACATACAGTCCAGCCCTTCTTGCCACAAGATTTACAACCAGATAAGAGGAGCCTATTAGCAGCTTTCGGATATAGGGAAGGTTATATTCACCAGTGTCCCCGTCAAGAAGGTGAGTGCTGACAATATCGGATTCACCCTTATACATTGAAATTAAGCTGTCAAGGCTCCCTACATAAGAACGGAGCGGTCTATAGTAGGGTACTTTTCTCTCCAGGTGTTTAGCTAGAATATCAAGGCTAACGTCTTGGCCGGTAATGACAAGTGAATTTTTTGCATTCGGCTTTGTCTGCATTTGCTGCTGTACGGTCGTATCGGCTTTGGGCACGTAGATTTGGCCGCTTTTGGCGCGTGTTTTATATGCATCCAGATCCGAGGCGTCTACACGCATTTGTTTGCCGACACGATAGGCGGGAAGATCGCCTTTTTTTATGAGATCATATACGGTAAGCTTGGAAATTTTTAAAAGCTTGGAAATTTCTTCGGTTGTATAGGAAATGTCAGCTGTCATTTGTCGTCCTCCAGAGGGGCTTGATCCATTATAATCTATCATAAGCCGATGGATTATGTATTTCAATCCCTATTGTTTACTAAAAGAAGATGGTTTTATATAATAATGGAAATACTAATTAGTTCTAATTATATATAAATATATCTATTTTAGATTCGGAGGAGAATGAATGTTGAATTTGAGTAAGTTTAACCATGTTTTGTTGGTGTTCTCTGTTGCATCTATTTTATTTTCAGGCTGTGCCAGCCCAAAGGAACCAACCCCAGCAAGCCCGCCACCAGCACCGGCACCTGTATCTCAACCAACGCCATCAGCACCGGTTGAAAAGGTGGAGCTCACCATATCGGCGGCAGCCAGCTTAACCGATGCGTTAAAAGAGATTCAAACCAATTACGAGGGCAAAAACAAACAAATTAAGCTGAATTTTAACTTTGGAGCTTCAGGTGCCCTGCAACAGCAAATCGAGCAAGGAGCTCCGGCGGACTTATTCTTATCTGCAGCTACGAAAAATATGAAAACCCTCGTTGACAAGCAGCTGATTGACGCTTCACAGCAAAAAAATCTGTTAATCAATGAATTGGTTGTCGTTACACCGGATGATGGAAAATTAGCCATTCAGAAGATAGAAGATTTAACCAATGAAGCTATCAAACATTTAGCGGTAGGTGAACCTCAGACCGTTCCTGCCGGCAGCTATGCTAAAGAGGCGTTGACCAGCAGCAAGCTGTGGGATTCGCTTCAACCTAGAATCGTACAAGGCAAAGATGTGCGTCAAGTGCTGACCTATGTAGAGTCTGGGAATGCAGAGGCCGGTTTTGTGTACAAAACGGATGCGCTGACCTCCAAAAAGGTTAAAGTAGCTTTTAGTGTGGATTCCAAGCTGTACACACCCATTGAATACCCTGCAGGTATTGTAAAATCAACCAAGCATAGTAAGGAAGCCGCCGATTTCTACACCTTTTTACAAAGTAAAGAATCGCAGGATGTATTTGTAAAATATGGCTTCACTGTCCCTAAATAAGTATGGAGCCGATCAACTGGAATGAGTTTTTTTCCCCGATTCTCCTTTCCTTAAAGGTTGCTGTCGTTTCCAGCGTATTTGTTCTTTTGTTTGGTGGAGTATTGGCGTGGGCGATGTCTCGCAGAAGCTTTAGAGGAAAAACGTTAGTAGAAACTATTTTTCTATTGCCCTTGGTGCTGCCCCCGACGGTTGTCGGATTTATCCTTCTAGTTATTTTCGGGAAAAAGAGCTGGATCGGGCAGCTAATGGAAACTTTCTTTGCTCAGTCTATCATTTTCACATGGGGGGCTGCTGTGATCGCTTCGATTGTAGTAGCTTTTCCTTTGGTGTATCAAACGATGAAGACGGGACTCGCTTCTGTCGATAGTTATCTGGAGGATGCAGGAAGGTCGATGGGAGCCAACGAGTGGCAGGTTGTACGATATATAACCTTGCCCTTGGCGTGGCGTTCGGTTACCGCGGCGTACATTCTTGGTTTTGCAAGAGGGTTAGGGGAATTTGGCGCGACGCTTATGATAGCAGGAAATATCCCTCATAAAACTCAAACCTTGCCTACAGCCATCTATATTGCAGTTGAATCCGGAAACCAGACGCTCGCTTGGTACTGGGCAGGAGCCATTATCCTCATCTCTATGGTATTGCTGCTGATTGTAAATCGCAAAGCGAAGAACTGATTAACCAGAGAATATAAAAAAATAACGCATCCATCCTTTGCAGGATGGATGCGTTATTTTTACGCCATATGAAAGGTTTTTAATTGCTGAATTTCTCTTCGAGTTCTTTAGGCAATTCAGGAGAATAATAGCTCCAGCTGTTAATTCCTACGCCAACAAGAGATACAACTGCCAAAGTAACAAAGTGGATTGAAGACAACATAAGCTTTTTCATGAGTTTTCCCTCCTTTCAAAAATTAAGAATAGTTTCTCAAATAAAGGGGTAATGGAAAGAGCCTGAAAAAAGAATGTTAACGCAATGGTGTAGGAGTATAAAAATGAACTTAGTACTACCATTGCTATAGCAACCCACTTTAGATGTCTAAAGTTGTGTGGTTGTAAACGAAAAAAGCGCTTAATATTTTTGGGTGCATAGAGATATAGGAATATAACGGAAAGTCCTTGAAGAAGAATAAAGATACCAGGTAGAGCTGCTATATGTACATGCGACAGGATCAGGAAAATGACCGCGGTCAAAATACTACAGCCAAGACCTGACGCCAAATGGACTCCACCGCTTACTACTCTTAGGAGCATAACAGAGATAATTACTATAACGGCTGTTTTTAGTTCTCCCGTAAAAAAACAGACTAGCAGCGTGAATAGTATAGTAAGTACCATATTGAAAAAAATTTTAAAAGAAAAAGAGGTAACTTCCAAAGAATATGAATTCGGATTGTGCTTGACGGAGTACTCAGCAATACGGAGCGATAATTTATCAATAATGTTCACGGTTATCTCCTAAACGTTTGTATTTATCATTTAGGACTTTTCTATTATACCTATAGGCCAAATATACAACAATATAGGAAGTAAATACAAGTGATAATGCAATAATAATATGGAGAATTCCAACTTTGGTAGAATACATGGTGCTCGTAATGATTAATATAAGCAATCCGGTCAGTAATAAGAAGGAAAGAAGCAGAAATTGCTTGTTATATGTAGGCTTCGAAAACATCTTGGGTATGACTAAACCTAATTTCCGGCTTTCTAAGAAATAAGCAACTAGAAATATTATGGCCGATACGCCCAATAAATAAATATTTCTTTCGGTATCTGAAAGTGCGTGATTGGTCAGGCCTTGAAGCAAATCTCCAATCAAATAGGCGGCAAACTCAAGTCCTACACCAACCATTGCTGATAGTATCCCAATAAGTGTGCTTAACCATATCGTAATGTGATAAATAACAACAAAGGATATGATCCAAAGGAGAATAATTACAAAAATACTTGCCAGCGGATTTTGCCAGAAGGTATTTATATAACCCGAAATGCAAGCGCTAATAAGTGAGATACTTAATGCTTTTATTCGTCTCGGATCGAGGTATCTTGGAATACGGAATAAAGCGTTCACAAAAGTAATACCTGCAAGAAATTCTATAAATGAAAAAAAGATATTTATAGTGATATTCACATGAATTCACCCGCCTCTAGGAATAAATATAATACTAATATATCATATTCGACAAAATTCACTAGTGAAAATTTACTGTTTTGTATAGGGATATTGTCCTTATTATTAGGATAATCACTCTTTATACTGCTTTTTCCCAACTACTGGATTAGCTGGTTTTTACAAACCAGAAGACTCCTAATCATATGATCTGGAATAAGAGGGGGAAGCTGGAAATGACCTTAACCCGACCTGAGATTGTGTACTCCCCCGTCTGGAGTCTGGGCTTCAAAACCGCCGCCGGTCTGTTTTCCTGGCATCTCATAAATACTACAATTAAAACATGAAATACATTTTAGAAAATAGACTTAAACGATAGTTGAAAGCACATATATGAAAAGGAGCAGGTTCAAATGAATAAGTTGCAGCGTTCTACTTCAAATAGGAGATTAACCGGATTATGCGGAGGAATAGCGGAATTTCTCGGAATTAGCCCTACTCTAGTGAGGTTGTTGATGATTATTGCTGGTTTATGCAGCTTTGGAACAACCGTGATTGTATATTTCATCGCAAGCTTGTTAATCCCCAAACAATCCTATGTACAGTCCTATCATTCAATCTAACTCGATCCATGCTGCCGCGGTTGCAGTAGATGAGGTTCATATGGTGGAACAGCTTACAAGGTGAAGGAATAACGAAGCTTTGCTACAAAATATATCCACAGATTTATGCACAGTATACACAGCAATAAAAACCTTGTTGTGCATAAGTTTCAAGACATTTGCCAACATATCCACAGATCAAGATATCCACATCAGATTCCCACTAGCAGACTGTTAACTATTCGTAAGGGATTGACGGCACAGTGCACAGTAAACGACCATTCTCAGCCATAAGGCGTGTGGATGGTCTTTTTAATGACTACTAGTGAAAGCAGCATTTCGGGACCGTTGACCCAAATGTTGAACCGCAGAATTTGCATCAAACCGTTCAAGTACTTTAAACTAAAGACGAGTGTTAAAATGCAGTTAGTTGAAGAAAATATGAAATGAAGTAAGGAAGGAACCGACGTGATGATCCAACTTCCAATAAATCAAATAAAACAGTTTAAAAATGAAATAACCCGATTCATGATGATGTATAAATTTGCTCTGGATGAAATGGAAACGAGAATTGAGATTCTGGTGGAGGAATTCCAATTTCTACACGAATACAATCCTATTGAGCATACCAAATCTCGTTTAAAGTCTCCGGAAAGTATCCTCAACAAGCTTTATAGAAAAGGGGGCGACATTTCGTTCCCCAGCATTAGAAACCATATTAAGGATATTGCCGGACTGCGGATCACTTGTTCGTTTATATCGGATATTTACGTGATCAGTGAGCTGCTAAAAAATCAGAGCGACCTTAATGTCCTGGAAGAAAAGGACTACATCAAGAATCCAAAGCCGAACGGTTATCAAAGCCTTCATTTGCTGATCGAGGTACCTGTTTTTATGTCTGATCGACAAGAACGGGTATGCATGGAGGTTCAGATTCGAACGATTGCGATGGATTTTTGGGCAAGCTTGGAACATAAAATCTATTACAAGTACAACCTGAGCAAACAGACGGTACCGGCGCGGCTTCTAGAAGAATTAAAAGAGGCTGCAAATGCTGCATCTGCTCTGGACAAGCAAATGGAGCGTCTTCATAAAGAAATAGAGGAAATCAAAGAGGAGCAAGCGGAGATGTCCGATGAAGCATTGAATCGAATCATCATTAATAATCAGCAGTTTGCGCTGCCTAAGGGGCTGCTGGAGCTCATCGATAATGGAAACAGCAAGTTGGGCCAATAAAGAGATTCGACTATTCAAACAAGAAGCTGATTTGTGCACGCGTCATAAAATATAACATAGATTTTGTTAAAAAGTCTGAAATTTTGTTTTGTAGCAAGAAACAGCAGCAAGGAGTTATTGACAAAAAGCGGTTTATTCCATTATGCTTTGAATAATTCAATATTCGACCGTTCGTATGAAACTCTTGTAGTACAAAGGTTTTATGCGGGGAAATTGTATTTCCTAACTATGGAACCGGTGATCTTATGGATGCCGATTCTATAGTTTTTTTTGTTTATTGACGTGTTAGTTACTTTGACATACATGTAACTTTCTTTAAACTAACACAATTATTTTGAAGGAGGCAGGTAAGATGAAGCAGTCGATAATGATGGATGAGTTTCTCGTGAATGAGTGGTTTGCTGTATTAAAGAGTGAAGAAGTGAAAGACAAACCTGTTCAAGTCATCATTATGGGAGCGCGCGTTGTTGTCTTTCGAACAAGTAAAGGCGTACACGCATTTAAAGATCTATGCATTCATCGCGGCTCCGCTTTGTCGATTGGTACCATTCAGAATGATACGATCGTATGTCCATATCATGGCTGGCAGTATGATGCTCATGGAAATTGTGTATGTATACCTGCTCAATCCAAAGAGGCGACTATCCCCTTAAAAGCGAAAGCTCAAGTATATGCATGTGAAGAAAAGTACGGCTTGATATGGGTGTGCATAGGCTCACCTGTCAAGCCTATCCCTGGTATTCAACCTTATTCAGATCCCGGCTTCTCTACGTATACCTTCGGCCCCTATCGTGTCAATTGCAGCGGGCCGCGGGTGATTGAAAACTTCCTCGATTATTCGCATTTAATGTGGGTTCATCAGGGAATTCTTAGCAGTCCGGAATACTCGGAAATTCCAAGCTATAAAGTGAATCGGATTGAAGATCGGCTGGTTACTGATGAAGTGACGATGCTTGAATATGCTTTCGATTCAACCGATCGCAGCCTGATCCCGATTATCTATGTAAAAGAAGCTTACCGCCCTCTTACTGCCTTTTTAAAGAAAAGCTTCGGTGCAGGTAACGTTATGTGCATTTTGATGATTACTTATCCTGTCGATGCTCAGACCTCTGTAACCTATACAGTTCATGCAATTAATTTCAATCCCGGAGATATTGAAGTCTACATTCGAACGAATGATGAAATTATGAATCAGGATATTATCATCTTGGAAAACCAAAAGCCGGAGGAGCTCCCGCTGGATCTGCAGGCTGAATTAAGCTTGAAATCCGATCAGCTGTCGATAGCTTACAGGAAATGGCTTGCCGAATTAGGTGTTACCATGGGAACGGCGTAATGGATGTCTGACTGGGAAGATCCTGACCTGGATTTTCATAAGGAGTAGCAGCAGGGCGCCGTCCATGGCGCTCTTTATATTTTCAATAAATATCGCAATAAAGATAGTATCAACCTAATAATTTGCATGAAAGCGCTTATAATGCCTACTGTTTTTGAACGTATAATGGTTACTGTGAATCTTTTAAATTTCTGAATAGGAGTGTGAATGGATAATGAAGTGGTTATCATCGTTATTATCGGTGGTTCTAGTTGCCGTGTCTTTAAGTCCGGTTGCTCTTGCTGAAAATACAGAAGTACCTGCCAAGCAGGCTTCGTTGGTTAAGAAATCGGAGGATTTCAAAGATTTAAAAGGCCTCCCGCAAGAGGTGAAGGACAAGCTTGATGAATTGCTTCGTGACAATGTCTTTGATGGAGTCTCCGATACTGTATTTGGTGTGGACGATAAAATGAATCGTGCCCAATTTGCCAAGGTTGCTGCCATTATTTTTGCATTGCCCATTAATAAAGCTCTCACGAAAAGCTCGTTTACGGATGTCCGATCCGATGATCCGGCTAACGGCTATGCGCTGCCCTTTATCGAGGCGCTAAAAGCGGCTGGACTCACCAATGGTGTCGATGAGGAAGGAAAGCTGTATAACCCATCAGGTACTGTTACCCGACAAGAGCTGGCGGCATTTTTGATTCGCGGACTCAAATGGAAGGATGCAGGGGTTACTCCGACTTCTGACAGCACTGTGGATGACTGGGCGAAGAGCTACATCACGCTGGCGCTTGAGAACAAGCTTATGACTCAAGTGGCTGTAGGGAGCTTCGGCGGCAAAGTCGCATCGACTCGCAAAACATTGGCACTAGCTAGCTTCGAAGCGAGACGAGCCGTTCAGACGGCGGCGACTCCGGTTGCTGGTGGCACAGCAGCAGCAGCGAGCACGGCGCTGCCTGCGGGTATAACCGTATTGCCTACAAGTATCCAGCTGGATATGGACAAAACCTCTACCCTGAGCGTAGGGGATAAATATTACGACGCTGACGGCAGAATATCTACAGTGTGGCAGCCGCCAGTCATAGGATTAAAGGTGGGTGGGCCTAATAACTATGAGTTTAGCGCCAGCCAGATCGAAACCTTGTACAGCAATGGTTATATCGAAGTATCTGCTTCCGGGGGCATTGTGTTGGATAATCCGGCCATCGGTCAAAGCTCGGTTGGACTCGGCAAAGTTGTTATAAAAGAAGTAACGGCTGAAGGAGACGCTTCAGTTAGTGCCAAGCTAACTCATATCAATGATGTGGCTGTAACCCATACGACTCAAGTAAAAGCCATGCGTATTCCGACAAGTATAGAGGTCAATTCCAAGGAAATGGTTGTACTCGCTGAGAATGACCAGCCCCAAAGCTTCATATTTAATGTGAAGGATCAGTATGGGAAAATATTTAATGCAGCTTCTTCTTTGGACAGCAGCTCTTATATGATTAATTATAAGCTTGAAAGGATTTCCGGCGAGCCTGGCCTGCAAAGTGCAGGAGGGATATTTACCACTCCATGGGATGAGCAGAAGCTGGATGCTGCAGAACATGTGCAAAGCTGGAAGCTTCCCATAGAGCAAGGCGGGGATATGAATAAGTTTATGTTCAAGCCTAATCATAAGCCGGTGGGCCCTGAGGGCTCCGAATATACAATTACTGCAACTGTGATTAATAAAAATACTGCTCAAGAGATCGCCTCAGCAGCGAGTAATTTGAAGGTTTATAACTGGAAAGATCTGGACCCCAAGATGACTTATGAAGTAGATGTGAATGGTTCGCATTTTGCAGCCGGTAAATATTTGTTTGAACGCAAGCTGTTAACCAGCGAGGATGATATCGCCACACTGAACGCCAAATATTCGTATTACGGCAAAGAAGTCAATATCATCGCTACAGACGATAAAAACCGAAGAATTGATATTACCAAGGTGTTAAAAGATGACTCCAACAATCCGATATCCATCGTTCAAAGTATTACTGCCAATAAAAAGGATACGCTCATTGGTGCTCCCGGCATTAATGTAGCTGACATTCCCGTCTATAAAGTATATGGCATTCAACCCATGGATTTATTCGATATGGATGTAACCTTCCAAACTCCTAATGGAGTCAAGAAATTGACGAAACGACAATTAAGTATCGAGTATGCGGAGCCGGCAACGAAAGCGGTAGCCTTAAAAAACATTGCGCTTAGCTTTAATTTAAATACCGTGTATGAAATCCGCAAGCTGGATGGGACGATTGAAAAAATCAAAGGCTCCGATTATTTGGAAAGCAAACCTAATGTGTGGGAGTTTCTAAAGTTCGGAGATAATAATGGTCAGGATACGAAGGATGAAAGCCAGTTTTTTAGATATTTTATTCAGTCGACAGATCAGTTTGGATACAAATATCAGAACACGAGTGATAATAAGACGAAGGATTTCACAAATAATTTGGATTTGCTGAAAATGAAGGTGATCGTAGATACGGAAGACAAAAATCCACCGAAATGGAGTGTGAAAGACGAGGCGGCGAAAGATAAGATCTGGATAGATGACCAGCTCCGGATTCATTATGAGCCTCATGCCAAAAAAGCCGACGGCTCCTTCGACTATTCGAAGAAAAATTTGCAAAGCTTCAGTATCGAGCTGGTGTCGCCTACTCTTCAGCGGTCATGGTGTATTGTTACATTGAATTACTAATAGTGAATACATTGATATAAGGAGAAGGGGCTCCTCCATCCAAGCAGGTGGGGAGCTCCTTTTTTTGTTCGATCTCTAGCATTTAACAATAGCATGAAGGTGAAGAATCGGACTGCTGCTGAACGCTTGATGCCGGTTCTTTGCCTGGGTGCGCCTCAAAAGCTTTGATAGCCTGGACCCCATGGCTTAGAATGGCACCCGCTCTCGTGGAGGCAGCAGTAAGCAAGGCCTCGACAATTTCCTCCATAGTTCCTCCAAGCTCTTTAAACTTGCGGACATGTACATCAATGCAATAAGGGCAGCCGGTAATATGTGCGGTTACGATAGCAATCAGCTCTTTTGTTTTCACGGGCAATACGGAGGATGAGTGGTACACTTCCTGCTCGAAGGCAAAAAAAGCTGCCGAAGCATGAGGAGCTAGCTTTACTAGCTCAGGAATTCGCTGAAGATCTGTTTTGTCGTAATATGAACTCATTGGGTTTCCCTCCTTGGAAAAATGAAATCTGCTTTCACTTTTGATTATAGAGGGGGAGGCAGAGGGTTACCGTGACTTAGTTACATTAAATAAAATTTGTTCCAGCAATGGAAGATTAATAAGTTCAATTCGGCCTCTTCCTAATCGCAATGCGCCCCTTCTCTCGAAATCCTTCAATGTACGGCTTACAACCTCGCGTGCGGTTCCCAATTCAGAAGACAATTGCTCATGCGTGAGGGTCAGATGCTTCGAGCCGTCAGATGATCTATGTATCAGGAAAGCGGCAAGCCGGTGATGGATGCTTTTGAATGCAATATCATCAAGAAGCTGGGTGACATTAATTACCTTCCGGGTAATTTGTTTGAAAATAAATTGTTTAAGCGGTTTATGTTGAGGTTGATCCAGCCAATGCTTGAATAGAGAGACCGGCATGATGAGAATATCTGTAGTGGCTTCCACATCGGCCGATGCTTCGTATTCCGTTTCTCCCAATATACTGCACATCATTAAGGAGCAGCACTCTCCACCTTGAATGCGATAGAGTGTTACCTCTCTGCCCATTGGATTCATTTTATAAATCCGGACGCTGCCTTGCAGAATAAAAAGGGCATGCTGGAGCAGGTGGCCCTCTATTATAGAATGCTTTGTAGATGAATCGACAGTAACGATATCGGATGCTTGCCAATCATGTTCAGAAAGCGATGAAAAGAAGGGGAATAGGTGGATGATCTGCTGGATGCGAGTGTTGTCCATATCGGTCTCCTTGGTTTGTTGAGGTGTTGTGATTTAAACATTCTCTTTACAAGTGGGATATCCTGTTAATTTAGGGTGGTCCTGTTTAATAAGTGAGAATGTTTTTCATTGACAATCGATGGATAAGGGATATAAAATCTAAGTTGTGATAATAATTATCATTTTCACTATAATTGGATGAAGTTTGATTAAAAATAATGAGTTAATACATAAGCATGCTTAGACTAGGGGGATTTGTTGATGACCGGCTTATTTACCAAAAAGTTGGATGTCGCCTATGACGACGCTTTAATAGTTAAAGATTTGAATTTATCGATTCCCATCGGCAAAATAACCGCTCTTGTAGGCTCCAATGGCTCCGGCAAATCAACGATTCTAAAATCCATGGCAAGGATTATTAAGCCCAGAGGCGGGCAAGTATTCCTGGACGGCAAATCCATTCATCAACAAACGACCAAAGAAGTTGCTAAGCAGCTGGCTATATTGCCGCAAAATCCTACGGCACCGGACGGTTTGACGGTGAGCGAGCTCGTGTCCTATGGACGATTTCCCCATCAGAAGGGATTCGGTTCCCTTAGCAAAGAGGATAGAGAGGTTATCCAATGGGCAGTTGAAGTAACGGGGATGACTGACTTCCATGATCGCCCGGTTGACCAGCTTTCCGGAGGACAGCGCCAGCGTGCCTGGATTGCCATGGCTCTGGCACAGAAGACGGATATCCTGTTTCTCGATGAGCCTACTACTTTTCTGGATATGGCGCATCAGCTCGAAGTTTTGAAACTGCTGCAGAAATTGAACGCGGAAGAAGGACGTACTATCATTATGGTGGTTCATGATTTGAATCATGCAAGCCGTTATGCCCAGCATATGGTAGCTATACAGCGTGGTCAAGTAGTAAGCGAAGGATCGCCTGAGCAGGTTATGACACAGGAAGTGCTTCGTATGGTATTCGGCATTGAGGCGGATATTTACCCCGATCCTCGCACGGGCGTTCCTCTTTGCTTACCCTACGAGCTGGCGGGCTCCATTCCGGTCACCAATCCCCATAAAGTCGTTGCGGAAGAGCCTCGGTCTGAGCAGCAGCTAATCTCTGCAAAGGCTTAAAGTGATGGATCTTAAGAAGAAAAGTTCTATATCCCCTACTAACATTTCGATTCTAAGCCTAGTTCTTATCGTGGCTGTGATTGGATTGTTGTTTTCGATGTTTATAGCCATATCATTCGGTGCCAAAGAGATGACGCTTGAGACGGTATGGACAGCAATCCTCCATTATAATCCGGCATTGACAACACATCAGATTATTCATGAATTGCGGCTTCCGAGAGTAATAGGAGCGGCCGTGATTGGAGCAGCCTTTGCGGTTTCGGGTGCATTAATGCAGGGCGTGACGCGCAATCCATTGGCTGATGCAGGGATTTTGGGAATTAATGCGGGCGCTATGTTTGTCGTGGCGCTTAGTTTTGCGTTTTTGCCGAATTTGCCGTACTCCGCACTGATGGTGCTTTCATTTGCAGGGGCTGCACTCAGCGCTTTATTCATCTTTTTGCTTGGATCAAGCTCAGCTGGGGGGTTAACACCTTTAAAACTAACGATAGCGGGTGCCGTAGTCGCAGCGTTATTACATTCACTCAGCTCCGGTGTGGCGATTTATTATGATTTGAGCCAGGATTTGGCCTTTTGGTACGCAGGAGGTGTTTCCGGTGTAAAGTGGTCTCATTTGGAGCTGCTGGTACCTATCCTGGCGGTTACCTTCGTAGGGACCTTGGTGCTGGGACGGTCCATTTCGTTGCTTTCATTGGGTGACGAGGTAGCTGCCAATCTGGGTGTCAAAACAAGACGGATAAGAGCTCTCGGCATGACGGCGGCGTTGATTTTGGCTGGTGTATCGGTATCAGCTGTTGGTTCGATTGGATTTGTCGGTCTGGTCATTCCACATATCTCGCGCAAACTGGTTGGCGTCGATTATCGGTTCATCATTCCGGTGTCTGCTCTATTAGGCGCTGTTCTGCTGGTTTTGGCCGATTTGGGAGCACGTATGGTTAATCCGCCGCGGGAGCTTGCCATCGGTGTAATGGTTGCGCTTGTCGGTGTTCCTTTCTTTCTTTATTTGGCTCATAAAGAAAGGAGGAGCTTGTAGATGAACCATCTCACGCATGTCAGAGGGAAGAAAGCGGTTAAGGTGGCCTGCATTCTGCTGCTTATCTGTTTCAGTGTCATTGTTATCAGCCTGAATACAGGTACGATTCGGATTCCCCCCACGGATGTGCTCCAAACCTTATTCGGATATGGCAGCGCTGATAATACGCTAGTGCTATTCGACTATCGACTTCCCCGTATTGTAATTACGATGTTAGCTGGAATCGGCTTGGGTGTTTCCGGAGCCATTCTGCAAGGATTATCTCGCAATGCTCTGGCAGATCCGGGTATTCTAGGTATCCATGCAGGGGCTTCGTTTGGTCTTATTGTATTTGTGACCTATTTTCAATCCATGACGGGTAATGCTGCGCTGTTGATTCCAATGTTTACTTTTGCGGGCGGAGTAGTGACAGCTTGTTTGATTGTTTGGTTAGCCAACGACCGTCATAAGGGTTTGCTGCCTGTGCGGTTAATTTTAATTGGAATTGCTGTAGCGGCGGGTTTTAGTGCTATTACGCTCTTTTTATCATTGAGGCTTGATGAAAAAACGTATGCCTTCACTTCAAGATGGCTGGTCGGAAATGTTTGGGGGAGGGACTGGATCCATGTGTATGCTTTGCTTCCGTGGATTGCGATTTTTGTCCCGTATGCGTTTTTTCAATCCAAAGCATTAAATGCGTTCACACTGGGAGATGAATTGGCAACGGGTATAGGAACTTCTGTACGCAGGCGGAGGCTGCAGTTGTTAGCCGCTGCTGTAGCATTATCCTGCGCAAGTGTATCCATGGCGGGAGGGATCGGCTTCATAGGGTTGGTTGCCCCTCACCTGGCACGCCGTCTTGTAGGGCCGATGCATCAGCACGTTCTGCCGATCTCGGGTCTCATCGGTTTGGTTATATTGGTGGTTGCGGATACGATAGGACGATCTATCTTCCAACCCAATGCAATACCGGCCGGTATAGTTGTCGCAGCAGTGGGCGCACCTTATTTTCTGTATTTACTTCGCAAAACCAAATAAAACTTATTTAAGGGGATCATTTATGAAAAAGACTTTATTCATTTTACTGACCATTATGTCCATTCTTATTGTATCGGCATGCGGTGAAAAGGCGCCGCAACCAGCGGCATCACCTCAGCAGGGCACAGCCTCCCAGTCAAGCATTGCTGTTCAGCCTGCGGCACCAAGCGCGGATAAAGCAGCAGCTGGCAAGGAGCCCAGAATCGCTTCGGTATCCATACATCTGACCAATGACCTGCTTGCTCTTGGTATTACCCCTGTCGGCTCCGTTATCGGCGGAGATTTGAAGGCGTTCTTACCTCATGTGGCTGACCGATTGAAAAATACAAAACCACTCGGTGTAGTAACAGACCCTGATATGGAGACGTTGCTTTCGCTTAAGCCTGAGGTGATCTACCTTGACCAGCAGTACGCGGGAAAAGATATTGCCAAATATGAAAAAATCGCGAAAACAGAAGTATTTAATCTGGACGACGGGACTTGGCGGGATCAGGTGAAGAAAATCGGGAAGCTTGTTAATCGCGAACAACAGGCTGATGATTTCGTCAAAGCTTATCAAGCTCAGACAGAACGTGTAAAAGCGCTCGTGAACAATAAAATCGGTAACGGAACCGTAATGGCCGTACGTGTTACTGCCAAAGAATTGCGCGTCTTTAGTACAAGACGTCCAATAGGACCGCTCCTATATGAAGACATGGGCTTAAAGCCGGCCAAAGGTGTCGATAAAATAAGTAAAGATAAAGCATTTGAAGTGATTTCTCAGGAAGTGCTTCCTGATTATGATGCGGATGCGATCTTCATTGTTCTCAATAAAGAGGATGGAGCGCAGAAATTGTACCAGCAGCTGCAAGCAAGCCCGATTTGGCAAGGGTTAAAGGCGGTAAAAGCGAGCCACATCTACGTAGTTCCAGAGCAGCCATGGCTCGATTATTCGGCAATGGGCGCCAAAATGGCGATGGATGATGCGGAAAAAATATTCGCGAAGTAAGCTGCGGCAGAAAAGTGTGGCTGTTCCAAAAGTCGGTTTAGGAGAATTGAGCCTCCGATTTGTCCTTATATGGTTGGTTGCAAAAGAACCTTCGATCCCTTTTAGCGGGTTGAAGGTTCTTTTGTGCATGGCAGAGGTTTTACTTATTGGGTATACCCTTTTAAGAGAGCTCCTCTTGTACATTATTAATCATTTCGTACAGATAGATCCTTGCTGCCCTTAGCCATCGCGGATTTGCACAGTGGACAAGCCTTAGTTGAAAGCTCTGCGTCAGCTGACGAGGTGATTCTTTGCCAGGTTTTGCAGCGGCTGCTTGTGCATATCCAAGCCTCAATAATTCCAGTTGGGGTGATCCTTGCAGGAACAATGGGGCCTCCTAATGTTGATTTCCGAGTGGTAGTTGTTGTTCGTGTAGAACTTGGACTGTTGGCATCCAACTTAGGTTTAGGAAAAGCGGACAAAAGGAAGCGCGATGGATCTGCTTTTTTACCGCGGTAGTAGGCTGGAGAACTGATGATCAAATCATCCTTGGCCCGAGTTATGGCTACATAAGCAAGTCGGCGTTCTTCCTCCAGGGCAGCCGCTTCTTTATTACGACTATTTTCCCGAGGAAATACATCTTTCATCTGCTTAACATCCAAGGCCGAGCTATGCGGCATATTACCTTCACAAGCCCCGATCAAATAGACGACCGGAAATTCCAGCCCCTTCGATTTATGGATCGTCATCAATGACACCTTATGGTTCGAATTGTCTGACTTCTGCAGCTTCATGTCTCGCCGTTTCTCCACTACCTCTTGGACAAAAGACAGGAAGGATTCCAGCGTATCGAATCTTTTGGCTGAGGACTCCAGCTCGTCCAATGTTTCTTTTAACAATTCCTTTTGATGTGTCACCTTATTCTGCTTGTTAGTTTCCAGAAAGGAATCGTAAAAGTCGCGGCGGATCAACTGAATGGCGTTTAATGGCTTGAGTGAAGCCAAGGACTTAATCAGCTTGATGCGTTCTTTGATTTTTTCCTTCTGAAAATCCTTAAGCTGGGGGAGCCCCAGCAGATGAATGAGCGGCCACTTTTTGGCTTGAATGGCTTCTTGGTCTTGAATGATTCGGATGCCTTGCTCGCGATTAATATAGAGAGTTCCAAGTATACCTTCAATGGCTTCAAAGCTGCGGCGGTTCAAGGCAAGAGAAAGGTGATCGATAACTGGCTTGACCATCCACTGCTCGTAGAAGGACTCCTTATCACCGTAATCGATGAAAGGGATATTATGCAGAATAAACTGCTCGATGATGGCCCGGCTGTTGCTGGCTGAGCGGTACAATATGGCAGCATCCCCATAGCCTCGTATGCTTTCGTTTACTTGACGCAGCAGATGACTAAGAATCCATTCGGCTTCTTCATCGCTGTTCGAAGGTCTTATATATTGCGGAGGTGCAGCTTCACTATGTTTGGTGGCGCGCAGCGTCTTTTTCTTACGTTCCTTATTATGTCGGATGACGGCATTACCGAGACCCACAATGCTGGGAGTGGAGCGGTAGTTGATGTCCAGTGTAACTGTTTTTGCCGTTGGGAAGCGCTGATCGAACTGTAGTATAAATTCATGGCGCGCTCCGTTAAAAGAGTAGATCGTCTGGTCATCGTCGCCGACAATCATCAGATTTTCATGCGTTGAACCTACCATTTTTATCAGCTCATACTGAACCAGATTTGTATCTTGAAACTCGTCCACGCTAATGTAGGTGAATCTTTGCTGAAGTGAACGCAGCGCAGCAGGCTTTTGCTTCAGTAAATGGTAGCAGTTTAACAGAATGTCGTCGAAATCGATTTGGTGGCTGGCCTGTTTCCATTCCTCGTAGCGGAGAAAAATTTGCTTTAATTCTTTCTCTTCGGCTGTACTATCGGGTAACTCGCTAAGCTCAATCATTTGCATTTTGTACGAAGACAGCAGGGAAAGCAGCACTTCCGGCTGATACGTTTCCTGCAGCCCCATTTCGAGAAGGATACGCTTAACGGAAATTTGCTGATAGCGTGTGTTGGTTATAATCTCCTGATCGAAGCCGTGGGTGCGAATGATTTGCAAGCAGAAGGAATGAAAGGTTCGTGCCTGAATAGTAGCGGCAAGCTGTTTGTTCAAGCCAGGCATTAACGAAATACGCTCCTTCATTTCCTCGGCAGCTTTTTTCGAAAAAGTAACGAGCAGCAGGCTTCGGGGATCAACGCGATGAACGGCTACCAAATAAGCTGCCCTGCATACCAAGACGGTTGTTTTCCCTGAGCCTGCTCCCGCTAATGTCAGCAAAGGACCATTGAAGTGCCGGACGGCTTGAATCTGAGGTGCGTTTAACCGGATACCTTGCATCTCTAAATCACGGAAAAAGAAAGCATCGCTGTCATCGTCAGTAACAATTTCTGTACTGGTTGTAAGCTCTGCCATCGGAGCATATGGAATAGTCTTACTGCCTGCTCCCAGAGGGACTTTGTGAAATTGGGGTTCGCTCAATAAGATCACCTGTTTCATTGTTCATTGCCATAAAAAGCTTTAACTTGTGTTATTTTAACATAGTCACGACTGCTTTGTGGAGGAAAGGGAATTTCTGTGCACGCCTCATTTTTATGCAATTACAAAAAAAAGCAGGATTTCACGAGGAAATCCTGCTTGGTAATTAATGTGGAACTTGTACTGTAGGTGTAACAACTCGAGGTTGAATCAACTGTAATAGTTGAAGCACATCATCCCTAGTAAAGCCGGGTTTGCCGTCAACATCCTTCTTCAGAAGGATGTTTTGCAGCACATAGCTAATGTCAATTACTTTGTCCCCACGGGCTATAACAACTGTTACAACACTATTGAGCATGCTCGGTTTAGCTGCAAAAGCTTGCAATGTCTGATTGGCAGCCAGCTTAGGTTTGTTAGCTGGATCGTAGACCAGACTGCCCGAGGTTGGTGGCGTGTTGTTAAGGGTGTAGTAAATGATTACATCGGACCCTGCGGTTGCAGTAGTCAAGGTAATCTCGGTTTCCCCGTTTGCCAGTCGGGTTTCTGTTGGCTGAACCGCTGCTACTTGATTTGCTCCAAACACACCGTATGTTGAGAAATGAGTTACGAACGCAACGGCTCTTCCATCTGCTGTAATAACGGTTGGCTGATACTCCCAAGTCCCTTTGGTCTTGTTGTAGTGAAAAATTCCAACACGGCTTTTATCCGAACCTGGAGTTATAGGGAACTCAAGCCTAACAGGATGGTTCTGATCGATAGTCGCACCTGTCAAGGTGAAATCCAGGATGTCTCCCGCAAGAGTAAGAGGGAAGTTACTATAAGATTCCGACGATTGTGTAACTGTAAGTCTGGCATCGGGACCAAGCGCAGCACTCGACAAATCAACAGTAACTCCATTAGTGAAAGTAATGGTTGGACTGACGGAGCTCACGGGTTGGGGCTGTCCCAACGGTGCTCCGCTAATGATTTTAATGGAGTAGGACGCTTCAGTGGAGCCGTTAGCAGACCTGATTTTAAACGTAAGCTCTGCATCATTGCGAAGCATCGGTACATAAAGCTCATAGCCAGTTCCCTTACGGCCATAAGTGACTCCAGTTACATTACCCGACACATTCACTAGTTGTGCCGAAGAAACGGTCGGTTGAATATAGAAATATACAGATTGTGTCACAGAGTTCATGGTGAAACTAAAAGTATTGCCTGACCTCAATCCCAGTATGTTTCCATACGAAACGCTCGTTACAGTAGCATCGTTGCTAGTATCAGCTGCACGGTTGATGACAATTTGATATGCATAAGTCTTCGTCTCATCTGCTGCCGTAACAGTGATAGCTAATGTATTATCACCGACATTTAGCGATCTATAAAATGGCTTACCGCTGGTGGAATCTTGGCCATCAATACGCAGTTTCGCTGTAGCATCGGCTACGGTAGCTGCAATGTTCAAGCCTTCCATCGTGTACGGTACGTTTACGGTAATGCTTTGTGAAGCTTGGTTAGCTATCAATGATTGTGGAGTGCCGCCAATGATCAAGCTGCTTAGGTTGGCATCGTTTGATAAACGAATGATGGAAATAGAGTAATTATTTGTAGTACCATCTTCTGCCGTAACCTTTAATTGTAATGTATTATTTCCAACAAGCAACTCAGGGATAGTGATAACTCCGCCGTTGTAAACAGCACCGGTCACAGTTCCCCCAATAATACTGATTGCAGATGCATTATGAACCGTTGGTGTTAGGGAAACGGACGTTACATCATGAGCGACCTTGATTTTAAAAGAGTCTGCCCCCACATTTTCCACGGTACCTGTGTTTGACGCGACAGATAGGGAAGCATCGCTGGAACTGAGGTTTCTGGTAACGGTTATTTTATGTTCAGCTACTGTGTTGTCCTGGGCAAATATAGGTACTTTAATCTCATAGGCTATTCCCGGATCTGGCAACGATACAACCCAACCATTCGAGTCGTATACAGCGCCAGTTACATTTCCAATACGAGCCTGTGGGGAAAGCTCCCAGGTTAATTTAACAGAGCTTACTGAATAAGGGACTTCAACCTGGTAATCGCCTGCAACAGATGTGGTAGTTCCATGGCTGCTTGTTACTTTTGTCAATTCTTTTGCATTAGACAGCATGGTCAGTCGATACGGATCACTGAAAGCTCCTGTTCCGCTAATTACACCAATGGAAGGGTTTAAGTGAACAGCGGGCCTAACTGCATATTCAGACTGGGGTTGACTGAAATAAATATTTCCCCAACTATCAACAATGTGGACAAATTGCCCATACTCATCTTCTTCAGAATTATTTTGTTCAACTACCCTAGGTGTAAGCAACCACCAATCATACTCTTGCCATTCTTCATGCCGTAAGGTGCCGTCTCCGCCATATTCTTCTTTATCAGATAAAGCTTTATATTGTTCGGTGTTAAGCAATCCGACCTTTGCTTCTACAGTACCATCGGTACCGTAAACTACAGCGCCGGAATTATCCCTAACATCCCAGGAATGGTTGTCAATCCAGTCCTTCTGGGAAGACAAGCTGTTGTAAAAATCTGCATTTAAGTAGTAGGCTAACGATCCCGTTTTTGCAGGGGCGTATTTTATACAGTCAATGCTACTCTCACTTTCGTTGGACCAGGACTTACTCCCGATTTTATACACATCATCCATACCTAACAAAAGTCCATTTTGGCCAGGGTCCCATAGGAGCCATTTTTTACCGCCGAGTTCTACGTAAGAACCTTTATTTAATTGGTTTAGCAAGCCGCTAACGTATTTGCTGCGATACTGTTGAATGGCTTCGTTCAGGCTGGATTGGGCTGTCAGCATTTGAGCTGTTGTGGAACCAGGGTTTTGCAGCACGGCTTTAGTCGAATTGATGTGTAATTGCAGCTCAGCTTTGGAACCGGCAGAATAATTCCCTACTCCTGTCCCTTCCAATGTGTGAGAGATTAACCCTTCGGCTTCGGATACGGTGTAGCCAAGATCCTTGGGATACGCAGTAACCCGTACGTCATCGATGTACCAGCCGGGCGAAGTATTTGCATTCCATTGCAATGCAAACCGGATTTTCAACCCTTCAACATTGTAGGAAGGATCCAACTCTACTTGCATTGGCTGCCACGAGGAGCTCATGACGGATTCTGGAGAAGGACCTTCTATCTCTCCACGTTGCCTTTGTGTAAAAAGGGTCTGCCAGCTCACTCCTGCATCCTTACTGGCTTCCACTTTGATGGAACCGCAGCAGGATCTTAGCTGCACCCACTGCATCCAATTAACAGATAATTTCCACGCTTCCGTAGGTGATGGTTGAATTGGCGGTGATATGATGTAGCTGTCCTCGTTAGAATAAAAATTTCCCGTCAGATTGGTGGCCCATAGTTTCGTACCGGATGCCGCCTGCATCGGTCCTGATTGTGGTACTCCATACTGCCAGCTGGAGATAGTGCCTCCTGATGTAAATCCCCCGTTATTTGCTTCGAAGTCACTGTTGTATAAGAAGTTGGGCTGTTTTACTTTCGTTTTGAACTGTGCAATGGCCTGCTGTATAGGTGCAAGTGCATTGTCCAATTCATTTTGAGTAAGCACGGCCTTAAATGCTACCGTTTGTCCGTTAAGTAAGGCAGCGTTCAGTGGTGCTTTTGCTCCGGTTTCATAATAACCTACCGAATTGCCTTCCTGGCTATGCTCAAGCAGATGCTGGGCTTGCCAAATTTCATTTAACAAGGAGCTGGTGTTCAGTTGATCGATAATGATATCATCCACGAAGACACCGGCTTGTTGGACGGAGGAGTCGCTATAGAAATGGAATTTCATTCTGAAATCGGCAACGGCGTAAGAGGGGTCAAGAGTGAATCTTTTTTGAACCCAGCGTTCTTCTCCGCCGCTTTCATCCAATAGTTGAGTCCACTCATTGCCTCCGTTTTTAGATATAGACACCCTTAAACCGTCATAGCCTTGCTCCGTCTGAGCCCATTGCCACCACGTCAAGGTTAATGGAGCGTCAGTGCTGGCGCTACTTAAGTCAATGACTGGGGAAGTCAAATCGCTCTTTTGGCTAGCGGCGTAGACCCCGCTCAAATTCGTCCCCCATGCCTTATTACCGGAATGGCCTGATTTGGGGCCAATTGTTGGTGTACCACATTGCCAGCTTTCGGAAGTACCGCTTCGCTCAAATCCGCACGGAGTATTTTCAAAATTATTGCTATATAGGGTACCCGGCAAGTATTTGGAGGCTTGGAAGTTCTGTACAGCTTGTTTTAAAGCAACAACAGCTGCATCTACTGCTTCAAATCCCGGATTGCTGTCGCGAACTGCAATGGCATTGGAAATTGCTTGCTGCAGCTGCGCCTTGGAACCACTCGCATATAGACCGGATCCGGTTCCCTCTACGGAGGATTGATGTAATTTCTGCGCGTCTGTAATGGATTGGTTGAAGTTAGTGGAGAACCGCTCGATTTTCACGTCATCAATCAGCATAGCTGCGGGAACGAGATTGCTGGTAGCCGTCTCTATTTTGAATTTGAAATTTTTCACGGCATAAGAGGCGTCCAGCTCAAAGGAACGTTTGGCCCAGTTCCCTCCCGGTACAAAGTTAATAGGGATGAAATCCCAATTAGCTCCGCCATCTTTACTAACAAAAACTAAGTTTGTGTACTCTAGTATAGGGGAATTGAACTGCCACCAGCTTATCCTGAAGCCTTGGACATTATTCGATGTCAGGTCCATATCCGGGCTAATAAGAGTATCCTTATGGTTTCCTGATACACTGCCTGCGAGATTGAGAGCCCATACCTTTGACCCGGAGTGTGCGTGAAGATCACCGGCGGTAAGAGTGGCGTGCGACCACAGGTCATTGCTTATAAACCCTCCATTGTTTCCTTCAAAGTTCAGGAAAGCAACAGGTGCCAAAGGAACTTCCTTCAATTCAAAATCATTCCAAGCAGTTTGGAGAGCTGCTACAGCTGCAGTCAGATCTGCCTGTGATAAGGCTGCATTATCTCTGGCTGCGGTGGCTGTATGGATTGCGTTAAGCAACTCATTCCTCGCTCCAGCTTGATATTGCCCCTGTGCTGTACCCTCTGTAGTTATGTTATAGACTTCTTGAACCAAGCTTAATAGAGTAAACATTGGCTGACGATCCGGCGACAAATTATTATTAAATACTTCTCTTGCAGCCATCAGTGCCGCTTTTGCATCATTAATTGCTGCTTGGGAGGAAGAAGGGTTAGCGTTAACGGCTTGCGCTGCTTGAATAGCCACCATTAGTTCAGCTTTTGCGCCGGTTCTATACTGCCCTGGTAAAATTCCTTCAGATGACTTGTCATGAGTGTTGAGGGTATCAACGATAGTTTGAGTCAGCTGCTCTTTATCGGGAAAAGCTCTATTGATCTGCAAGGTATAAGTGGTGGTTGAATTATCCCCACCGGTTACTTGAACCATAATGGCATTCAAACCATAACTGACTGGAACTGCAAAGTCGGATAGCTGGGAAGCGGGAACGACTGTTTGACCCAGTTTAATTTCCTTCGCATCCGGATAAGAAGCTTCGGCTGATAGGTGAACTTCGCTTGTATCCGTACCGACGTTTAAAGAATAACTATAACCATAATGCTTGAAAGCCGGAGTTAACGTTCCTTCCGCAGCAGTCAGTGATTTCAGCTCAGAAGGGAGTGGGAATAAGGGTTGGGTAAATTCATTGATAGAGGTGAAAGCTGAGTCCCCCAAGCCGAGCTGACCGTGATCATTGATCCCTTTGCCCCAGAGCTTTCCGCTTGCGGTGAGAGCGAAGGTTTGCTGATGGCCTGCCGCTACGGCGATGACTTCTCCAATATGGGCTGTTAGATTTTCATTTCTGCCGGGAATCGATCCATTGTCTCCCTCGAAATATTCCAGTTCCGTGCCCCCGTTTAAAATATCCAAGATAATCAACTGCTTGCCGCCAGCTGCCAAGGCAGCAGGATTATTTAAAAGGGCGTAAGAATTGTAGTAGAAATCAGCAGGGCGTGGGTATGCGGAATATGTATCTGTAAAGATATTATTGACTGAAACAAGTCTATCTCGGTCTATACCGAGCTGCCTCACTGTGTTATCGCCCCAGGACCACAATTTCGTATATAGCTCACTTCCTTCACCGGTACCTGAAATAACAATGGCAACGCTGTGGTAGGAGCCTGCTGCGATTTTACCGACGTTCCTGTTTGTAAAAGTGGATTGAATAGCTGAAGCATATGGACTGGTGCTTTCCAACGGAGCGTCAGTACCTAACTGTCCACGGTCATTGGAGCCCCAAGAATAGACAATACCGTCCTTTAAAGCCAAGCCATGCCGTCCGCCGAGTGATAGCTCTGTAATCCCGCTAAGCTCTGTAGATTGATTGGTTTTTACAGGGACTGGGAATAAGCTTTTGTTTCCCGTGTCCTGATTGCTAAGCTGGCCGAATTGATTGTCGCCCCAAATCCAGGCTTTGCCGCTGATCGGATCCAACACACCGGCATAATCAAATCCGGCAGACAGCTTGCCGTTAGGTACAACCAGATCGGTACCGCCAGAGGTTTTAACTCTAGCGAAAGTCAATCTGCTAAAGGTAGTGCCATCCCCCAGCTGTCCCTTTTCATTGCTCCCCCAACTGTAAATATAGCCGTTGGCATCAATAGCAAGAGTAAAGGCGGAGGAAGCAGCTCCAGTCTCCGGATTGCCGCCTGCTGCGATGGAAACAATATTCGAGGGAAGTCCTGTAACCTGCCTCGGACTGGTTTGATCTGCACCGGATGTATCATATCCAAGCTGGCCATGATCGTTCGCTCCCCAGGTCCAGACCGTGCCGTCAGATTTCACGGCTGTCGTGTGAGAATACCCAGCGGATACGGCTTTAAAGCCGGAGTTGCTTTCGCTGGTCCCATAGGCAAAGCTTATCTCTGGCAGGCTCATAAGTGCTGATAATAAAAAGCAGATGCAAAGAGATAATTGCACTAATCGTTTGGTTAAACTTTGACCAGGCAGATTGGACCTAAGTCTGTCAGTCATTTTTTGGATAAGCATGCATATCCTCCTTTTTCCATAGTATTTTAGTACCATTAAATTTAATTATATAACAAGTTTCGCTATTATTCTGTTAATTTCTTCAATAAATAAGACTAATTTGTAAGCTGTTTTTGGTAGAATTAGTTATTTTTTGCTGTACTGGATCATATCGGGTTTATTGGGGGATTGACAGGGTCAAGCAGGAAAAAGTAAAGTGGAAACTAAAAGATACCTATGTGGTTTCCTTAGTTTCTGTTGCTGGAGGTTATATTTGTGGATGAAGTGAATCACATGCGTATAGTGCAAGCGGCAGCGGAACTTTTTAATGCTAAAGGATACCGTAATGTCACACTAAGTGAACTGGCTGCGCGGCTTGGCATGAGTAAGAAAACGCTGTACTTGTACTTTAGCGGCAAGGAAGAAATAGCCGAGGCGGTGCTGGAGCAGACGATGCAGGCTATAGCCTGCAAAGTTGCCGAAGGTGCGGAGCGGAAGGGCAATCCGATACAAATTTTAGAGGATACTTTTGCGGCGATCAAACAAGAAATAATAAAGCTGAATCCTATCTTCCTGGAGGATATTCAGAAATATATTCCTGGGATGTGGAAGCGGCTTGAAGACTTTAGAGCCGGACAGCTCCTATTTATTGAGGGTCTACTCAACCAAGCGCAGCAGTTGGGGTTAATTCGTGACCTGAACCCCAAATTAGTCTCAGCTATTATGCTGCAAAGCATCCAAACCTTCGTACGGCCTGATTTTGCAGCAAAGCATGGGGTTGCCATGGTAGAAGTTGCGGACACTCTGTTTTCTTTGTTTACCAATGGGCTTCGGAAGGAGAATAACGAATAAGGAGCGTGTGCATGATGGATAGCTACGTGCTTGACTTCCAACAGATCGATAAAGCGAGCTTACCTCTTGTAGGGGGGAAAGGAGCCAACCTGGGGGAAATGACACGAGCGGGTTTTCCCGTTCCCTCCGGCTTTTGTGTAACCACAGGAGCGTTTCGTGCTTTTCTTGAACAAAGCGACGAGATGGAGGTGTTTTTCCTTCGCTTGGCGGCTATTAAGGCTGATCAGCTGGATGAAATTGCAGCGCTGGGACGTGGTATTCGCGAGCATCTGTTGACGGTTGCAGTCCCAGCTGAAGTGCTTGCAGCAATAATGGCTAGCTGGCGCCGATCTGGAGAGGCCAAAGCTTATGCTGTCCGATCCAGCGCAACCGCTGAGGATCTGCCTACGGCATCGTTTGCCGGACAACAGGACACGTACTTGAATGTGCTGGGTGAGGAACAATTGCTTGAAGCTATTCGCAAATGTTGGGCATCCCTTTTTACCGACCGTGCGATTTCATACCGGGCGAAGAATGGTTTCGACCACCGAGCGGTGCTGCTATCTGTGGTTGTACAGCAGACGGTATTCCCCGAGATGTCGGGTATTATGTTCACCGCTGACCCTATCAGCGGACATCGCGGCACGGTCTCCATCGATGCCGGCTTTGGGCTCGGAGAGGCCCTAGTGTCGGGCTTGGTTTCCGCCGACTTGTACCAAATACGTGCAGGTGTGATCTTTGCCAAGAAGATTGCAAAGAAAAAGCTTGCGATCTTCCCTTTGCCTGAAGGAGGCACTGTTACTCGACAATTACCGGAGGATAGGCAGGAACAGCAAACGTTGAGTGACCCGCAGATCCTTGAGCTGGCTGCCTTGGGAGAGAGAATTGAGAAGCATTATGGATCGGAACAGGATATTGAATGGTGTTATGCTGAGGGACGTATATATGTGGTTCAGAGCCGTCCGATTACATCCTTGTATCCTGTCCCGCAGATGAACGTTCCTGAGGGAGAATCCCCTCATATTCTCTTATCGTTCGGTCACCAGCAGATGATGACCGATGCCATGCGGCCGCTCGCGCTGTCGGTCCTGCGTACGATGATTCCTTTCGGCAAGGCTGCGGTTCGAGCGGAGAGCAGCTTCACGCAGTGCGCGGGAGGCAGGATGTTCCTCGATATAACGAAGCTGTTCACGCTGAAGCCTGCTCGACGCTTCTTCCCCAAGCTCCTGAGCGGTATTGATGAGCTTATAGGCATCGGAGTCGAGGAATTCGTGCAACGCGAGTCGTTCATTCGCAACCTTCCGCGGCAAAAAGGTTTTAAGCGGGGAGCGCTGCGTCTGATTATGCCAATTGCCGGTAAGGCGATCCGCAACCTGCTGTTCGCTGATACCTCGAGAGCCGTTCAAATCGTGAACGAATGGATGGCTGCAAGGCTGACGGAGGTCAGGACACAATTGACAGGTGTAGTCGGAGCTGAGCGGATCATGCGTGTGCAGGAGCAGGACGGGATGATGCTACGTTCGCTTCTTCGCAACGTGATAGCCTATCCATTGGCTGGCATCATATCGTTAGGGCTGATTAAGTCGCTGACAAAGAAATGGCTAGATGACACGAAGATGGTACACGTGCTGAATAAATCGCTTACTGGTAATGTTACTAGTGAGATGGGCCTCATGATCGGCGATTTGGCGGACACGGCCAGACGTTATCCGGAGGTTGCTGAGATCATTGGCCAAGGCGATAACACGAACTTTCGCAGCATCTTGCAGCAGGCCGATGGCGGAGATGAGTTTATTCGCCAATGGGATCGGTTTATGCAGCTTTACGGCATGCGCTGTCCTGGCGAGATTGATATCACGCAATCGCGGTGGAGTGAGGATGAGAGCTTGCTGCTTCCAGCGGTTCAAAGTCATATGCGAACGATGGAAACAGGCGAGCACAGGGAGAGGTTCGCGCAAGGAGCGACCCAGGCAGACGAAGCCGCTCGTGAATTGATCAGACGAGTGCGTGGGCTGCCATTCGGATGGTTCAAGGCAAAGCTGATGTCTCGCTTGATCAAGGTGTTCCGCAATTTGATGGCTATTAGGGAGCATCCGAAATATTTGATGATGCAGACGTTTGGCCTTATTCGCCAGGCACTGATGGATGAAGCAAGGCTGCTGGTTGAAGCGGGAGTACTAAAGCATGAGGAAGATGTGTATTACCTGACCCTTGATGAGCTGCTGCAGCTAACACAAGGGGAGCCTCTTATTCGCTTGAGCTTGGATGAGAAGATAGCTGAGCGAAAACGGGAATATGCATGTTTTCGGAGTCTTACGCCGCCACGCCTTATGACAAGCGAAGGGGAGATCATCACCGGTCACCGTAAGCAGAAGGATGCGCCGGATGGGGCTTTGCTCGGCACGCCTGTATCCGTCGGTGTCGTGGAAGGTTTCGCCCGGGTGGTGCTTCGCCCAGAGGAAGCTAGACTGAACAAGGGCGAAATACTGATCGCACCGTTCACCGATCCGGGCTGGACGCCATTATTTCACTCGGCCATTGGCTTAGTGATGGAGGTCGGCGGGCTCATGACCCACGGTGCCGTAGTCGCCAGGGAGTATGGGCTGCCCGCTGTCGTCGGGATCGATGGCGCCACGCAGTGGATTAAGGATGGCGACTATATTCGGCTCGACGGTACGCGAGGTTACGTGCTGATACTGAAGAGACAAGGTTGAGCATCCGGCTGTGTTAAGGGAACGCCTCCATAAGTACCTATCATACTTAACGAGAGTGTATATCTTTAACGCAGCTGTAACTCTCCATGAGCAGGGGAAAGAGTGCACTTTTCCTCAGCTTAAGCTGAGCAAACAAGCCCATCGACTTCTCTGCCCAAATTATTCGTGTTAAGATGAAGGAAAGTATGGGACCAACGGAAGAACCGTTAAGAATGGAGGCCGTAATGAAAGCTTTACAGAATAAAATAATTACAGAGGGGATTGTTTTAAGCGATCAAGTGTTGAAGGTGGACTCATTCCTCAACCATCAGGTTGATCCTGAGCTAATGCTGGGGATTGGACAGGCGTTTGCTACAAGATATGCCGATAGCGGAGTCACCAAGGTGCTCACACTCGAATCGTCCGGAATTGCGCCGGCCATCATGACCGCATTGACATTGAAAGTGCCGCTCATCTTTGCCAGAAAACAAAAATCATTAACATTGAAAGATAATCTCTATGTTGAAACCGTATATTCGTTTACCAAACAGCAGCAGAATGAGATCACCATTTCAAAGAAATTTTTATCTGCAGGTGAGAAGGTTCTAATCATTGACGACTTTCTGGCGTACGGTGAAGCAGCTATTGGAATGGCACGTATTGTTGAAGCGGCAGGCGCGGAGGTAGCGGGAATTGGCATAGTGATCGAAAAATCGTTCCAGAATGGAGCGAATAAGCTTAAAGAGTCCGGGTACCGGGTCGATTCCCTTGCTCGAATTGCGTCTTTATCTGCAGGAAAGATTGAATTTATAGAGGAGTAAACAGCAAGGAATATCAACAACGGAGGAACTTGGTCCTGATGGGGCTAAAGTTCCTTTTTGTTTAATAAAAGGGGATAGTTTGCTTTCAGTTTGCTTCCCCTCCTTTCCTGCAGATGAAAACAGACTTGTCCCTGAAGGACGGCCAAACCGATTTTGCAAGGAAAAAGGGAGCAAGTCATAGGGGCAGCAGGGAAAGTACAATGACATCAAAAAATGTTTTGGTCACCTCATGCATGAAGTACTGCTTTAATAAGCCCTCTTGTTTAAAACCCAGCTTCTCCAAAATTTTCAAAGACGCCGTATTGCCTGGTGCTACCTCAGCTTGAATTCTGTGAGCTCCAATTTGTTCAATGCCGAACCGGGTGACAATTCCCAAAGCTTCTGTCATGATGCCTCTGTTCCAATATCTGCTGGATAGCTCAAATCCAATATTAACGGGGAGAAGTGGTTTGTTGGCGAAGGTGCCGCGGATAGGCATGTACATGATAGTGCCGATCAAATGATTGTTTGTATGCAGAGTTATCCCCCATGGGAGAAGCTGCTTGTTTTCAAATTGTTGATTCCATGATGCAATCAAGTCCTGCGCATGGTTGGGAGAGGACGGACCGTACCAGTCGAGATATTTGGTGAGCTGAGGGTCTGAATAGATCCCATAAAGATCAGCCGCATCATCTGCTGTCATTTGTCTTAATAACAACCGATTTGTCGTAAGTGTGGGAAATGAGGAGTAGTTCTCCATATGTAATAGACCGCGCTCTCGTTATGTAGTAGTAAAACCTATAACCGGATTGTAACCTGCTAATATGAAAATAAGATGAACTCCACTTAAAAAATAGGTTTGTGCTGCTGCGGATTTTTTGGGAATAGTGGACGAGAAACCATTCCAAATGTGAGGTTTGTGAATAGGCTGGAGAAGAAATACTTCTATAAGAGTACTCATAATCGATAACTTCAGACAAAAAGGAGTGGTTTGCTGTGGCAAAAGGTTTTGATTGTGCTACTCCATTGACGGCACAAACAGCAGCGGCTTTTCGTGCTGATGGGTATGAGTTCGTTTGTCGTTACCTGGTTCCTAGCGGGGCGAAGCGGTTAACATCCAATGAAGTTACCATAATTAGCCAAGAGGGTCTCCAAATCGTCTCCGTGTTTGAAACAACGGCGGCTCGAGCACTTGGCGGACGAGCGGCCGGTCTGGCCGATGGAGCAACTGCTCTGGTGGTGGCGGCACAAATAGGGCAGCCTGAGGGCAGTACCATTTATTTTGCCGTTGATTTTGATGTCACCTCTGCTCAGATGTCAACGGTCATCGAATATGTACGGGCAGCCAGCGAGGCGACTCCCGCTTACAATACAGGGGTATACGGCTCTTATGCGGTTGTTGAGGCTGTGAGCTCCGCCCGCGCCTGCTCGCGCTTCTGGCAGACGTATGCGTGGAGCGGAGGCAAACAATCGTCTGTGAAAAACATCTATCAATACCAAAATGACATAACTGTAAATGGAATCGCTGTTGACTTGGATGAGTCTTACGGCAGTGAAGGCTGGTGGAGTCTTGGCTCGGATAACGGAGGGGGTGAGGATACGATGCTTGATCCAGGTGTAGCCCAAACGATTATCAACACGTGGATTTCCCCGGCGTGGTTTGAAGCAAAAGATCAGGAGCAGAAGGATTATCTGCACTGGCTGGCTAATCAGCTTCGGATTGCATCCGGTCAATCGCCGGATTAAATGGGATTAACCTGTGCCCAGCGGAAGCGGGTACAGGTTCCCCCTTATCACGAGATACGATACCAAATGATAGCCAGGTACCGGGAATTTATCTCCCTCAATTGGGAGGAGTAAGAATTGAAGATGATATTTATATAGGGCCGGATGGAGAAGTGAAAGTGTCGTCTTCGTTTCCGAAACAGTTAACCAGATTGAAGATTTAAGTTGGATTTATCATTAGGAGTGTAATTCCAATTTCGCGAAATTTAATATGCAAAACCTAACCTTAATTATGGTAATCTGGACTAAAGGTTCCCTGATAAAGTTGTAGGGTTACTAATATCTGAAGGAGGTTATTGCGTATGAAACTTCGCTGTGCAATTCTTGATGACTACCAGCATGCCGCTCAGACCATGGCGGATTGGACATCTATCTCTGACAGGGTAGAGATTGAGACTTTTCATCAGCATCTGGATAATGAGGATGAGCTTGTTGGCGTGATCCATGAGTTTGACATCATTATAATCATGCGTGAACGAACTCCTTTTCGGGCGCAGCTTCTTGCCCGCCTGCCTCGTTTGAAGCTGCTTATCACAACGGGCATGCGAAATGCATCGATTGATCTGGCAGCGGCTGCTTCGCATGGAGTGGTCGTATGCGGCACTTCGGGCGGCGGCGATCCTACCACAGAGCTTACCTGGGCTCTGATCTTGGGGCTTTGCCGCAATATTGTGCAGGAGCACAATGCGATTCGGTCGAACGGCCCGTGGCAGAGTTCAATCGGGTCCGACCTACGTGGCAAACGGCTCGGATTGCTCGGGCTTGGTAAGCTTGGCGGGAATGTGGCGCGTATTGGACAGGCCTTCGGGATGGAAGTAATAGCCTGGAGCCAAAATTTAACCAAAGAGCGCGCGGAAGAAGTTGGCGTACAGCTGGCTTCATCCAAAGAAGAGGTGCTGGAGAGCAGCGACATTGTTTCCATTCATCTTGTGCTCAGCGAACGTACGAGAGGCTTGCTCGGTGCGGAGGAGCTCCGCAGGATGCGTCCATCCGCTTATTTGATCAATACATCCCGCGCTCCGATTGTGGATCAAACGGCCCTTATAGAAGCTCTCCAAAACCAGTGGATAGCAGGTGCAGGTCTGGATGTGTTTGAGATAGAGCCATTGCCTGCGGATAGTGCATTTCGTCAGCTTCCTAATGTTCTGACCACTCCGCATCTTGGATATGTATCACGAGCGAACTATCAAACTTATTATCGGGAAGCTGTGGAGGATATAGAGGCTTTTTTATCCGGTTCACCGATTCGGAAGCTGTCCTAATTTATGAATGTATATGTTTTGGGGTGAGCGAAGCTTACCCCTTTTTTTAATTTTCAGTAAGGTAGAGGTATAGACTAGCGGAACGTCAATGCTCTATTGTTTGAAAACCGATCCTATTTTATGAAATTCGCGGAACTACGATGCGTTATTCCGACTTTAATAGACAGAAATACCATATTTTAAGCAAATAAGAGATCCTAGTTCCGTTTCAATTGAATACTAACGTTAAAACAATGAAATAGCGCACCTCACATCCTTCAGTTGGAACCGCACACCGGATTTCTCACGCACACACGTATGAGTTTGCACATAAAAGGACCATGAAGTTCATTCCTGACGGTTTTTCTTAATTGCCGCCTATTTTCGCTTTAGGGTGCCTAATTAGACTCATCCGGTTGCCGAGTTTTTGTTGCAAGGAATACGCCATCTGTCACTTGGTAATTCTAAAGGAGAATCGGGGTGAACAGGATGGCGGCAGTGTGGGCCTGGAACGTCATATGGTGTGCAATAATGATATCGCTGCTCTACAAATTCGTAGATTGGCGGGATATTCGCAAGTTTTGGGTTGGTTTTTTGGCTATGCAAACGATCACGTGGAGCGTTGGCCTTACACTGGTGAATTCCCATCTGGTGGAGTATCCTGTACGCTTGTTTCCCGGCGCGACACACCAAAACTTTGTGACAGGATATTTTATTTATCCATCTCTTAGCGTTCTGTTTAATCAATATTTTCCTCGCATTGGCAGGGTGAAGCAGTTTTTTTATGCATTCGCATACGCTGGGACTGCAGCTTTCTGGGATTATATAATGTCCACGTATACAAATATAGAGAATCATTTGAATTGGAATCCAGTTAAGCAGTTCTTGATATTATTCATTGGATTACTTGCATGCAGATGGTTTGTGGCCTGGATGTTCAAACAGCATTTTCCAGACAGGGGTTTAGACGATGCGGGATATTAATCGTTTATTAGAAGCCGCGGTTTGGGTGGTTTCTGCTTTACTTCTCCTGTTTTTTGTTCCAAAGAAGAAATACAGAGAAGCATGGATTAGCTTCTTTTTTATGCAGCTGCCTACATGGTTACTAGGTTTATTTGTCGTGCAGCTTGGGCTGATCGAGTACCCAAGCCGGTTTATGGCAAATGGGACGAACACTAGCTTTACCTATGAATTTTTTGCGTTGCCCGTCATCAGTATTATCTATAATTTGCATTATCCATCTAACAGGGGAGCCGGGTTAAGATTAGGCTATGTTCTCTTGTATGCCAGCGTGTTAACGGGTATGGAAATTATTATCGAAACCTATACGGATCTTGTTGAATACATTCATTGGAATTGGTTGTATACATGGGCAAGTGTACTGCTTACCCTGCAAGGCTCGTATTGGTTTTATGTCTGGTTTACAAAAGGAGCGGGGAAGGTTAAGCCGCTGTAAAAAAATAAGTCCCCATTGGGGACTTGAAAGAGAACTTAAGGAATAGTAGCTGTTATTAATTAGTACGTAATATTTACCGTACGCGTTGGTTCGATATAATCCACTTTTGCCCCCAGCACTTCGGCTAGCAGACGAACCGGCACCATCGTATTTTCCTCAATCAGCCTGGCAGGCGTTGTTGTTGAACGAACCTCCCCATTTACCATATACGCATCTTTCGTTGTATACAGCGTAACCTTCAAGCTTCCTTTCGTATAGACAGCCGCGCGTTGGGCTTCGTCCCAATCCACGCTGGCTCCCAGGGCCGCAGCGAGATCGCGGATATACAGATAAGAGAAACCTTCGGTGATAACAGGAGTTCTTTTCATTGGGAAGCTAATGCCATCCACCTGATAGCTGCTGCTGTCGAGCCCGAAGCTGGCTGTGCGCATCATAGGGGCTACTGTAACGAAATACTTTTTGTAATTCGCCGCATTTTGATGCAGCTTCTTTTTGCCGACCTGGTAAGCGGGCTCTGTTGAGAAATCCCACTCTTTATCTTCAGTTACCGTACTGCCGTCCTTCTTGGTTACCTGCAGCTTCAGCTTTACATAATACCTCGAATCGGCCAGGAGCGGCTTGCGCGGCATTATTATAACGGCATTGTCTAAATTTTTATCGTTATCTGGCGTATTCACAAGAGTTTCCACAGGTTGCTTCTTGCTATCCAGCAGCTCCGAGCTGATCAGCTTGACATTTTTTACTGAAGAGCCGTAATACTGGGCCATGATCGGATATCCGACAGGGAAAGCTTCGTTCGGATGAATACTCAGCGGGTCTGGAGATTCATTGCCCTCAAAGGTTGTTGGTACATAGCGGTCTCCTTCCGCAGGAGAGACGACAAGCTGTGGGCCTGCATCGGGCTCAAGCCCGAATTCTATGATCGTATAATTGCCCGTTTTACCAATTCCCACTTCTTTTATATAAGGGTTCAAAAAAGGATTTCTATGATAAGGAGCATCGAATAAGGCATCGATAGCTTCATCATTAGTACCGGTTATATAAGCTGCATCTTCACCCACTGCCTTAGTAAACCCAAAATAAGCAGCACGTTCCAGCGGTGTTATGCCAATAAAGGCGGTTTTGTCAGCGTCTTGGGTATGAAGACTTTCTTGGCTTGTTTGGCTCTGCTTAACCTTGTTAATGTCCAAATAATTGGCATGAGCAGTGGCACTTGCGCTCAGCTGTTCGTTGAATGTAAAGGCTGGGAGTCCGTGAAGGACCCGGTAATCATTAATTATAGTAAGTGTACTCAGTTGATCAGGTGTGGCAGCAGCGAATTGCTTGATCGCATCCTTGGCGACATTGAAGGTCCATGATTTCTCTAAAGTCTCATAACCTGC
This sequence comes from Paenibacillus sp. GCM10027630, assembly GCF_042676305.1. Classification (NCBI taxonomy): domain Bacteria; kingdom Bacillati; phylum Bacillota; class Bacilli; order Caryophanales; family Paenibacillaceae; genus Paenibacillus; species Paenibacillus sp. GCM10027630. The sequence goes on along the minus strand of NZ_JBHTGY010000015.1, from coordinate 224,885 downwards.
AAACTTGATAGCGATCCGAACGGTATAAGGACCAGGTGCCAGATCTTTGGATGGAGTATGAGTGAATATGGAATTTACAGCATCATAGGATACCGCCACGCTTTGACCGTTCAAATACATGGAGTACGATGAAGGCTGGGTATTCGTATCGCTTTTGAAATAGAAGGAAAGAGTCGGCTTTGTGACGCCAACGGTTTGTTTGGGAACTCCCTCATAGCTATAAGAGAACGCATCTGCTTGTTGTGCCGGAAGTGCAAGGCTGGCGCACCAAATCAGGAGCGTTAATGGAAACAGCAACAAATAATGGCTCAAACGTCTGGCTCGGTTCATTGATCTAATCTCCTCACTTATTTATTGACCCCCGTCTTTAAACATACACTAAATTTCAACAAAAGGCGCGTGAATTCCTTCTTTAAAATGTTTCCAATGGTTGTTCAAGGTCGACTTGTGAATTGCGTGTCATTTATATTGACATTTACATAACATAAATGTACAGTGGATGAAATATAATTTTAGGCATGCTGATCAAACGCAAATTGGATATGACTAAGGGAGGGGAAGTCAATGTTACGTGGCAGAATTACAGATGTTATGCAAAAAATCCCCAAGGTTGATCTTCATTTACACCTGGACGGCTGTGTGAAGCCCGAAACGATTATGATCCTCGCAGAGGAGCAAGGTATTTCGCTCCCGGTAAGTGACAAGGAGCGGCTCCTTCCTTATTTGCAAGTGGCTGAGAATTGCAGCAGTCTTACACAGTATTTAAGTAAATTTGATTTTACAGTTCCATTCCTGCAAACGGCTGATGCTTTGCGGAGGGTTGCTTATGAGGCTGTTGAGCAATCGGCCGGACACTATTGCAAGTATATCGAGGTGAGATTCGCACCCCAGCTTCATAGAAACAAAGGACTGACTGTAGATGAAGCGATCTATTGGGTCATTGAAGGCTTGAAGCAGGGGGAGCGGAGGTTTGGTGTCAAAGCTCGTGTGATTGCCATATGCATGAGGAACCATTCGGAGCAGGCTAACAAGGAAGTTATTGAAGCCGCGTTGAATTACATCGGCAAAGGTCTCGTAGCTGTCGATTTGGCAGGAGATGAAGCTTCTTATCCTGCGGAAAATTTCCGCGATACCTTTGCGCTGGCGAGGAGGTTGGAAATTCCAATAACGATCCATGCCGGAGAAGCGGCGGGCCCAGGCAATATATACGAAGCGATCACCCATCTAGGGGCCGTGAGAATTGGACATGGGGTAAGAGTACAGGAGAATCCGGCTATTATGGATATTATTAAAGAGAGAAGAATCCCTCTCGAATTATGCCCGGTCAGTAATATACAGACGAAGGCAGTGAGCGATTGGGATGCCTATCCAATTAGACAATACTTCGACCAAGGCTTGGTATTGACTATTAATACAGACAATCCGACTGTATCCGGCACGAATATTACGGAGGAATACAGGATTATTACTGAAAAGTTTGGCTTCACCGTGCCTGATCTTATTACACTCGTAATGAATGGAGTGGAAGCTTCCTTTCTGGAAGCCGATGAGAAGCGATCGCTCAGGCTGGAGTTTGAGCAGCTGATAGGAGAGCTTTAGTGCGAACCAAAGGTTTAATTCCAGTAATTCCAATGGGCCTCTTTGTGCACCTTCCCATCGACCGACAACTACTCGTTCCTTAATAAATAAACCTGGCCGCTAATAGGGTCAGGTTTATTTAATTTACTGCATCGTTAGCCGCGATGGCCTGTGGGTACGTAAGAGTGATGCCCGTGGCGCACCCGGGCTTGCTAAGGATGCGCAGCAGCGAAGCTGGTCCGTACTGCAAGGATAGCCGCTTGCTCGTGTTAGAAAGTCCGACATGATCGGACTGCATCGGCTCTGACAGGAAGGATGCGCGGATTTGCTCAAGCCGCTCCTTCGGTTACCCATTCCGTTGTCAAGAATGGTCACTTGCAGGCTGTTTCCTTTTAAGCGGCATTTCACCTTAATCCGCAGGAATTCGCGGCTCTCCAAGCCATAGTGGATACTGTTCTCAATAAGCGGCTGGAGACTGATTTTAATTACGTGGCAAGCCTCCGCTCCCTCCTGAATATCCCATAGTACGTCGAACCTGCCTGGGAACCGGGAGTGTTGAATGTCGATGAAGCTTTGGACATGAGCTATTTCCATGCTTAATGGAACCAGGTCATCTTTGGAACGCACGGCATACTCCATAAGATCGCTTAGCTGTTCGATCATTCGGCAAGCATCGTTAGGGCCGCCTGTCAGTTGAAGTGTTTTCCAATATATAGAATGCAGAGTGTTATAAAGAAAATGCGGATTCATTTGCGACTGTAAAGCTTTAAGCTCCAGCAGTTCCATCTTCGCTTTCCGTTCGGAGAGCTGGATTTTCACATACTTGTGCTCCAGAAATGTTTCCAAAATCGATTTGATGATCCACTCGTATACATCATTAATTTTGGATGGAATATCCGGCATGGGCTGAGCGGGACGGTCGGCAGATTCCAGTATACTTGCGATTTGTACAATTTGCCGATAATTTCTCCGAGTGATCCACAGAGCATACACGGAGCTTAGCAGCAGTGAGAACAAGGATAAGATGACTGTCATATACACGATCGTGCGCGGCAAGCTGTACAGGGAATCCTTGGGCACGACAGATATCAGATTCCACTGCAGACGGGGAACCTGCTTCACGTTAATCAGGTTATCCGCATATTCAAATCGGCTAAGTGACGCATTCCCATCTTGGCTGCCCTCTCTTAGCGGAAGGGGAATATATTGGGTGAAGCCGCTGGATTTCATAATGGGCTCTCCGTCTTTGTCTGCAATATAGAAATACCGCCCAGGCAATTCGTTGAAATAATCGAACAATGCTTCGAAGTAGGAAGGGAGAACATTCATGATGATCAGCCCTTTATGATAACCGGGATATCCGTAGGAGAACGGCTTGTAAATAGTCACGAGATGATTGGATTGATGGTCAAACCCATAAGCATCGATTTTTCTGACCTCAGTAATCATCTCTTCCTTGCGGGAACGGAGGTCGTTGTATCGCTCAAACCATGAGGTATCATCGGAACGATTAATTTGGGTAAGTCCATCGCGCGAGCTTAACACCCGGTTATACGGATTTTCATAATACACAGATATGGAGTGAATAAACGGCTTGGAGTTGGCAGGCACATCCAGTACGTTTTTTAAGTAGAATAGCGCTTCCATATCTTCATAAGAAAAGGAGGGTGCTGACAGAAGACTTTTCAGCTTCAATGTAATTTTAGGATCTTTATCAAAAGAAAGGCTTAAGGAATCCAGCTCCGAGGATATCACCTGCGCAAGCTCGTTTAATTGGTTTAATTGGTTAGCATTGCTCTGCTCTACATTGTAGCGGATATATTGATTAGTAATAACAATAGTTAAGGTCCCTAATATAAACAAAGGGATAAAGCAAGGAATTAAAATCCTCATTAAATGACTGACGAAAAACTTGCGCCGCAAAGCCGAATCAATGAGGGGAAGCTGGAAAGTGCCCTTCATGCCGATATTGCCCCGGCGTTTTGCCATAAAACTGCTTGAAAGACCGGATAAAATTTTTCGCATTCGCATACCCCACCATTTCACTAACCTCAAAGGCTTTAAAGCGGCGGTCCTTTAACAGAACGGCTGCTTTTTTCATTTTGACAGATTGGACATATTCAGAAAATTTGCAGCCTGTCATCTTCTTAAAGTAGGCGCTGACATAAGTAGGATTCATATGCACATGCTTGGCGGACTCCTCCAAGGTTACGGTCCGGTATTCCATTTCGATGAAGCTGATTATTTTTTGGATAACAGGATCATCCTGTCCTTCCAGAATTAACTCATTATGCTCGAGCGGCCTATCCGAGTTTGAATGCTTGGCTTCCTGATCAAGCTCTATTTTCAATTCGGTTAAGACGGTGAAAATATCATTAAATTTGGCAGGCTTTACTAAATAGTGGCTAACGCCGCAGTTGATAGCTTGACGTGCATATTCAAAATCGCGCAGACCGCTGAGCAGAACGATTCGGATGGGAAGCTTGCGGTTCGCAATTTCTTTGGCCAGCTCGATTCCGTTCATCACAGGCATTTTAATATCACAAAGCAATACATCAACAGGCTGCTGAAGGATATATTTAAGTGCTTCCATTCCATTGCTGCGTTCTGCCTCGACCCTGAAACCTAGCTGCTCCCAAGGAAAACAGCTGCACAAGGTACTCCTCGTTTCTGCTTCATCATCAACAACCAATAGCTTATACATAGTTATCACCCTCTATCATTATACAAAATTCAAAAAACAAAAGTAAACGGACTTTTTAAAAGAGAAAACAAAGGTATTTTCTAAAGAAATGATACCTTTTCCCAAATAAACAGGAATCTGGAAGCGCTTTACATAAGGAACGACCCTTTTTTCTATAGATGAATCGTGTTACTTTGTTAGAGGCGCCAGTAAAAATAAACGTATTGGGGGATGTAAGATGATAAAAAAACCGCGTTTAGTAGCAGGAATGCTTCTGCTGTCGATGGCTTGGTTGACTGCTTGCTCGGGAGGCTCGGGTACGGCGGGGAATACAAACAGCTCAACAGCAGGAGAAACGAAAACGGATACAAAGGCGGAAGCCAAACAAACGACGCTCCGTTTTGCCTGGTGGGGGAATGATCCGAGGCACAAGGCTACCTTGGCCGCCATCGATGCCTATATGAAATTGAATCCACATGTGAAGATTGAAGCTGAATATATGGGCTTTGATGGATATAACAAAAAGCTGTCAACCCAGTTCGCGGGTAAAACAGCTCCTGACTTGTTCCAGTACACCTATGAGTGGACCTTGGATTTGAGCGACTTTTTGCTTGATTTGAATACAGTGAAAAATATTGTGGATATGTCCACGCTGCCAGCTGATACGCTGAAAGCATTCGGCTCCTATAAGGATCGGCAGATTATGGCTCCGGCAGGGATGTTTGCTTCTACAACCATAACGAATCAAGACTTTCTTCAAAAGTTTGGTATCCCAGCCGATACGGTCTGGACCTGGGATAAGATCATCGAGGAAGGCAAAAAGATTCATGAAAAGGATAAGAATGCCTACCTGCTGACAGCGGATATTGATGTTATTAATAAAGTTATTCTGCAACCGTATATCATGCAAAAATCCGGTAAGGGCTGGGTCAACGATGACTTTACAGCAGGCTTTGACAAAGCCCAACTGACAGAGGGTCTGACTTACCTGTCGAATCTGTACAGCAGCGGCGCGATGGAGCCGTTCGGCGACAGTACGGCTTTCGTCGGCAAGATGGAGCAGAATCCGAAGTGGGTCAAAGGTGAGATCGGCATGCTGCTCGATTATGTGCAGTCGTTGGATAAATATAAGCAGGCGGTACCGAACGCCAAGATTGGCGTAGGAGCTTTCCCGGAAAATCCGGGAGCCGCGCAGTCCGGCAACCCGATGGTGGCGGGAACAGGCTTCGCCATTGCCAAAGATAGCAAGAACAAGGAAGAAGCTGCGAAATTTTTAAACTGGCTTATTAATGATAAAGACGCTTCGATGCTTTTAACCACACAACGTGGAATACCGGCTTCGTCAACCGCCCGCAAAGCGTTGGAGGATTCAGGCAAGCTGAATCCGGACATTTCCAAGGGCTTGGATTTGGCAGCGAAGAAGAAGGCGGTAGCGCCTAATGTGATAAGCACCAATGCAGAGCTGGCACAGATTGTGAAGGACTCGATTCAGAAGCTGATCTATAACAAAGCAACGCCTGAGCAGGCAGCGGACGAAATTCTCAAAGGGTTCAACGCGAAGCTGAAGGAACTGAAATCGTAATTGTACATGATGAAAAAGTTACAGAGAGTGCCGCCTGAATCGGGCGTCACTCTTTTTAAAAGATGTAAAGGAAAGGATAAACCGACTTGAAAAAGATAACGAGTGCGCATGCATGGTGGGGTTTGCTATTTGTGTCTCCGTGGATTATTGGCTTTATTTGGTTTCAGCTCTATCCGCTTTTGCTTTCTTTCTATTACTCTTTTACGGATGCCACGGTTGTGAAGCCGGGTAAGTTTATCGGCTTGGCCAACTACAGTAAAATGCTGACGACAGATAAGGACTTTCTGCCTTCATTGAATGTTACGCTCATATACTCGATTATTGCAGTTCCAGCGAAGCTGGCTTTTGCCTTACTAATTGCTGTTATTTTAAATATGAAAAGCAAGGCGGTCAATTTCTACCGTACTGTTTATTATTTGCCTTCAATTCTGGGCGGCAGTGTGGCCATCTCCATTCTATGGCGTTTCCTGTTTATGAAAGAAGGAGTAGTTAATAATGTGCTTGGTTATTTACATATTCCGCCGATCAACTGGTTGGGAAGCCCGACTGTAGCTCTAGGCACCATCAGCTTGCTGGTGGTTTGGCAGTTCGGATCCTCTATGGTCCTTTTCTTGGCAGGTTTAAAGCAAATTCCAGGGGAGCTTTATGAGGCGGCCATGGTTGATGGGGCAGGCAAGCTGCGAATGTTCAGACAGATCACGCTACCTCTCTTAACTCCGATCATTCTTTTTAATTTAGTGATGCAAACAATTAATGCGCTGCAGGAATTTACTGCTGCCTTCGTTGTAACGAATGGCGGCCCGTTGAAAGCGACCTACCTGCTCGGATTAAAAATATACGATGAGGCTTTCCTCAACATGAAGATGGGATACGCTTCCGCATTATCCTGGTTTTTATTCGCAATCATCCTATTGCTGACTTTGCTGATATTCCGTTCGGCCAGATCATGGGTGCACTATGAAGATGGAGGGAAAAACTAATGAGCATGCCGACACCTTCAGCTTTCCCTGAGATAACTAAGAAACGTAAACAAACAGTTATGAATAAAAAGTGGATGACTCATCTGTTCCTGCTGCTGTTAGGCTGGGTGATGGTGTATCCGTTGATATGGTTGTTCTTCAGCTCCTTCAAAACCAATGCCGACCTGTTCGGCTCCTTGCAGCTGCTGCCGCAACACTTCGTATGGGATTCCTACGCCAAAGGTTGGGCGGGGACGGGGCAGTATTCATATGGGACGTTCTTTAAAAATACGTTTCTGCTTGTTGTGCCAACCGCATTCTTTACGGTCTTATCCAGTGTGCTTGTTGCTTATGGCTTCGCACGCTTTACATTTCCGCTGCGCAACTTTATGTTTATTCTAATGATATCAACGTTGATGCTGCCGCATTCGGTTATCATAATTCCAAGGTATTTGATCTTCCGCAACCTGGACTGGCTTGACAGCTATTTACCATTTATTGTTCCGGCTGCCTTCGGCTGCTTTCCTTTCTTTATCTTTATGCTAGTGCAGTTTCTTCGTGGGCTGCCTAAGGAGCTCGATGAATCGGCGGTTATGGATGGCTGCAGTCCTCCGGGTATTTTGTTCCGCATTTTGCTGCCGTTAAGCTTTCCTGCACTAATGTCGGCCGCAATTTTTCAATTCATATGGACATGGAATGATTTCTTTAACTCGTTAATTTTTATCAACAGCGTCAAAAAGTTTCCGATTTCGCTTGCCCTGCGCATGTCCATAGACTCGACGGGAGGCACGGTGGAGTGGAATCAGATTATGGCGATGTCGGTTCTGGCTGTACTTCCGCCGGTATTGCTGTTTTTCTTCTCTCAGCGGTATTTTGTAGAAGGAATTGCAACTACAGGTATTAAGGGATAAGGAGCATTGGTGATGGGTCTGAGGGGCAATAGACTTCTCAGGATTATTTGGGGAAAGGTAAAGGTGAAACATAATGAGTAATGGAAAAATGAAGAAGCAGCCGAATGTAATTGTATTTTTTACAGACCAGCAGCGGTGGGATACGATGGGGCTTCACGGCAATCCACTGAATTTGACCCCGAACCTGGATCGTATGGCCATGAACGGAACTCATGTGCCTTATGCATTCACCTGCCAGCCGGTTTGCGGTCCGGCGCGTTCATGCCTGCAAACCGGATTATATGCTACGGAAACGGGCTGCTTCACCAACGGAATTCCAATGCGCGAGGATGCGGGCACTATTGCTCGCGCTTTTAACGAGTCAGGATACGAGACCGCCTATATGGGCAAATGGCATTTGGCGAATACACGGACAGAGCCGGTGCCGGTAGAGAAGCGGGGAGGCTACCAGCGCTGGCTTGCGGCCGATTCTCTGGAGCATACCTCGGATGCTTACCGGACAGTGCTGTATAACGAAGAGAATGAGCGGGTAGAGCTGCCCGGCTACCGAGTTGACGCCTTGACTGACGCGGCAATTCGGTATGTTGCAGATCAGCGCGGGAAAGAGCGTCCGTTTTTCCTGTTTATTTCCTATTTGGAGCCTCACCATCAGAATCATCGGGATGATTATCCTTCGCCGGATGCGTATCGGGGCAGCTATGCGGGTCGGTATGTACCGCCCGATCTTGCTGCACTAGGAGGTACGGCGCATCAGCATCTGGATGGCTACTATGGGATGGTCAAACGCCTTGATGAAGCGCTCGGCCGTTTGATGGACGCGCTGAAAAGCCTTAATCTTGCTGATAATACGATTATCGCCTTTACCTCGGATCATGGATGTCACTTTAAAACTCGCAACAGCGAGTACAAGCGCTCCTGCCATGAAAGCTCCATTCGCGTGCCGCTGGCCTTTACCGGCCCCGGGTTCAGCGGCGGAGGAAGCGTGCGGGAGCTGGTCAGTCTCATCGACCTTCCGCCCACGCTGCTAGATGCTGCTGGCATTGCTGTGCCGCAGCAGATGCAAGGGCGTTCCCTGCTTCCGCTGCTTCGCGGCGGAAACTTGAATGGCGCCGCGGAGACAGAGTGGCCGCGGGAGGTGTTCGTGCAGATCAGCGAATCGCAGGTGGCACGTGCCATCCGTACAGGCAGATGGAAGTACGGCGTGACGGCTCCTGAGCGGAATCCAATCAAAGATGCAGGCTCCTCTGAGTATGTGGAGGAATTCTTATACGATCTCATGGCGGATCCTTACGAGCTGTCGAACCTGGTAGATTCGGAGTCGCATGAAGCGGTAAGAATACGGCTTAGGGAGCGTCTGATCTCCCGTATGACTGAGGCGGGGGAGGAAGCTCCAGTCATTGTGCCGCTTCCGATGAAGCCTTCTGGGCAGCGTCTTGTACTGCCTGAGGAAATTGAGCTGTAGTCGTTTGTGGGAGGACTTCCGCCCGCGTGCAGAGTGGATTATGTTCGGACAAATGAAGAAATGATCCAATAAGGAGAGCGCGAGTATGAAAAGATTCATGTTCCGGACCCAGCTGAGAAACGGGCACGAAGAAGCAGGTCTATTGCTGCTGGCTGCTGAATTGCAAGAGAATGCTCGCGAGCTTGTTCGTGATGGAGTCATCATGACCATCGGCTGCTACAAGTGGATGAGAAATCTGTTTTTATATTATGAATGTATCGGGCGGGACATCGCCCCTGAGGACATGTTTGGCGGCTTGCAGGAGCATTTGGAGGACTGGCCGGGGACACAGCAGATGAGAAAATGGATTCTTATGACAGACGTATTTCATTTTAACGAACCGGCAGGTTATGATCACTGGCTTCGTAAGGAATCGGTTGAACGACGTGTGGGTAGAGTGGCTCATCTGAAGCCTGAGATGATCAGCAGCTACATCTATTATCATTATCAGCTGCAGGAGGAGCGGGCATTTCTAGGGGATAAGTATGAAATTATAGCGATGCATGAAAATGTGTTGTTCGGCTATCAGGAGTTTCCCAAAGTTATTGAGGACCCGGTTCTTCCCAAGAAGCTGAGCACCTCCGGCACTCCGGTGAATTGGAATGACTCCAGGATGGATCTGCATTTCCAGCCATGGGAGGACGGACATTTGTATTTTAAGCCGATTGATGCAATATTCACGATTTATTGTGGAGATGAAGGAATTAAGAAAAAATAGGCAGCTACATAGGGAATACCCGAAATATAGGGAAAGCAAGCTTGTGTAAAAGGAGATGTCCAGCGTTGTTTATAAATATTCGCGATTTTGGAGCTGTAGGGGATGCGGTCACCAAGGATACAAAAAGCATTCAAGCTGCAATCGATCACTGTGCATTGCAAGGCGGGGGCACCGTACTTATACCGCAAGGCCAATTCTTATCCGGAACTTTGCTGTTAAAATCCAATGTGAATCTTCGTTTGGATGCAGCGGCTATCATCGTGAGCAGCCTGGAGGAGCAGGACTTCGTACCGGTCGATTCCGATGGACAGGCGCTTAGCGAAGGTCAAGGAAGCAGCGCGCTGCTCTGCGCCCGGCATGCCGAGCGGATCTCCGTTACAGGGATGGGGATGATTAACGGCCGAGGCGAATTGTTCCTGGAGCCTGAGAAGCAGGATGGCGATTATGTACTGCTGCCGATATCGGCTTTTCGCCCTAAAATGATTGATTTTGAAGGCTGTACCGATGTGCTGTTCCGGGATGTTACTCTTCATAGAGCTTCCTCGTGGGGGCTTCATTTGACGGGATGCCAACGAGTTACGATTCAAGGGATTAAGATTATGGGCCAGCTGCGTGCCCCCAATAATGACGGTATTGATCCCGACTGCTGCAAGGACGTCCATATTTCGGATTGCCACATCGAGACCGGAGACGACTGCATTGTAGTGAAAACGACCCGGTATGGTGCCGAACGCTACGGGTCCTGCGAGAACATTACGGTAACCAACTGTACATTGACCACCCATGATTCCGCTGTGAAGATTGGTACTGAAACTCATGCGGATATCCGCAATATAGTGGTGCAAAATTGTGTCATTCGCGATTCCAACCGGGGACTTGGAATATGGGTCCGGGATGGCGCGACCGTTGAGAACATTTTATTCTCGAACATTGTGATTGAAACGAGGCTGTTCAGTGATGAAGCTGAGATTGCAAGGCCGCTGAGATGGTGGGGCAAAAGCGAGCCGATATTTATTACCGCCGAACGGCGTAGTGAGCAGCATGCGGCCCCGGGAACCATTCGAAACATCCGGATTGATCATTTGAGCGTGGAAAGTGAAGGCGGCATTTATCTGGAGGGGTCCGAGGACAGTGTTATCGAGGACATTTCTATTCGCGGTCTCAAGCTGATCATGCGCCGTAAAAGCGGATACCCGGGAGGTTTATTCGATACTCAGCCGTCGATCCGCGGAGTATTTAAGCACGACGTTCCGGCTGTGTTTTGCCGGTATGCCAAAAATGTGTCGTTCGATGGTATCGAGGTTGTCTGGGCTGGTGCGCCGAATCAGCATTGGTCTCATGCTTTTTCTGGAGATAGCATTGATCGGTTATCGCTTAAGGGTTTCCGCGGTGGACCTGCAAAGCCTGGCAGCTCGGCAGTCGAATTAAAAGAAGTCAGGGAGCTATCTGTAGAAGGCTGCAAAGCTGAAGAAGGGACAGGCACCTTCCTGTCATTGGAGCAGGTAAATCCTGACCAATTGTTTGTAGTCGGAAATGATTTCTCCAAGGCGGAGAGGGCTGTTCGCTTTACGGACGGGTCAGAGCCGGAATATTTTGCCGCTGCTAATCGGATGCCTCAGTAATCAGAAATTTTAGTTGTGGGACGCCCTTGACATGGTAGAATATAGGAGAATGCTAAATGTCATGAGAGGGATGATACCATGTTTGGCAAAGTGGCGGCGGATATTTTAGGATTGAGTGATTTAGGCAGTGTGATTAAACGGGAAAATTACGACAAGGTAGATTCTGATGATTACGTTATGCATGAAGATGGAGAGAAGATTTTTTTCCTCATTAAGTCTAAATCGGATGAATATTGCTTCACCAACCAAGCTCTGATTCATCTGGATGGTACGAGTGCTATTAGTAAAAAGCGTTCGCTTCGCCGTTACAGCTACAGCTCCTACCATCTTTCGGATGTAAGCCTTGAGACTGCAGGCACCATCGACTTGGATGTGGAAATTAAATTTACATTAGGCTCGATTGCGTATTCCATCGATGTTCACAAAAAACATTTGGAAGAAATCAAGGACCTGTATAAAGCGCTCATCAAAATTGCCGAAATATCCCGTGAAAATGAAATTAGCTTAGCCCACGCTAAGGAAAGCTTGGATACCGCTTCTGGAGTACTGAGCCAAATCACTAAATATCAAGGCAATATAACGGAGCAGTTCAAGGAATTGAATCAAGCTACGTTCTCTTGGCTTACGGATACTCGGAAGCAATACCATGTCAAGGACTTTGGTTTTGTGTTTGAACGTTATATTAACAATTAAAATGTAAGAAAAAGCCACGCTGTGAGTTCCTTTATTCGATCTGCGACCCCAATTTTAAGGCGATAGCGGAAGTTGGAATGCCGTTATTTTGGGTTAGTAAGAGCATTAAGCACAAAAACAGAGGGCATAAAGGAACTAGCTGTTCCGTTATACCTCTGTTTTTTGTGCTTTTCAGGTGATAGAGGAACAAGTACTTTCGCTATTGTCCTTCATTTCGTAGATGCAGCTCTGCTACTCACCAGCACACCTGATTTCCTTGCGGATTCAGCTTCTGAGATCGAAATGTATGTTGCGAGATGTAGTCAATGCTTCCACTTGTAGAAGATGCGGATGAGTGGAGGCTCGCAAAAAATTGAATTACAATTACTGCCCTACCGAAATTTCCTGCAGCGTGGTATGATAGGGATTTGTGTCATAGACAACAAGAATATGGGAGTGCATAAGCTTGATCAAGTCGGAAAAAACAATTTATTTAATTTTAGCTCTGGTCGTAATCTCTTGGGGCTTAAATATCGTAATGGTCAAGTATCTTACAGCATCCATCTCACCTATGATGGTCGCCGCTATAAGGATGCCCTTGGCGGGCCTTGCACTGCTTCCATTTGTATGGAAAAAGTACGGCTTCTATAAGCCGAATGCCAAGGAATGGCTAATGCTGTCTTTGATAGGCGTCACATCGATTTTTTTTCATCAGCTCTTTTTGGCATATGGCGTTACTACGACTACGGCAACTAATGCTTCCCTCATACTTGGATTAAATCCGCTTACGACAGCGCTGTTGGCATCTATTTTTGTCGGTGAAAAGTTCAATTATAAATTAGGTATAGGTATATTGTTTGGTTTTTCGGGTGTGATATTGGTGGTCACTTCCAAGTCCGCAGACAGCTCGCTTGCTGTTTCCGGTTGGGGAGATATGATCATGTTTCTTTCGATGCTGGCCTACGTGGTAGGGGGTCTGCTTATTAAGAAAATTTCCTCCTCTACGATTCCAACCCTTGTAGTCACTGCTTATTCTACTATCATTGGGGGAATCATGCTGAATCTGGGCACTGTTGCAGTTATGGGACCTGCTTCGTATGCAGATGTGCAGTTTACGACGGCAGCATGGCTAGTTATGCTTCTGTCAGCCTGGGGGGCTTCCTCACTCGGTACATTAGGCTGGAATCATGGTATCAAACGCCTAGGAGCTAACCGCACCGCGATGTTTATTAATGCTATGCCTTTTGCAAGTATGGTTGGAGGAGTTATTTTTCTGAATGAGCGAATCGGCTGGATTCATGTGGCAGCTTTTACGCTTACGACAGTTGGTATTGTGATTGGAACGTTGAAGCCGAGAGGTCGGGAGCTTCCTGTTAAGGCGGCTGAGTCCGCTCATTCGTAATATACGACATTATTTTATCCATTAATAAAAAATACCTTCATTTTCTGCATCCCTATTATGTGGTACACTGAAAAGGATTTGGGGCTTATGGCCCATTCTTGTTTAGAATCCACAGCAACGAAGCTGGTTTTGTTTAATCAAAACGATAGAAGGCACGTTCATAAATAGGGAGGCGCGTTGTATTTATGAAAATTGGAGATGTGATAGGCCCAGCAGCAGCAATTGTAGCACCTTATCTTTTATTTGAATATTTGAAAGCGCATCCTAATCTTGATATTCTGCTATCGCTGCCTAGAGGGCATTTTTACATTGTCAGCTTGGTTGCCATTCTGTCTACTATAATTGCTATTGCTGTAGGGATATCGGGAAACCGTGTGCGAAACATCAAAGTATGCTTTTTATCGCTGGCATTCATTTCGTTGGCTGAAGTATTCTCCGTTCACGGGTTATCCACTCCAAACTTTCTAATACATGCATCCCATTTGCCGGGTGTTGCCTCACAGGTAAGCCTTTTGCTTGCTACCTTCTGGTTATGGATGTCTTCTTTATCATCCGATTCGTTGTTAATTTTGTGGTTATCCCGCTGGAAAGGCAATTTAATACCGGTTTGGACTGTTGCTCTTGGTCTTATTGGTATCACTGGACTGCTGTTCCCTCATATGCTCGATTTAATTCCTCTGGATCGTAATCCCTTGAGATGGGTAGCTACCGGAGTTATTGTTGTGCTCAATTCGATGACGATGTATCGGTATTTTCAATCCTATCGATTCTCTCGCTTCCCACTTCAAACCGCTATTATTTATAGCTGTGGATGGCTTATTGTTGCTCAGTTCATTATTGTCTTGGGTGAAACCTGGCGGCTCAGCTGGTGGCTTTACCACCTGCTCTTACTGGCATCTATGATCGTAATGCTGGCCGGGTTATGGAAGCAGTATGGGGTGAGCCGGTCTTTAACCATGTCTGTCCGAGCCTTATTCACCAATGATCCGTTAGAGCGAATTACCAGCTGCCTGTCCCCAAGTGTGAGAGCCTTGGTCTTAGCAACTGAGGTGAAGGATACCTATACCGCGGGTCATAACCTGAGAGTCACTTTGTATGCCTTGAGGCTGGGGGAAGAAATGCAGCTGTCACCCGAACAGCTTCGCGCACTATCACAAGGCACCATTGTACATGATGTTGGTAAAATCAATATCCCGGACGCGATTCTTAATAAACCGGGACGGCTTATGCCGGATGAACGGGCGATTATTGAGCAGCACCCGCGCAAGGGCTACGAAATGTGCAGGACGCTCGGATTTATGAAAGAAGAGCTTGAGATTATTCGTTCACATCACGAAAAATGGGATGGCACGGGCTATCCTGATCGTCTAAAGGGGGAGCAAATCCCCTTGTTGGCAAGAATCGTGGCCGTATCGGATGTGTACGATGCCCTCACTTCTACTCGTTCGTATCGTAAGGCTTGGACGCATGCGGAAGCCATCGACTTTCTTAACGAGCATAGCAATACTCATTTTGATTCAGCCTGCGTAGATGCTTGGAAGCGGATATGCGATCGTGATCCACAAGTGTACCGTTATCCGCTGCATATGATTAGCGATAACAAAAGCAATTATTTGCGCCCGGCTGCTTCTGAAGATGCCAATGTATCCTAGTGAGAGCTTAGTAAGGGACTATTGAAATCGTACATAGTTGGTGTGGACATTTCATTCATATACAAGGACTGTCGGAATGGATTATTCTGCGACAGTCTTTTTTTGGGCAGAGAATTTATATGTCATTTTCATCCAACATATGGAATCAATATAACATGAAAACCGTTGCCTAACGGAACGTCAATGCTCTATTGATTGAAAACCCATCCCATTTCATGAAGTTGCGGAACTACGATTCGTTATTCCGACTTTAATAGACGGAAATGCGATATTTTAAATAAATAAGTGATCCTAGTTCCGTTTCACTCGATTAATAACGCTTAAACAAGGAAATAGCGCACCTCACTTCCTTAAGTGAATGATTGGCAGCGCTAAAGGGGATGAGGACACTTCACCGCTTTAGCTTTAAAGGTACATGTGAAATACTACCATGGGGAATAGGTCTATGAGTTCTATGAATACCGGATCGAAGATCGGTTAGGGGGTAAGGAAGCAGCGCAAAGCAGAGAGTAGAACAGGAAGAGGGCATGGGTGTGGGATGGAGGAGCGATAGCGTCCGCATGGTCGTCACCTCCGGTGACTGCTCGGGTATGCTACCTACCTTAGAAGTTCGTGTTCCTACCGCTTTAAAACATAAATTCAAAGGTACACGGCTTCAACAGCGGCCGGAATCCCACATCCATCCCTTCAAAACGCACAAACGTAAAGGGTACACCAAGGACGCCGCAAGGCGCTTTTTTTGTTATCTATGATTTTGGCGACTCAAGACATTCGTAGATGTATCGGTTTACCTTAACATAATCAGATTAAGCAGCTGAGGTTGTATCGCTCTTTTGGGGCAATGTTGCTTTATGTAAGCATCCAAGAGTTGCTTCGGCCCGCTGGGAATATATGCATCAATTAGGTAAATTATCGCCATACTAATCAAAAATGGTGGACCAGCAAAGAGGACAAAATAAGGACCGCTAGCAGCTTTACTTCACTTTCTGATCGGCAGCTGTATAGGTGGAAGGAGCCGTTGATTCTGAACAGACGTAAACGAGAGTCTTCTGTACCACGCAGACCTTTATCCCATCTTAGCCAATATGGTGTAACGCATCTTTACCGTAAAAATCCTTTGATGGTCGCATGGTGGTCAGCCGCATTTCCTGGTTTTGGGCACTTTCTGCTTAACCAATATGCACGTGCTTGCTTATTGACACTATGGGAACTGTTTATCAATTCGTTTGCCCATATTAATGAGGCTATGCTGTATTCATTTTGCGGTGATTTTAAAATGGCAAAGGCTATTATTAATCCCCAATGGGTATTCGCTTATATGCTAATTTACTTATTTTCAATTTGGGACAGCTACCGTTCAACGGTTGAAGCGAATAAGCTTTGCGAATTAGCTGAAATGGAGAATGCGCGAATCGATGGATTTATCATACGGCCTTTGGGTATTCAATATTTGGAGAAGAAAAGTCCGCTATCCGCAGCGTTCAGTTCTTTTTTTTTCCCCGGGCTTGGTCAGCTCTATAATCACCGGTTTGGGCTGGCTTTTTATGCGATGTTCTCGTACTGCATATATATAGGGCTGTCTCATTCGCATGAGGCGGTGATTATAATGATGCATGGCCGAATCCGTGAATCAACAGCTATTTTACATCCTCACTGGCTGCTTTTCATGCCTTCAATAGTCGGGGGTTCAATCTACCATGCATATATAAGTGCAGTCGAACACAATCGTTTGTTCCGCATCGAGCAGAGACAATTTCTTGCCGAACGTTATGGATTCGCCGATAGCAGTACAATTTTTCATTAAGGCAGGAAGATTATTATGTTAATCGTAAGCACCTTCGAGCATTCCGTTGAATTGGAGCAGGCCCTGGCTGTTCTTGAGAAGAATGGCATCGATAGCGGTCATATTTTGGCTGTTCCTATGGATGCTTTTCCGAACAAATCATTTGCTTTTGCCTCTGAGGCATCGGAACAAGCTCATAAAGCATTTGAAGTTGGAATGGCTTGCGCTACAGCATGTAGTGTTTTGGGGTCGACCTATGGATTCATTTTGGAATGGGGGCCGCTTATCTGGGGACTTATGGCTGCAGTAGGTGGATTTGGAGCGGGCTTCGGCATCTATCGTTTAATTATTGTACCGAGGAGTCAAAAAAAGCGCTTAAAGGCAAGCAAACTTCCCGAAGTAACTGTAATTATCCGATGCGCCACTGCCAAACATTTGGAGGTGTGCAAGGTACTCTGGCAGTACAAGGCACTTACCGTCGGATCCATCGCTGATCAATCCGCTCAGCCGGAACCTATACAATAACCAGTAAAACGCTGCTACTATATGTTTTTTAACTGGTAATTTTATTTTCAATCGAGGTATAGTAGTGGAGAAGATTGTTCTGTTATTCACGTAATCATTTATTTTTTTATTTTAAAAGAGAGCGGTGAAGTATTGTATGAGTTCCAGCGGCCGTCCATTAAGTGGAGAACCCTTTAAATTGCTCAAAAATAGGGTGTGGAGAACCTACTCTGGAGGTAAATTTCTGGAAGAGTGGCAGGGTACACTGCAAGCAGAGGATACGAGCTTCCCGGAGGAGTGGGTGGCATCCACTGTAGTAGCCAAGAATGTGGGCAGGGAGCACATTAAGGAAGGTTTGAGCCTAGTAAGCTTGGATAATGGGGAGACCATGCCGCTGCTTGATTTAATTTTATCTGAACCCGAAGGCTTTCTGGGTAAATTACATGTTGCTAAATACGGCGCGCAAACGGCATTGCTGGTCAAAGTGCTGGACGCTTCTGAGAGACTGACGATACAGGTACACCCGGATAGAGCATTTGCCATGGAGCAGTTTGAATCTCAGTTCGGTAAAACAGAAGCATGGTATGTAATGGGTGGAAGAGCTATAGACGGTGAGGAGCCTTATGTTTTATTCGGATTCAAGCCTGGAGTGACGAAAGAAAGCTGGCGGGAGCTATTTGAACGACAGGATATTGACGGTATGATCGACGCGCTCCATCGTATCCCTGTGCAGGAAGGCGATGTGTTTCTGGTTGAGGGCGGCATTCCTCATGCTATTGGAAGCGGCTGCTTTCTAATCGAGATCCAGGAGCCTACGGACCTTACTCTACGTGTAGAAAGAACTACGCCCAAGGGCAATAGTGTTCCAGACTTGGCTTGTCATCAAGGTATTGGATTCGAACGCATGCTCGATTGCTTCCACTATGAATCGCACTCCTACGAGAACGCCAGAAGCAAATGGAAGAAGTCACCTGCATTGCTGAGAGAGAGCGAAGACGGCAAGGAGCTGGTTCTGATCGGAAAAGAAAGCACAGACCGCTTCCGCATGCATACAATCGAAGTCACTGGCCGTTTTGCAACGGAAGGCAGCGGCGTATTTGGAATCGCTATTGTCATTTCCGGGTCAGGCTCCGTAAGTTGGGCTGATGGAGAGATGTCTATTAACCAGTCTGACGAAATTTTTATGCCGGCAGGTTTGAATGCGTTGTCATGGAACAGCGATGGCGCTGACAAGCTGAAAGTTGTGTTATGTTATCCTCCCGAGTGAAACGGAGGGGGGATGTATCTATAAGAAAAGCTTCTGATCGAAGCCCATTCGATGAAGATACATTCGTGTCTTAGCGGTGGCTTTTCTTGCAATATCAGACTTCTTCAGCTCCGCTGAAAACTTATAGTCTGATATTATAAAAGAACAGAAGCCTCCAACCCACTAGGCAGTGGTGTTGGAGGCTTCTATGTTTGTTGAATAGGTGTCGGAGTATCCATGTCAAATACAAGAAGGCTATTTATTCGCCGCGGGATTCTCCTTACTCAGCCTGACGGAAAGGATGACGTTGCCGCCCTTCTTCAAAGGATTCGTATCGCGCAGCACCGTCCGTAATCCTACTTCTCTTACACCGTTTACGGAAACGGTCATTGGAAACGATTCCTGCTTCACTAAGGTGCTCTTGCCGTCTGAAATTACATACATATCTACGAATTCCGTTTTATCCTGACTAACCAGATCAATAGTTAAGTAACTATACCCTGACGGGAAAACGGCGGTTTCAATTTCGCCTGCTTTTCGAATGTTTTTCGTAATGGTACCCGACTCGCCATTATTGCCCTGCGTTTTAAAGAAGTCGCGAACATTGGTAGCAGTTTGGCTGGAAGGGCCGCTGCCTTTAGGATCGTTCCAAGGATCGGAAACCCCTGAGTTCGAGCCGGTACCGCTGCCGGTGCCTCCCCCTGCTGCTCCTCCGATTCCAGTACCCGTCTGCTTTAAATCAATTGTAGAGTAATCGACAAGCCAATAACTCTTTTTAAGATAATTATAAATCCGGTTCAGTATTGTAACGGCTTCAGCTCGTGTAACTTTGTCTAATGGGCGGAAATACCATTCATTATTCGCAGTCATGATACCGGAGGACTGAAGGCTTGCCAGAACACTGGCCTGCGCATTGGAGAACCCGTCCGAACCAAATTGGCAATCGCCAGCTCCAGTACCCATAAACAACGAAGGGAACACGCCGTTACTTGTGGAAATTTGAGTATTGGCGGAGTCTAAGCGTCCATCGGCTTGAACGGCTTTGTCGTATTCATCTTGAGTTTTAAATATTTTAGAGGGAACATCTTTGAATTTGGATACGATGGAACAAACATCATTCGGTGTTATCCGGCGGTCTATCATCCGGGTGTCAAAAAACGAATACAGCATATTAGCCAGCTGGAGGCGGTTTAATTGTGTATCGGGCCGGAAAGTGAGCTGGCCATACTGGCTCAGTCCGTATATGCCCCATTGAAAGGAGTTGTCGTAAATATCTGAGATTTGCTTGTATGCCCAATGCTCAGGGGGGACATCGGAGAACTGTTCGATTTTATTTGTGCCGGAAGCATATAGATTAGGTCTGTACGTATCGAATAGACGATACACCATCACAGTCCATTCCGCTTTAGTAACGGTTTCATTCGGCAGGAAGGTTCCGTCCGGATAGCCTGTCAAAATTTGGTTTTCGGCCATTAAGCTGATCGAACTTAGAGCCCAACTGTTTTGCTGAGGGTTAACATCGCTGAAAGTAACGGCAGCAGTGGCTGAGGGTCCGGGAAGAATCAGCGCTGCTGTAAGTAATAATGTACACCATTTGCTTATTTTGCCTTGAATTTTTCTCATCTTCAATACCCTCCAATCTCTATCCTTATATCGGCTAATACAGATCGATTGTTAACATTTGGAACGAAATTTGATGAAAACTCGTAATATACAAAAGACAAGTACAATGTAATAATAGGATTTTAATGGGTTAATATTCTTTGTATTTTGTCAAAATGCAACAAATATCGGGCTGATTTGATTATTTTCCAAGTAGAGTTAAAATTTTTTGTCAGTAAAACCGATATAAGCTTTATAGCAAATCGTAGACACTATCATTTCCGGGGAACGCATGAATAGGACGGTGATTTTATTGTAAGGAATGGTTTTGTACAAGGTTTGATTGGTTTGAAATTTATCGAATTAAGGAGAGATACAATTGACATCAATGAAAAAAATAGTTAACTATATGCTGTTGTTCGCGCTGTTGTTCTCGATCATACCGGCTCAGTTTGCAGCAGCGGCACCGCCACCGCCGTGTTTGCAAGCAGACCCTTCGGTAGTAACTTGCCCGCCGCTTGTTCCTAACTACTTTTTCCCGGATGACGGCGAGTTGAAAGCAACGGCCAACATGGAAATTTTGAAGTCTGGAACGTCCGGCAACTTAACCCGCAACACAGCCAAACTATCGAACTCCGGGAAAATTTCCATAGGAGGGACTTTTCAACAAGTAACCGGTTCTACTTTGACGCTTGAAGTAGAACAAATTTCACTAGTTGGCGCCGAATGGGTTAAACAGGCTAATAAAAGCTCTGTTACAACAGTTGGAGCTGTTAACAACCGTTTTCAGGTTAGCGATGTAGATCTTTTTCAGGGTTACAACCGCTTGACATTCATAGGCTCGCAAGGAGCAGCTACAAAAAAAGATGTTTTCTATGTACTATACGATGCGGCTCCTTTGATTAAGAAAATGCAAATTAACTCAAACAGTGAGCTTTTGGATTTGAACGAAGGAGCGAGCCTTGTCCTGACAAAAGGCGTTGCTTATATTCAAGGTACCGTTGATAATGCTAATAAAATGACGATTAACGGCGAAAAAGCTTCCGTATTGGATAACGGCTTGTTCTATGGGCCGGCTATGAATTTGCAGCCCGGATTAAACAAGTTTGAAATTACAATAGCTAACAATACCGATACGATTACAGTTAAGCGTCAAGCTTACTACTATGATAAAGATAAGCCATTTACCATTGTTGATGTAACACAGGATGGTGTTAAGCAAAGCTTGCTAGCTTCAACTCCTCCTTCTTTTACGGGTACAACACATAGCGCTGATTTAGACTTGCAATTTTTAGTACCTTTTGATAGTGCACCTTTTAATGGGAATTCTACCATTACTATTAACGCGGGTACTCCTGTGAATATTACTGCAGCCGGGACTAACCCGAAAGCGACTGAAACTGTCATCACCAATACATATGGTTCGCCTGCGTTCAAACTGGTGAATGTAACGGTTCCTGCTGCTTTTTACCCGTTGGTAGAAGACTCAGCCGGGACGCTGCTCCCGAATCAACCTGTAAACATTGCAATCAGTTATATACCATCCATTGGTGGTACGCCATGGACGATCATTGATAAGTTTCAGTTTAAGCTTGCCTCGGGTCAAACATTGATTAGAGGTGCAAGATTGTTGCAGGGATACGATGGCGTTTCTCCAATTACGGATGCAACACTAAGTGCTCCTTTAAACGGTCAAGAAGTAAAAACGCAGGATTTCTATATCATTGTGGACGCTACATCACCTTTAGCGGTAGCGAATCCAGCAGATCCAACTATAACCAATTATTTAACGGTTGGGTTGCAACCACTAGGTAATACAACGATTACAGCTACACAAACTGGTGTTGCTTCGCCAGCTGGTGCAACAGTTAACATTGGTCAGGTTTATAAAATTTCCAACCTGCCGGAGGGTGCTCAAACCATTGCTTTTGCAGTTGGCACCAATCCTGTTTCATATACGGCGAGAGTAACTTATGTTTCTAAGCTATATATTGAGCTGGATAATCTATATGAAGGTCAAGTTATTGAGAAAGATACATCAGTCTTGACAAATAATATAGTTCTATCAGGGAAATATATTGGATTCGGTCCTGACGCCAGAGTGAAAAACGAGAAATTGCTCGTTAACAATGTAAATAAAACAACGAGTCCATTTTCCGTAGAAGATGCTACCGATAACACGATTCGTAATATTATTCCGATGACCCTCGGTATTTCAGCCTCGGGGCCATTGTTCATAGGCGAAAATAAAATCAAGATAACGGTTGATTATACCGATGGTGCAACCACCATTTTGCGTAGTTATGTAAAAGAGGTTAAGTTCTATATTGTCGATAAAAATTTACCGGTGATTAGCGATATTAGACCATTAACGCCGCCAACATCAACAAGGGTACCTCTGACAGATCCGATTAGAGCGAATTATTTGCCGCCTTCTCCGGAGCTTCAATTAATTAACGGTGCGTATGTAACTACCCTTTCTAAATTCGACTTATTCGTTGAAGGTTCCGGAGCAGATGATATAACGATTAGAGAAGGGGCAACAGAAATCTTTAAAATGAACCCTAGTGCTACGGTTCCGGCGCCTAATGCTTATTATTCGAGAGCTGACTTTGAAGGAAGCCGGAGCGCCTTCAAGCTTCGATTGGATGATGTATTAATTCCGGCCGGTTCTCATACTTATACGATTGTATTTACCAATAATACGAATGGTGCTGCAGCTACTTCAACGCTAACGGTGCAAAGCCAAAATGTTCCTTACCGTGTACTCTCACCGGTTCCGAATACAGGCGATAAAATCATTGTTAATAAAAACTTCGTGTTGTTTGATATCGAAGCAGTTGGAGCAAAGGATGTACAAATTAACGGCAATTCCGCCAAGCTGCGCAAAGATATGCCTAACCGCTATATGTACACTTTAACCGGTCTTAAACCGGATACGGACAATAAAATCAATTTGGTTATAAAAGGTGGAAGTGCGGACGTGAAAGAGACAATCACGGTCACGTACGTTTCCAATCCTGACAAAGGCACCATGTTTATGGAGCCGATGAGCGACAAGCACAATGTGTTTAATAAAGCATTGCAGCTTACATTCCCTAAGAACAATGTTCTACGGCGTGAGATTGATGGTAAGATTGAGCCCAAAGTAGACTTGTTATTCGGTATTGCAGATCCTGAGAATGGTAACACAGAGTTAGTCAACGACTATAATCAAAAAGTCGGAACGGACATTGACTCTAGAACGCCGAGCACTCCGACTCAGACGCGAATCCCGATTGACAGCTCACTTTCAAGCAGCTTTGATCCAGGTCTCGGGCCTAGACATTTTATGAGAGTTTCCGATTATTATTGGATTTCAGCAGGTATGGGTGAAGCATCCAAAGTAGGAGCTTCCGACTATAAGCCTGTTACTGGCGGATTGGCGCCGTATTCCACTGAAGGTACTTTTACCCGTTATGATGACAGAAGAAAAGTAGTGCCGAGTGAGCGAGGTGTACTTACTATTAAATATGATGATAGTGTTGTATCCCAGGCTGCAGCAGAAGTAACTGTATTCCTTTTGGATGATAAAGGAGAATGGAAAAATATCGGAGGTAAAGTTGATGCGAAAGCTAAGACTGTTACCGTACCGTTTGACCAGTTTGGATACTATATGGTCGCTAAACTGAAATACGGCTATGACGATATTTCCAACCACATTTGGGCACGAGATATTTTGCAGGCTCTATTGTCCAAGGGCTATATGCCAGCTTTGTTTGGAAATGAATTTGGAGCCGATGACAGCGTGACGCGCGGTGAATTTGCAGGTCTGATGGTTCGCTCGCTAGGTATGAAGATTAACTCGGATGACAACAATACATTCGGCGATATATTGCCTGGAAGTAACTCTGCGGCTTGGACGTATGAGGAAATAGAGACGGCGGCCAGAGCTGGTATTGTCCAAGGCTTCGAGGCTCAAATTTTCGGAGCGGACAGGCCGATAACACGTGAGCAGGCAGCGGTTATGCTCTCTCGTGCAATGAATGTCACTTTGGCGATGAATGATGATAAATTGAAGGCCAAAGTTGAGAAGGCATTTGCAGACATTGCGAGCATGGACGTTTATGCACTTCCAGCTATTGAAGCTATGAATTCCGCTAAAGTTATGGTGGGCAGTCCGGTGATTTCTCCTATTCCTACCAAAAACAAACCATTAATTAATTTTAACCCGAAGGGTAAAATGACAAGAGCGGAAGCTGCTCAAATAGCAGTACGCTTATTGCAAAAGTATGTAAAAGGCGCTCTTCCTGCAAACTTAAGTTAACCAAATAAAGGTAAAAAGGGGATGTCCAAAACACATTCCCTTTTTCCTTTATTTTCAAAATGTTTCCACCCAATTGTGGTTCGATTCATTTGCTTTTTAATCCCTGGCATGGTAAGATGTAATTAATCAAAAAACGTGAGACCTGAATTCACATATTGTTAAGGGTTATCATTAGAACGATGGAACCTTTTGCAATGTGTGAATTTTTATTTTGAAAATAAAAGGATCATGTTAATTTAATTTTGGAGGTATTTACAATGCAAACAGGAACAGTGAAATGGTTTAACGCAGAAAAAGGATTTGGTTTTATCGAAGTTGAAGGCGGAAATGACGTATTCGTACATTTCAGCGCAATCACTGGCGAAGGCTTCAAATCCTTGGACGAAGGTCAACGCGTTCAATTCAACGTGGTTCAAGGCAACCGCGGACCTCAAGCTGAGAACGTTGTAAAACTGTAATATTACAGTAGAAACCGACTGCCCTTAACATGCGTTGAGGGCAGTTTTTTCTTTTTTGGTTGTGCAATCAAAAGGGAGGCTAACCATGTACTATCGAAGAAAATCGTTAGAGGATCTTCCGGAGGAGAATACTGCCATTTGGTCATGCTCGAAAGAAGGTTGCAACGGATGGATGCGGGATAACTTTGCATTCGAATACGTGCCTACTTGTCATCAATGTAATTCCTTGATGGAGAGCAGCGTGAAGATGCTTCCGCTTCTTGTCAACACAAACCGCGATTTGAAATCGATTAAGAAAGGCGTGCAGATTCTGTAGCCGCTGACCTGATAACCGCTTGTTCCAGTATTAGACGGAAAGCGGTTTTGTTGTATGTTAGGGGCTCCCCGCAAAGTATCTGATCAACTTCGAAGCAAAACCCCACTTTGTGGGGATATTTTGTACGCAAAAAAGGAGCTGCCCCTGAAAGTTTCTAGGAGGGGAGCTCCGATACTTCATTAACTCGTCGTTGCCGGTAAATGAGCAAGGATCGAATGTTTAATACGTGCTTTGGTTTCATCCAAATCGAGGTTTTCGAACACATGCTCACAGTCTTTACGGTAAGAGACCTCTTCAATATAATGGTCCATATAGTGCCTGATGATTTCATCAGATACAGCCTTGGCTTGCAGTCTTTCCTGGATCAATTGTTTGTTAACATAAATGAATAGTCGAATAGCTTTATCTCCGAATTCATACTTTAGTTTGTTGGCTCCAGATCGATTAACAATTACGTAGATAACCGGGCTCGCTTTCAACGCTGCTGTGATATCTGCTTTTTTAATGCCATAGAAATGATTATCGAGCTCGACCGTCTGTATGAACTCCCCACGAATATCGGCTTCAATAAATTCCTTCCTGGAAGTAAAGTAATAATCTTTCCCATGTGTTTCTCTGGGGCGAGGATCTCTTGTAGTATGGGATATCACGAACTGGAAGCCTAATTCTTTGCCGATCTGGTGGGCAATTGTTTTTCTGCCGGAACCGCTGGTGCCTACAAATACAAAAATGGTACCGTTTTCAAAATTTCCGTTCATGAGAACCCCTCCTAGTTTTAAATGTGAAGAGTAACTCTAGTACTAACTCTATTATAGATCAAATAGTCAGAAAATTAAATCTATTTATTTGGCTAAAAAGTATGTTATGGACAAAATAGCAGTAGTTGACTAGTATGGAGTATGAGATCCATTGCGGTGAATTGGCCCTACATAGCAGTACAAAACCTATTTGACAGGAGAGATAATCAATGTCCCAAGATTGTATTTACTGCGCTCAGGATGAGAGACAAGAAAAGATTATGATTGAAATTGGCAGGCTAAGAGTTTCTACGTTGTTTTTATTTAGGGAGCAAACCTACAGGGGGCGCTGTATCGTAGCATTAAATGATCACCAAACTGAATTTTTCCACCTGTCCCAGGACAAACAGGACGCCTATATGCGGGATGTTGCACAAGTTGCGAAAGCGATTGAACAGGCATTCTCGCCGGACAAAATCAACTATGGTGCATTTGGTGATACGATGCCGCATGTGCATTTTCACATAGTTCCTAAATATAAAGATGGAGCGGCATGGGGCAAGATGTTTGAGATGAGCCCTGCGGATAATAAGCAGCTTACTGATGCAGAATATGAAGAAGTTATTAGCAAAATTAAGCAGCACTTATAAGATTTAGAGGCAGGGCTTGATTTAGACATTAGTTTGGCTAAGGAGGATCGAGAAGACATGACTTATACAGCAAACAGTCAAAGATATGAGGAAATGAAGTTCCGTCATTGCGGCCGCAGCGGATTGAAGCTTCCGGCCATATCGTTGGGATTGTGGCATAACTTCGGTGGTGTGGATGTGTTTGAGAACGGCAGAGCGATGGTGCGCCGGGCCTTCGATTTGGGAATAACTCATTTCGACTTGGCCAATAACTACGGACCCCCTCCTGGAAGTGCTGAGGAGATGTTTGGCAAAATTATTCAGGATGATTTCGCTCCATACCGGGATGAAATTATTATATCTTCCAAAGCGGGATATTACATGTGGCCAGGACCCTACGGGGAATGGGGCTCCAAGAAATATCTGATCTCTAGCTTGGATCAAAGTCTTAAGCGGATGAAGCTCGATTATGTTGATATTTTCTATCATCACCGTCCTGATCCGAATACACCACTCGAAGAAACCATGGGAGCGCTGGACTTGGTAGTTCGTCAAGGGAAAGCGCTCTATGTGGGACTCTCTAACTACAGTGCAGAGCAGACTAAAGATGCCGTCCGTATCTTGAAGCAGCTGGGGACACCTTGCTTGATCCATCAACCAAGATATTCGATGCTCGATAGATGGGTTGAGAATGGCCTGTTGGATGTGCTGGACGAGGAAGGCGTGGGAAGTATTGCTTTCTCTCCGCTTGCCAAAGGCATGCTGACCGACCGTTATTTACACGGAATTCCAAAGGATTCCAGGGCTGGAGGACAGAGCGTATTCTTGAAGCCGGAGGATTTAACCGACGAAGTTATGGCGAAAATCCGCAGCTTAACTGATATAGCTGAGAAACGTGGTCAAAAGCTTTCGCAGATGGCTTTAGCTTGGGTCCTGCGTGGCGGTAGAGTGACTTCCGCATTAATTGGAGCCAGCAGAGTGAGCCAGATTGAAGATGCAGTCGCCGCAATTAGCGGGCTTGACTTTAGCGCAGAGGAATTAGCTTCTATCGAGGCTATTCTGAAGAAATAATAGCCTATTAATATTCTATCGAAATCGCAGGAGAGCCAATGGTAATCCGCTGCTGCTGCGTAATCGAATTTCGGTGAACCGCCACTTGGAGGTTCATCTTTTCTTTGTCTCCCTCTGCTGTGGAATGGCTTATTTTGGGGGAGTAATAAGAAATACTGAGGCTTCCGGCATCCTCATACCTAGTAACCTTTTGAGCTTGCAGTTGTTTGGCGAATGAGGGCTCCAGCGATGCTTCTTGTTCCTTGATTGACGAGCTTATGACTGCAGAGCCTTGAATCATGATATTCCAGTTAGGCTTAATCCCGATAGCTGTAAGTTTTTCCGTTAATTGCTTTTGAACCTTCATGATGGGAACCGTATCCTGCGGGCGGCTCGTTTCTGCACTTATTATGAGTTCGGTGGATCCGTTGGGGAAGCCAATAAATAGAAGAGTTGTTTCGATTCCTTCCAAATCGGTAGTTTTAGCCTGATAGAGTAGATGATCCCGTTCCTCAATGATCTCGCTGCTGACAGGAATATTTAGTTGTGTGCTAACCTTTCGGCCAATTTGAGCAAAGCTTTCTTTATTAGTGAATGATTGGTAACTGTCTGTATGCTTGATGATCACTTTTCTATCGGAGGAGGCGATAATTTGCTTGGATAAAGGAAGCAAGCGTTCGAGATCTTGATTAGCTGCATCCGCGTGTATAGTCCATAGACTTACAGCTGTTCCTATTGCAAGTAAGATGAGTAGACTGTATTTGGTCATCCGATTCATAGTAATTATCCCCCGGTTTCAAATCTATCAATCTACTAATAAGCATTGACAGAAGCGGCCGGAAGTATACTTACGGTTTGTACGAAAAAAAAAGCACTAGCCGCCTGCGGTTAGTGCTTTTTCCAGTCGAGCGGATTCGCTCAACTATGACAAACGCGCTCGTCCTGGAGAGGACGGCGCAGCCGTTTATCCTTGTATGGTCGCAGCCCGAAAGCTGCGGCATTTTAATGGGTTTTGTGATGATTGAAAAGTAAGGGAAGCATCTTTGTATCCTTGACCATCTCGGAATGACATATAGGACATAGCGGACTTTTCTCAAGTGAGAAGTTTTCACGCATCCAGCATGAGCATCCTTCTTTACTGCACATCCAAACGGATGTCTGTTCTTCCTGAACCGGTTCCATGGTTTTCTTAGAAAAATACAAGATGAACCCTCCTTCGGTTTGTGCGGTGCGAATTCCATTGTAAGGATTTTTAGCGATGGTCAAGAGCAAGATAGCGGATGAAACGTTCCTTAAAAGGGACGTTCTCGTTTATCGAGGTAAAGCGGAGCCCTTTATATATACGTTACTTGTCACTGAAAAAGAACTGCCCGGACGAGCAGTTCTCTCCCTCTGATGAAACCTTACAGTTTCACAACGTTTTCAGCTTGTGGTCCGCGATTGCCTTGAACAACGTTAAATTGTACGCGTTGTCCTTCTTCAAGGGATTTGTATCCGTCCCCTGTAATTGCGCTAAAGTGTACGAATACATCTTTGCCGCCTTCAACTTCAATAAAACCGAAACCCTTTTCTGCATTAAACCATTTCACTGTACCTGTTTCCATCTTCTTAAAAACCTCCAATAGCTTTTACTCATTTTTATATGCATGAACAAAAAATTCACACATTAGAAAGATTACCCCAAAAATCGAATTGATAACCCTTTCTAATATGTGAATTCAAATACGAATGTGTATAACGTAATGATACCACATTTTACAAGTTATCACAACAAATTAACATTTGACTTGGCTTAATTTTACCTGTAATGTTAAGCGATTAAAGGAGGCCGCTAATGCCGACAGAAAACTACAAATTGAACGTATTTGATCCTAAATTAGAGCCTTTTTTAACGGAATTATATAGACAACATCGTGAGCGGGCAGCAAGTATCGATTGGAGCTATCATGAGTTTATCCCGTGGGAATTGGGACGCAGTTTTATAGATGAGCCATGGGCCCCGGAGCAGCGGAAACTCCCCTTATCCATTTATACCGCAGTAGAAACCTCCCTTCTGACAGAAGTCAACCTTCCCTTCTTTTACCACCATTTAGCCGTCACCTTTAAAGGCTCTTTGCAGGTTTTGCAGGATTTTGTCCATACCTGGGTTTCGGAAGAGGACCAGCATTCGTCTTTGCTGGAAACTTACTTGATTATTACACGAAATGCAGATCCTCATGAGCTTCACCGTCTCCGTAAAGGAGTTGTGGAAGCAGGGTTTGTGCCTGATTTTGACACCGCAATGGAAACGATGGTTTATACCGCGATCCAGGAGCTGGCTACGATGGTGTTTTACAATAATGTAGCAAAAGCAGCTACTCCGTATGATCCACGGCTGGCCAAACTTCTTAGAAGAATTGCGAAGGATGAAACGCTGCATTTTGCTTTTTATCGCGACGCTGTAAAGGGGTATCTCGGGGTAGATCATAACTTCGTTTATTATATACATAAGGCGATGACGAGTTTTGCTATGCCTGGCAAAGAGATGCCACAGTTCAAAGAGCGGATGGAAATGATATCAAAAGAGGCTAATTATGGGCCTGTATCTTATTTTAACCAAGTCTTCGATTATTTAATTCAATTCTGGGCGATTGAAAAGCTTCAGCCAAGCCGCAGTGAGTCAGAGGCAGCCAAGCAGGATCTGCTTATCTATCACAGCAAGCTGAAAAGGATCAGCGAGCGATTGGCAATTAAAGGTGCAAGTTAGTTAATGTCAGTGGAATGGAAAAGGACGACCGCGTGGCCGTCCCAGGAATCAAAGGGAGGCAGCCGCAATTCCTATTCAACGGCTTTCTCTGTTTTTTTGTGATCCGTTAGCTGAATTCGGCCTAGAAATGGGGTTAGCAGAGCACCTAATATGACGAAGACCAAGGCGATCTGAAAGACGCTGTGAAGAGAATCCACTAATGAAATTTTTAGAATAGGTACGATCTTCTGAACAATGGCTTGCGGTAATTCTGCCAATGAAGCTGGGTTGAGCAGCAACGAGTAGAGGCCTTGCGGATCGGAGTGAATCATCGAAGTCATTTTGTCGGCAAAGCCGCGCGCTTCGGCTGGCAATTGCTGCAGTACCGGAACAAGCTTGTCGCTCAGCTCATGATCAGATCGGTAATTCATAACGGTCCCAAGGATAGTCATGCCGAACGTCCCGCCGATTTGCCGAAAAAACTGGCTGGAAGACGTTACGACGCCGAGCTCGGTTTTGGGAAAGCTTTCTTGAAGCGCTAAAGTAAGAATTGGCATAACAAGCCCAATACCTAACCCTATAACCATCATATAAGAGGATGCAGTCAGTTTAGTCGTATTCATGCTTAATGTACCCAAAAGAACAAAGCCCGCTGCCATTATGATCATACCCAACGTCATTTGGAAACGAACGCCTATCTTTTGTACAATCTGACCGCCTATTACGCTGGCTATAATCATGGTAACCATCATAGGCGTCATGACGGTTCCGGAAGCCGATGCACTAATACCAACGATCCCTTGCATAAACAACGGAACAAACATGATCGCTCCGAACATCCCGACAGCCATTAGAAATCCAATGCCGTTGATGATGGAGAAGGTACGGTTTTTGAATAAACGCATAGGTAAGATCGCTTCGCTAGCTCTGGATTCAATGCGAATGAAAGCAATTATAGAAATTATGGAAACCCCTATCATGCCAAGGATTTGCCAAGAGCCCCAAGCGTACTGCTTGCCTCCGAAGGTTAGAGCTAACAGCAAGGGCACCACACCCAGGATCATGGTAATCATCCCGCTGAAGTCGAAACGGATCGGGCCCGTTGCCCGTATGCTTTTTAAACCAAGGGCAATAAAAACAACGGCTAGAAGCCCTACCGGAAGATTAATATAAAACACCCACCGCCAATTAAGTGAGTCTACAATCCAACCTCCCACCTGAGGTCCAATGACGGAAGCTAAACCGTAGATTGCCCCAAAAACCCCTTGCCATTTCGCACGCTGTTTACCGGTAAATAAGTCACCTATAATAATCATGGCCATTGGCATCATAATTCCGCCCCCCACACCCTGAAGGGTACGGTACCAAATTAACTGTGTTATGGTTTGGGACATACCGCAAAGCGCTGAGGCCAGCATAAATACTATAAGTCCGGTCATATAGACCACTCTTCGTCCTAATAAATCGGCCAGCTTACCTGCAATAGGAACTACCGTGGTTGAACTTAGCATGTAGGCGGTCGTTAGCCAAGCCATGACGCTCAATCCACCCAATTCTCCAACAATCCGCGGCATGGCGGTACCTACGATGGTCCCGTCTAACGCTGCGAATAGCATGGCAATAATTAAACCTGTGATCAACAGTCCACGCTTCGTTTCAGATCCTTTTGAGACGGCTTCAGAGCCTTGTGAAATTTCCATAGCTAATTTCCTCCTGTCAGTACTTGTAGCGTTTCCTTATAAGAAGTAGAAGATGCAATGTAAGAGATTACGGATTATTTTGGCAGAGGGGACTGCAGATAATGAATGGAAAAGCCTGTCTTCTCTGATGTATGAATGTCTGATAAGATGAAGGAAATGGTAGTATACGTTGTTTTTAACCGATTTTACCCACATTCTAACTTTAGAGGAGTTATATGAATAGCGAAAGATTGAGCGGAATGATCACAGCTGAGGATGAAAAACAGTGGGATGGACAAGGCTATGCTAATGGTTGGGAGCACTACGCAGATGAATTGCGGCTTCTTGATTATAGGCTTCAAAGGCTGTATTACAGCAGAAAAAAGCGCATGGATGCTTGGAGAGATGATCCGTATCAGGGGATGTTCGTGTCGGAGGAGGAATTCCTGGGCTTAATAGCAGGGATGGAAAATGATTGGGCAAACGATCCTGAGGCAGCGGCGTTGCTGGAGCAGCTGGAAGATTTGGAGAGGGCGATTGCACACAGAATAGCTGTTAGCGTTAACGCTGGCGTTAATTTGCCGCTTCAAACGGTTGCACACACATTTGGACTGCGTGCACAGGAGCGGGACTTCTTAATGGTTGCGTTGGCGGTTGAACTGGATCGTAAGTATGAACGGGTTTTCGGGTTTCTGCAAGATGATTTGACCTGCAAGCATCCCAATGCCGGTTTACTGATTCAGTTATATTGTCGAAATGCCGCAGACATGCTTGAAGTAAGGGACGCGCTTGCGATGTCGAGCCCATTGTCGAAATATTTTCTGTATAAGGATGAGGCGGATACTGCGAAATCATTCCTCTCCCAGCCGATTGTGCTTAATCGGCGGATGGTGCGCTTATTGCTTGACGGCATCGCCTCTGAGCCGTCAGACTCCGTTAAGCGCGTAACGCAGCGTTTCAACAGCGGCAGCCCGTTAGAGCCTCTACGCGTTGATGAGGCGCTTCAGGAGCAGCTTCAGACGTTCGTGCGCGGCATGTACACGCCTGAGAGGGCAACGCGCAAGCGGCTTGCGTTCCACATCTGGGGCCCGTCGGGCTCCGGGAAGACGCTGCACGCGAAGCATTGCTGCCATGCCTTTGGCAAATCGGCGCTAATAGCCGATGTGGCCGGCATGCTGCTTGCGGAGCGGCCGTTTGCGGAGCTGCTCGATGATGTGCTGCGTGAAGCTATCCTGCAGCAGGCAGTGCTTTGCTTCACGCATATGGAAGCACTGTTTCCGGAGGAGCCGGATGCGGCTGCCCGGCATAAGCTGCGCTCGTTTTTGCACAGCTTGAATAGCTATGGCGGGCTTCTTTTCCTGCTCGCTGACAAACAGATTAAGCTTTCGGCGGATATGAAGGACCGCTGGGTGATTGATTTGGAGCTGAAGGTGCCTGAGACCGAGGAGCGTGAAGCTCTATGGAAGAGCTTCGCCGCTGAAGCCAGAATCTTCTCCGATTCTGTAGATTGGCGGGTGATCGGCGATAAGTTCCGGTTCACTGCGGGGCAAATTAAGCGGGCGATCTCGCTTGCGCAGAGCTTTACGGAATGGACCCGTGCAGGCAGGTTAGCTGCTGTGAATTCTGAGGCGTATAGCGACATTGATGAGCAGGCACTGTATAAGGCTTGCTTCATGCAGGTGCAGCACCGCTTGGAGAAGAAAGCTTCTCGTATCCAAGCGAAGTACACTTGGGAGGATGTAATACTGCCAGGGGAGCAAAAGGAGCAGCTCCGCAATGCGTGTAACCAAATGAAATACCGCAGTGTCGTTTACGGACAATGGGGGTTTGAGCGCAAGCTGGCTTATGGTAAAGGCCTAAGCATGCTGTTTGCCGGTCCTCCTGGGACGGGGAAGACGATGTCCGCACAGGTGGTGGCCCAAGAGCTGCAGCTGGAGCTCTACAAAATCGACTTGTCGCAAGTTATAAGCAAATATATTGGGGAAACGGAAAAAAATCTCCATGAAATATTTCATGAAGCCCGTCTTAGCAATGCCATACTGTTCTTCGATGAGACGGATGCCTTATTCGGTAAACGCTCTGAAGTCAAGGATTCTCACGATAAATATGCGAACATTGAAACGGCCTATTTGCTTCAAAAGATGGAGGAGTACGACGGCATATCGGTACTTGCCACCAACTTGTTGGGCAATATTGATGAAGCCTTCATTCGACGTATTAATTACATCATCAAGTTTCCATTCCCTGATGCGGATTATCGGGAGAAAATATGGCGTTCTATGTTTCCGAAGGAAGCGCCTATCGGGGATGATGTTGATTTCAAGCTGATAGCCAGTAAATTTTCCATTGCCGGTGGCGGTATTAAAAATATTGCAGTTTCAGCTGCTTTCTTGGCGGCTGATGCAGGAACACCGATTCTAATGAAGCATCTTCTTCTAGCAGTAAAACACGAGCTTTTGAAAACCGGAAAGCTAATGACCAGAGATGAGCTGGATTTTTTCTAAATAAACTTGGAATTTGAAACCTCTGAAATCAGGCTATGAAGGAGAAGACGCTGAAAAAGCATTCTCAGTTACAGATGTGTGTTTGGTAATAAATGCAGCAATTTCTTGCTCCCGAAGTGGCTTGCTAAGTAGAAAGCCTTGAACGATATCGCATTTCCATGTTTTGAGCAGATACAATTGATCGTAAGATTCTATGCCTTCCGCAACGGTTTGAATATCGAGATCTTGAACAAGTCGTATAATCGATTTGGTAATCCTCCCTTCATTATTTTTACCAATATCACGAATAAATGATTTATCCAGCTTCACCAGATGGAGCGGCAGCCGGTTCAAATAATGAAGTGAAGAATATCCGGTTCCAAAATCGTCCAAAGCGATACGTACACCGAGTTGTGTTAGCTCCATCAACCGAATGTTTGCAGCATCTATGGATGTAATAAGCATGCTTTCAGTAATTTCAAGCTCAAGTAGATGTGGCGGCAAGCCAGTTTCCGACAATATTTGTGAGACATGCTTAGGGAAATAACTATCGCTAAGCTGTAATGCGGATATGTTGACACTTATTACTGCGTCAGGAAAAGGGCTCATTAGCAATGCTTGATACGACTCGCAAGCGCGCCGCAGTACCCATAATCCGATGGGTAGAATAGTCCCGTTTTCTTCGGCAACAGGTATGAAATCCCCGGGAGAAACAGCACCTAGCTTGGGATGCTGCCAGCGAAGAAGCGCTTCGAAGCCACGAACTTTGCCCGTTTGTATATTAAATTGGGGTTGAAAGTGAAGCTCGAGCTCATTGTTCGATACAGCTTGCAGCAGTCCTTCTTCCAGCTTTGTACGGTAAATCTGCTTCTGCAGCAGATTTACGTCGTACATCATTACGGGTGGCTGTCCTTGTTCTTTGGTACAACGGAGAGCTATATCCGCATGATGTATAAGTACTTCGGCTGTCTCCACGTCCTTCTGCACAGCTATCCCTAAATTCACAGTAAGATGCATGGTACGATTTCGAACCGCGATGGGCTCGCATAATTTATTGCGGATCCTCGCAGCTTCTGCGAGGATGTGCTCGGAATCCCCCGACGTCGCAAGGCTGCATATGATTTCATTCTCTCGTAAATGAGTGATAAAACATTGGGGAATGAGGCTATTGATCCGTGTGCACACACTTTTTATCAGATCCTGACCGAAGGGATAGCTATGCTGGAAATTAATGATATGAATAATGCAAATGGCTGTTTTTTCAGAGTTGTTCATGTAGCTCTGGAGCTTTTCAGCCGATGTTCTGGTGTTGGACTTAGACATATCGCTAAAATTTCGCGCCAAGCTTGTAATGATTTGCAGCCAAGACATGGGGTTCAAACCTCCTGATCCGTAAAGGAACAATGATCGTATGATATTTTCTTCTTCAGATTATGGGTTGAAAGTATGAGCAAAGTTAAGTGATTTCTTTTTATGGAGTATTAATCTTTCAAATAATTAACGGACCGGGAGCCGGACATAAGAACAGCCTTGTCCGCCCTCTTGATAAGAGGAGAAGACAAGGCTGTTGAATGAATCGATGCATCTTAAGGCAATAGCTCGAATTTGTAGCCGACTCCCCAAACCGTTTTGATATGCTGGGGTTGTCTGGGGTTATACTCAATTTTCTTTCGAAGGTTCGTGATATGAACATCAATCGAGCGCTCATTCACATAGGAATCAATCCCGCGGATGGCATTGATTAATTCGTCGCGGCTAAATACTTTGCCAGGAAAGCTGTAAAATAGTTTCATAATCTCAAACTCGGAGAAAGTGATTTCGACGACCTCATCATTGACGATTAGTGCCCGGCGCTCCAAGTCAAGCTGCAGCCACTGCGCGTTGGAGCTTATTGTTGCCGTTGGGCTTGATGAAGCTGCTGCTATGAATGCCGGTGCAAATGCCGTCTGCGGTGAGGAACGCCTTAGCTGAGCGATGATTCTAGCTTTTAGCTCCTGCATGCTGAATGGCTTGCATAAGTAGTCATCAGCTCCAGAGGATAAGGCTTGAATTCGATCTGTGACCTTGGTTTTCATAGAAATAACCAGAATGGGAACATGAGTCTGATGGCGAAGCAGCTTGCATAGGTCAGCACCATCCATATCTGGAAGAATGAGATCCAGCAAAATCACATCAGGAACAAAGGTTTCCAAAGCATCGAAGCTCTCCTGCCCCGTCTCTACCCGCTGTACGTTGAAATTTTCTTCGCTCAAATAAAGCTTCAGCATTTCTCCAATAATTGTATCATCTTCTATAATTAACACTTTCTGCATGTTCAGACACCTCTTGAGTGCGGATTTGAGTATTCTATACAATGGTCTGAAACGCTAATATTTTGCTAATATTTACCGTGTCTATATACCTAAAAGTATTATATCGTGCAGATTTGAGTACGTCTATAAGCCATTTTGTTAGAATATTTGGAAAGTATTAGCAAACATTTGATAGCCAGGTTGTTAAGACTTGGAGAGAGCCCATCCTCGCAGTGCTTCGATGGATGTTTTCTTGTCGATACTTGAGAAAACCTCATGAAGTCGAATTTCTAATTCATTGCACAATGGAACAAAATGCAAGGAGTCTGCCTCGTCTATAGACAATTCCAGTGCACTGGCTGTGGCAAATACTTTTTTCATGCCAAGATTGCTGGCCGCTCCTCGTAGGGAGTGGGACAATCGTTTAGCTTCGATTAATTGCCCTTCGTTAATGTAGTGCAACAATTTGGAGGCAGTCTGGTCATGCTCCTTACGAAAAAGAGCCAGCAGCTTCACGATGATCTC
Source organism: Paenibacillus sp. GCM10027630 (assembly GCF_042676305.1). NCBI lineage: Bacteria > Bacillati > Bacillota > Bacilli > Caryophanales > Paenibacillaceae > Paenibacillus > Paenibacillus sp. GCM10027630. The sequence continues at coordinate 187,271 of NZ_JBHTGY010000015.1, read as the reverse complement.
TATCCTGCCATCCAATCTCCGGACCGCTTCCTGAATATCAATACCTTTCAACTCCGGCAAACTGTCGTAATTGGCTTCTATCGGAGCAGCCGAGGGAGAAGGCTGCTGTGGCAGCCATTCGGACAAAGCGGCTGCAAGCAAATCCAGCTCCAGCGGCTTGGTTAGAACGCCGTTCATGCCAACGCGGAGGCATTGCTCATGCTGAGCGTTCGTGACATCGGCTGTTAACGCAATAATCGGCGTATGCGCATACCGCTCATTCAGACGTATTTGTTCTGTTGTCGCTATCCCGTCCAGCTCAGGCATATGAATATCGGTCAAAATCAGATCAAAATTATGCACAGGCAGCAATTCGAGAGCTTCCAAGCCGTGACTGGCTACCGTAACGGAAACTCCTAGTGCTTCCAGCATGGCTATGGCCACTGTTTGGTTAATAGCCTGATCTTCTATGAGCAGAATATGGCCAGTGAGTGGTCTTAAGGGTCCGGGCAGCTTAGGTTGTACAGGACTTCCCTCTTTGTAACGGACCTGAAGGGCGGCGATTGAATGATACAGCTCCAAGCGGCTTACCGGTTTGACAAGAATAGCGTCAGGTCTTTGATTGTCCGGCAAACGCTGCAGCGCATCACGCCCTGCAAGGGTCGTATATATGATCGTGAGTGCCTCGCGACGATTAGCGGCCTGTTTCATCTGCAGCCATGTTTCCTCCCCATACATATCCCCGGCTTCCATATCCAACAGCAAGGCGTGAACAGGCGAAGGCTCCCATTCCAGACGGTTTAGCGCATGGGTCCAGCTAGCAGAGGACTCTGCTTGTAATGAGAGACTGCTGACCATCATGGAAAGACTTGTCCTAAGCTCTTGTGAGTCTTCTACGATGAGAACGCGAAAATCATCCTGATTTTTCGCAAGTGGGAATATATGTTTACGGCTCGGATTGGGACTAATGAATCGAATTGTAAAGGTGAAGCTGCTTCCGATACCCGGTTCACTCTCAATGGACAGGGTGCCTCCCATCATTTCAATCATATTTTTGGAAATGATTAATCCAAGCCCTGTCCCCCCGAATTTACGGCTTGTCGATTGGTCTGCCTGCATGAAAGGTTGAAGCAGCAGCTTCATTTGCTCGGGTGTCATGCCGATACCGGTGTCAGTAACCGAGAAACGAATTGCTGCCTCCCCATCTTTATGCTCAACAATTCTAATAAGCAGGGCAACGTGCCCGCTGTCCGTAAACTTGATCGCATTGCTAATCAGGTTTAATAAAATTTGCTCCAGGCGAAGTGTATCCCCGATTAGAACAGCCGGCATCTCGCCTTCTATTCGAATTATCATATCTATCGGCTTGTGGCCGAGCAGGACGCTTAACGTGCTGTTGAGCTTGCGAATCGATTCATCCAGCTGGAAGCTGGCTTTTTCCAAAGTAAGCTTATTCGCTTCAATCTTGGAGAAATCCAAAATGTCATTGATGACTTGCAGCAGCGTTTGGGCGGAGCTGGAAATTTTACTTTGATAATCCCGCTGTATATCAGTGAGCTTCGTTTGCTGCATCAAGTAAGAAAGCCCCGTAATACCGTTGAGCGGGGTTCTGATTTCATGGCTCATACTGGCAAGGAACATGCTTTTGGCTTGGTTGGCGCTATCTGCAGCTTCCTTGGCTTGAAGCAGTTCGGATTGGATATGCTTTTGCTCCATAATATCCCGCACGATAGTCGAAAAGAATACATCCCCGCCATCGGAAGGCTTGTGGGCTACAATAACCTGGGAGGTTATGATGCAGCCGCCGCTTTGGGTCACAAACTCCGTTTCGCCTTCCCAGTGTCCGAGCTTTTGGGCAATAACCAATCCCTCTGCAAGCTGAATCGACATCTCCGTTTGTAAATAATTGCCGATCAAGCGAGAATCCTCGTCCAAAATCTCGATTCCAAGAAGACGTTTACCGGCTGCATTGATGTAGAACATATTGCCTTTAAGATCAAAGGAGGCGATAAAATCCTGGGCTGCATCCAAAATATGCAAAAGCCGGTTGCTCGTTTCCGTCGCTTGAATAAATGGGCTCATGTCACGGGCAAGCATAACAAAACCTTTGAGCGATCCGTCGGGATGCGTCATGAGGCTCACATTCAGGGAAACAGGAAGGCGCGACCCATTGGATCGGATGAAGGTCCAGTCTTGATCCATCTCTATTTTACGCAGCGGCTTTGCGGCAAGCACTGAACAATCCGGCTCCACAGGTATACCCAAATCAACGGAGTAAGCGGCAGCTCGTTCTCTTAATTGAACCGGATCATGCCAGAGCAGAGGGGTCTCCTGCTGGACCACCTCACGCGCTCGATAACCGAGCATTTTCTCTGCCGTAGCATTTAAGGAAATTACCTGAAACTCCTTGTCCAAAACAATCATAGCCAATTGATTCGTCTCTACAAAGGATTCGAACGGTTCGAATAAATCTCGTAAGTTTTGAGTCATTTCGTTAACAGACAGGGACAGCAGGCCGAGTTCATCTCTGCTTTTGGTTTCTATGGCGGCCACGGACAGATTTCCTCCGGCTACGGCCTCCGTTACAATCAGCAGCTCGTGAATTCGCCTGATGATCATATAGTTGAAAACATAATAAATTAAGCTTGCCAGAACAAGCTCCATCAAGGCGATTAGCCCGACCGTTGAGAAGAACAGGGATTCAAGAGGCTTATTCAAGCTGGATTGCGGGATGTTGAGCAATAGATACCAAGGGGAATTAGCCACCTTAGAATAAAATAACAGCAAGGGTATTCCTTCGAAACTAATGGTCTGGAAGCCTGACCCCTTATCGATGATTTCTTTATATGCCGGACCCAGCTCTGGGAAGTCCCGAAGGTAGTTCCTTTTCAACACAAGCTCCTTATTTCCACTGTACAGTACAGTTGAGTCCGTATGCATCAAGGTAACTCTGTCTTTCAGGTTAGGATCATCCGTTTTCAACTGCTCGCTAAACACATTCTGAGCATCCAGAACAATCTCCATTAAACAGATCATATTGCCAGAGTCATCCCACACAGGTAAAAGAATAGTAAAGATGTATTCATGTGTAGTCTTTCGGAAAAAGGGATCGGAAATTTTCCCTTGCCCGTTGCGGGCAATTTGAAAATTAATGTCGCCGGCTATATTAACGGTATCCCCATTCGTTAAATTCAGGTTGCCTTGTAAGTCGGAAATACCCGCTGAAAAATAAATATTATCGGAGTAGACGACTTCCTGACGAAGATAGTCGAGCTTTTCTTCAAGAGTGCCTTTTTTCATAATATTGGTGCGGCTAATAACTTTGGCTTCAGCATAGCGGAGGTTCAACCAATCGTTCAGTCGCTTGGAGCTATCCTGTACCGCTGTCAGGTTCTGCTGTTGAATGTATGAGATCATCTTTTCTTTCGCTAATGAATAATTCACCGCACCGACAATGCTCAGACAGATCGTAGTAATGGCCACTAGCAATAATACCCATTTGATACGCAAGGAGTTTGCCATTGTATCCCCCTAAGGTCAATTGTTTACAAATTGTTAGAGAAGTTCAACAAAACTAAATATATATATCGGAAAACTTTTAATGATTTCTTAGTATCATAAGGACAAATGAGGTTCTTAGATCATATGAACATGAGAATAGCCATGAAGGGGAAATGAAAAATGAAATGGACCGTAGGCAGAAAGCTGGTTATGTCTTATGTAATCATACTGGTAATTATGGGATTAGTGAGTGGGTTGAATTTAAAAAGTATGAACCAAATGCAAAAAAACACGAAGGAAATTTCTCAAGTCTGGTTAACGGGAATTGAAATTGCCAATCAGGTTAATTTTTCATTGGAGCATATTATGGTCCTCTATTATCAGATGATGGTCGAGCCGGATACGACGAAAAAAGCGGATATCAATAAGCAACTGGAAGATACTTTCAATTCTGTCGATAAAAAGCTGGAAGAATATAAGGACTCATTGGCCGATGCGGAGGATGAACGCAATGCAGCCCAATTAGCTCAAAAATGGAAAGCATTCAGAGAAGCAAATGCCCAATCCGGCAGCCAAGGCCAAGTTAAGGGAAATTCGAAGGCAAACGATCAAGTGTCTCGAACGTTCCAGGAAGTAAGGGAAGGCGTCGCGGTCATTATCAATTTTAACCACCAGGGAGCGACAAGAGCAGAGGAGGAAGGTCAAGCGGTTTATCGTAACAGCATCATACAGATTAGTGCAATGATTGTTATTGCGATCTTGTTTATTGTGCTCATTGCCTACGCAGTGACACGGATCATTTCCCGTCCGATTCTGAAGGTGGCTCAATCCCTGGAAATGATTTCTCATGGTAATTTGACGGCCGAAACTATACATATAAAATCCAAGGATGAAATCGGTATGTTAGTCGGTGCTGTGAACAGAGTATCGAGCTCGCTGAAGGATTCTGTCCTGCAAATGCAGGATGCTTCCAATCAGGTAGCGGCCTCGGCCCAGCAGTTGACCGCAAGCTCGGAGCAAAACTCCATGGCTGCCCAGCATGTTGCTGAATCCGTTCAAGAAGTAGCTTCCGGGTCGGAGAATCAAGCCTCAAGCGCCATGGAATGCAGCAGAGCTATGGATGAAATGGCCATAGGCATACAGCGGATTGCGGAGACAACATCGGAAGTGTCAGAGCTGTCGGATGAAGCTGCCCGTCATGCAGAACAAGGAACAACGGTTATGAGAACAGCTTCCTCGAAGATTCAAGCGGTTAGCTCTACGGTAGAGAAAGCAGGAGAAATTATTAAGAAGCTGGAAGATCACTCTCAGGACATTGGGCGGATATCCCAGCTCATCGGGGACATTGCCAATCAGACTAACCTGTTGTCTCTTAATGCAGCTATTGAAGCTGCGAGAGCCGGTGAGAACGGTAGAGGTTTCGCGGTGGTAGCTGATGAAATACGTAAGCTGGCGACACAGACGGCCGATTCCATTCAAGAAATCAATGGAGTCATCAATGGTATTCAACTTAATACGGCACAGGCAGTGGAGACTATGAACGAAGGGCTGTCGGAAGTGAATGGCGGCTTGCATGCAGTTGGTCGAGCGGAGGAAACCTTTGGATTGATAGTCAAATCAACCGAAGAGGTGTCTCGCAAAATTCAGGAGGCTGCGGCTGCAGCGCAGCAAATGTCAGCAAGCTCCGAGGAGGTGGCTGCAACTGTAACCAGTATGGGACAGATCGCGCAGCAAAGTGCCGGCTTGGCTCAGACCGTAGCTGCAACCACAGAAGAACAGCTGGCTTCTACACAAGAGATAACAGCGTCTGCCGGTATGCTGTCCGGCGTTTCTCTGGATCTGCAAAAGCTGATAATTAAGTTTCAAGTTTAAAACTAAGGTTTTGAACTTAGGGGGGGTGTCCCAAAAGTCATTTTGAGACAACCCCTCCACCATTTTATCCTGAATAGATGGTAGCAAAAGAGCCCTCAATTCCACTTTAATAGTTGAAGGCTTTTTTGCATATTCTTGTGTATTCTTAGTGATGAATAAGATGAGGTCGCTTTCCAGCGTGTACTCATCGCGGGTATCGGGTTCGTGGCTCGTGGTTCGGGGTTCGGTTACGGCATTGCATGGCAGTCTTGCTCACTCTGTGCAATTATCAGGAAAATGTCAAGTTAGTTACTCCGAAAATAGCGTTCCAAGTCTTATAGCTGGAATTCCTCCTGCTAATTCTACGTATTTTGGCTGATATCCACCATTTCACCTCTATTAGAGTTAGTTTTTCAGTTAGATTGATTTTAGGCGATATCCACGCTGGATTAGCGTTACAATTTCCATCTATTTTCTTTCCTTCCGCAGCGGCCCCGACAAATCATGGTCTCCTCTAGATTGAAAGCAGCCGCCCCATCACTTAAGTAACATCCAAAAAGCGGCCGGACTCATTTTTGGATTTTTGAACCCCCACTCTGATGGGAATTTCCCTACAAAAAAGACGCTTCCATTTCCGCTTACATGGTGGTTTTGGAGGCGTCTTTGTACATCCTTTGGGACTGATTCATTCACTGAACCCCTTTTGGGACAGCCTCTTTTTGTCGATTCGAAATGAATGGATCGCGTAGTTTGTTATATAATTCACAAAAACGGCAGTTTTCAACAAAGATAGGAAAATAGACTCATATAAATATATAGTCAACCCTTAAAATTACAACTATAATAGAAAAAGATCCATTTATACGACATACATAACGTGCTGTTAACATGATTCGTCAGCATATCGACAAGAAGAAGGTAGGAGTGATTACCTATAGGCGATTATACGGTTATTGCTGATGTTGGCGCATCTCTGCTGAAATTATTGCAAGAGCAAATGACGCCGGAGCCTATTCCTCAGCCTGAGCTAATAGGGATAGCTTCACCCGCCGATAAAGGAGATCTCTACCTTTCCTTATATTTGTATAACATCAAAGAAAGCGGCGACAATCGACAGACCCGAATGATAGCAAGGGGAACGGGAGAAATTCAATTCCCGCCTGAAACTGTGGATCTTTATTACCTGATAACAGCTTATTCGACAGCTGAACTGCAATCACGTGTCTTAGACGAACATAGAATTCTTGGCAGAGCTATACAAGTGTTGTACGACAACTCGATTTTACGCGGACCCGCACTCGTCGGATCATTGGCCGATCGGGGTGAGGAAGTGCGGATTGTTATGGATACACTCACTGGAGATACATTGACTCGTATGTGGAATTTCGGAGATGTCCCCTACCGGCTCTCAGTTGGTTATGTAGCTGGTCCGATTAATATTGATTCTACTCGGATAAAAACTACAAAACGGGTTACAGAACGTGATTTTCGAATTCAAGGATAGGAGGATTCGACTTGGAAAGTGTCAGAGTAACTAAGCTGAATACGAAGGTTTCGTTAGTAGTTTGTCTTCTGGATTCCTATACCTCGAGTTCTCCCCTTGGATTAAACGCATCTATTGTACTTGAAGGAACGCTATCCAAACCTGTCGTTACATCAAAAGGAACATACATATTTAATGATTTACAAGCAGGTGCCTATCGGCTGTGCGTGAACGCGCAGTATTATTTCGAAGAGTACCGTGATATAGAAGTGGGCCTTGAGAATACACTGGTTCATGTTACACTGTCGCCCCGTCCGTCATATCCTTTTAAGGAAAAGGATACTCTCTTGCGTGCGAGCGTTAGCAATGAACATGGTCAGCCGTATTCCAGGGCTCTTTTAGTTGCAGTGGTGCAATCGGATGACAGTGCTAGGGCGAGACTAGCTCAGGATAAGGCAGAGGCAGGTATGGACCAACTGACAGTCAGCTCGGTTACCGGCAAAATTGTTGTCGGAGACAGGTACCTTATTCGAAGCCGCAGTAGTACTCAAGTCGCGGAAGAGCTTTGCTTGGTTGAAGAGGTGCTGGAATATCAGCGCAGGATTAGGCTGGACCGGCCGTTGACCCATAGCTATGCAAGGGGGGCATTGCTGCTCCCTGTTGTTCAGACGCAGTCTGATGAGCGAGGCGAGGCGGTAATCGCTTTTGCCAACTGCAGAGCTAACCGTTTCGACATCAAGCTTGATATTATGCACAGCGGCCGCTCGCTTTCGAAGGAGGTGAACCTCGCAGAGGGCGGAACTACGCTTGCAGGTAAACTGCAATTCTAACTTCGATTAGCAGCTATAAGGCGGGAACTGATTACAGAAGCAGGCTTTTGGCTAGACAGGCTGTACATAACTTTGTTAGTAGATCGGATTCTTCCATCTTCTATAAACCACAAGCAGAAAGGAGAGAACTGGTTTCATATTTTGCAACGGATCGATGCAGATGGATGAAACTGGGGAACAATGGCTGAGTATTTATCACCTGGAGTCTACGTAGAAGAATTCGATAGCGGCGCGCAGCCGCTCGAAGGTGCAAGTACGAGCACGGCGGGCTTTATTGGTCTGGCACAAAGGGGGGAGATCGAAGGTGTCCCTCTACTGATTACCAGCGTAGCTGATTTTCATCGTAATTTCGGCAGCTATTTATCCGAGAATGCTTTCGGAGATTACCGCTTTTTGTCTTATGCAGTTGAGCACTTTTTCTTGAATGGAGGCTCTCGCGGTTACGTGATGCGTGTGGCACCATCGGACGCCAAGCTTGCAACGAACCAGGGAAGTGCTAATAAAGAGGCGAAAGTGCTGCAAATCACATCCAAAAACCCGGGTACATGGGGTAACCAAGTGCGCATCGTAGTTGTTCCTGCAAGTAAAGCCAAGACGCAAATTCTTGACATTATCGGGACGCCGGGCGAATCGGTGCAATACCGTGTGAAGAACAATGCCGGTTTCAATGTAGGCGATATCGTAGCCTTCCAGAATGGCGGCAGCAAGCAGTACAATCGCATCGTTTCATCGCTTGATAACATCATCGAGCTGGAATCCGTGCTTGACGGTGAAGAGGATGTCATTGACACCAATTTGCTGCCAGTGAAGGTTCTCACTACTAGTGAGTTTACGATGCATGTATTTTATGGGGATGAAGCGGAATCATTCGAGAAGGTGTCACTAAACGTATCTGCTGCCAATCATGTAGAGAAAATTTTGTCTCGCTCTAATATCATTATAGTTAAAGACATTAGCTTGGGTACGGATTTGGGCGCTGTTGCTCCATTCGAATCGCTGTCCGGCGAGAATGAAGAAGCAGGCAAGTTCCAAATCTCCCTATTTGGCGGCAGCGACGGTTCTATAGCGAATTTAGCAGCTTCCGATTTCATGGGTGTAGACCGCGGACCTGGTAAAAGAACAGGGATTCAATCGTTTATCGACAATGATGTCGTGAGCATCATGTCCATTCCTGGTGTAACCGATCCGAATGTACAGCTGTCCTTGGTGGCGCATTGTGAAAATCTTGGAAGCCGCTTCGCCATTCTCGATGTCCCGCGTGAGAAAACTAAAGTGGCCGATGTCATGACACACCGCAATATTTTCGACAGCAACTATGCGGCGATGTACAACCCTTGGCTACAAGTGTTTGATCCGTTAGACAAACGCAATATTTACATTCCGCCGTCCGGTTCAATGGCGGGTATTTATTCACGCTCCGACCAAACCCGTGGTGTTCAAAAAGCTCCTGCCAACGAAGTTGTTCGCGGTGCCGTAGGCCTTGATTGCCAATACAATAAAGGCGAGCAGGATATTTTAAACCCGCAGGGCGTTAACCTGATCCGTCATTTCGCCGGTCAAGGTATTCGTGTTTGGGGCGCACGTACATGCTCCTCGAACGGTCTGTGGAAATACGTCAATGTCAGAAGGTTGTTCATCTTCATCGAGGAATCGATTAAGAATGGCACCAACTGGGTTGTGTTCGAACCGAATGATGAGCAGCTATGGGCTCGTGTACAGCGTACCATTGAAGCGTTCCTTACCCGCGTATGGAGAGACGGCGCTCTGATGGGCGGTAGCCCAAGCGAGGCATTCTACGTTAATATCGGCCGCAGCACGATGACGCAAGACGATATTGATAACGGCCGTTTGATATGTATTATTGGGGTTGCGCCTGTGAAACCGGCGGAATTCGTCATCTTCCGGATTACTCAGAAAACGAGAGAAGAATAGGTTCTCACTAGTCGTTGAGTAAGAGACGGGCAACAATCAGAACGAAAGGGGACGCGGTAAATTATGCCGGGCGAACGTAACGATCCATACAGAAATTTTAGATTTAGGGTTGAGGTAGAAGGTATTCAACAGGCTGGCTTCAGTGAGGTATCGGGCTTCGATGCATCCTTGGCTATTATTGAATATCGTGAAGGCAATGAGACAATTACACCTCGCAAGCTGCCGGGGTTGGCGAAGTATGGTAACATCACCCTGAAATGGGGCGTTACCGATTCGATGGATATGTACAACTGGATGCAGGAATCGATTGAAGGTAAAATTGCTCGTAAAACAGTCACAATTATTGCAATAGACGAAGAAGGCGCAGACGTAGCAACATGGCAAGTTATAGAGGCGTGGCCTTCCAAGTACACGGCTCCTAATTTCAATGGTACAGGCTCTGAAGTGGCTATTGAGTTTTTGGAACTGGCGCATGAAGGCATGACCCGCACGAAGTAACAATTGCATCGGGGAAACAAGAGAAGGAATGAGGCGGTTGACGCTCTTCTTGTCTCTTGTTTTCCTGCTTATGCGATAATTAGGAGGATACTTTATGGCTTTCAAAACAGAATACGAATTCGAGCTTCCAAGAGGATATGTGGATGATAGTGGCACATTGCATAAAAGAGGCGTAATGCGTTTGGCAACGGCAGCCGATGAAATTTTGCCTATGCGTGACCAACGTGTACAGCAGAACCCGGGTTATTTAACCATTATTTTATTGACTCGCGTTATTACGAAGCTGGGAGACCTGCGTGCTATTGATACCAGAGTTATCGAAAAAATGTTTACGGCTGATCTGGCTTTCATGCAAAATTTTTATCGCGAAATCAATGAAATGGAAGTGCCGAAGGTTCACACATCTTGCCCTAAATGCGAGCATGAATTCGATGTGGATGTTTCTTTTATCGCCGGGATGGAGGAGGCGTAGCAGGTTATCCCATTGATAAGATTTACGAGGAGGCCGGGTTCATCGCTTATTATTTTCACTGGCCTCATGATGAAATCATGTTGATGGAGCATCGGGAGCGCCGGAAGTGGTGTGAGGAAATCTCACGGATTAACCGCAGTATGAATGAAGATAAGCCCAGAGATAATCCGTTCGACGTATTTAATAAGAGGTGAGCAAGCAGATGAGTATACCGTCTAAAAAATACGCAGTCAGCCCGGCATTCCGCTTTATAGTGGAATTGGATGGCTTGCTTGTCGGTGGCTTCTCGGAGGTAACGGGGCTGCAAGCGGAAACAGAAGTGATGCCGTATAATGAAGGCGGCGTGAACGACTATGTTCATTATCTGCCGAAGCAAACCAAGTATCAGCGCATTGTGCTGAAGCGGGGAATCACCCAGGCTAGCGAACTGTGGGATTGGTACGAAGGCGTTATTAGCGGGAAAATCAAGCGAAAAAGCGGGTCGATTATTTTAAACAACCCTGCGGGCAAAGAAATTTGCCGATGGAATTTTTTTGAGTCGTACCCGGTGAAATGGATCGGCCCAGAGATGAATGCCTCCAGCACGGGCGTTGCTATAGAAGCTATCGAAATCGTACATAAAGGCTTGAAGACAATCTTCAAAAAATAATCGGCAGGGGGACTAGCATGAGATTACGACAAAAGCATATCCCCCATACGGTTAAGCAGAACATGAACCATACAGCGCTGCACAACAGGCAGTTTGCGGATGGTATTATGGGTAAGTACGGTTTTCGGCGCCATGATTATTTAGGCCGGATTTCATTGATCTTTCGTGAGCTTGATGCACTGTCGGGAGAAGATCAGACCAATAAGGATGCTGAATGGCGGCAAAGGGTAGCCCAGCTGCAAACTCAGCTTGATCAGCTGCGTCGTGTAAATACGAAGCATACAGTAACGCATAGTGAAACCATATACCGTTTGGAGAAATGGATTCAGCAGTACGGTGGAGCTGCGGAAGGGCGGAAAAGCTCGGATCGCAATACCCGGATTGAAGCTGCCGGTATAACAGCAGGTGGACTTGGCTCTTTACAATCCTCATCGCACGTTCAGCTTAGAACAGACGATTCAAGGGCTGCAGCATCAGTCAGCAGAATAAACCCGCAATTGGTGCTAAAGGTTGAGCAGAACTTGGGTAAAAGCAATCCTGGCCAAGGAACGCAGCAAGGGGTAGCGAAGGACCATGTACATGCGTGGGAGCTTTTGCAGGGGCAAGTACAGGAGCGGAAGCAAGGGCAGAAGCAAGGGCTAGAGCCAAGGCGAGAGCAGGAGCTTGTGCAGAAGCAAGAGCTAGTGCATAGGCAAGAGCAGAAGCAAGGACAAGAGCAGGAGCTAGTGCAGAAGCAAGAGCAAGAGCAGAGGCAAGAGCAGAGGCAAAGGCAAGAGCAAGAGCAAGAGCTAGTGCAGAAGCAAGGGCAAGAGCAAAGGCAGGAGCAAAAGCAAGAGCAGGAGCTTGTGCAGAAGCAAGGGCAAGAGCAGAAGCATGAGCAAGAGCAGAAGCAAGAGCAAAGGCAAGAGCAGAAGCAGGAGCTAGTGCAGAAGCAAGTGCAAGAGCAAGTGCAAGAGCAAGTGCAAGAGCAAGTGCAAGAGCAAGTGCAAGAGCAAGTGCAAGAGCAAGTGCAAGAGCAAGTGCAAGAGCAAGTGCAGAAGCAAAAGCAAGAACAAGAGCAGAAGCAAAAGCAAGAACAAGAGCAGAAGCAAAAGCAAGAACAAGAGCAGAAGCAAAAGCAAGAACAAGAGCAAGGGCAAAAGCAAGAACAAGAGCAAGGGCAAAAGCAAGAACAAGAGCAAGGGCAAAAGCAAGAGCATGAGCAAGTGCAGAAGCAAGGGCAAGAGCAAGAGCAAGAGCGAGAGCAGAAGCTAATGCAAGAGCAAGAACAAGGGCAAGGGCAAGAGCAAGAACAAGAGCAAGTTGAAATGATGCAAGAAGAACCGTTTCCTGGGCTAAGCAATGCAGGAGCAAAGGGTTTACTGCGGTGGGCTTCTAATAAGCATCACACTAACCGTATGTTGCTAACATTCCGGCGAAATGGACCAATAGTTCAAGGATTGGCCGAGGAAGAATCACTACCGAAGCGAGTCAGGAATGGAAGTATTAAGGATACGAAACAAACCGAACAAGCTGATACAATGTCACAGGGTCGGGTTTACTGGAAACAAAGTGAATCATCTAGAGTGAAGAGCGGCATGTCCAAACTAAGCTGGTATAGTGATCAGATATGGAATGATGGTTCAAAGAAAGCGGATCAACTTAGGATACCTAGGCTTAAAATGTTAGATTTCGATGACAATCACGGAATAGCAGAACGACAGGAAGCCAGAGGAAGCACCTTGTTTCCACGATCTTCAAAGAGTTTGATTGTTCAGCGCCAGTTTGCTAATCTTTTGCCTTTTAGCAGGGGCGCATCGTTACATACCGAAGTCATGCAGCTGCAGGCCAAACGCGCTGAAGCCATCAACGAACAACTGAACAATCGGATAAGCGAGCAAGGCATCAATGGAATGAAAAGCAATGAACAAGCAATTGCAGTACCTGAGAGACGTCAAATAGACTGGGATAAGCCAGTTATTGAGCAAGTACCTTTGAAACATGAGCATAATGCAGGCGCGACGAAAATAAACCGGCAGCCAGAGCAAAAGCAACGTACATCGGAAGACGATGACCTGCTTGGAGTGCGGCAAGCACGGGTGCCGTCGAGCCGGCTTGAATATAACCTGCAATGGATTAAACGTTTATCAGATATGTATAAAAGTATTACCAATGTGCCTTCACAGAAGCTTACGTTCGATATCGAGTCGGTAAGTGGGAAGGTTCTGCAAGGGAAGTTCCCCGAGGGCAGGTTTGGCCGCTTGCTGATGCAAAAGAAGCTGAAGGGCGGGCTTGCTTCACGAGTTCATTTTCATAACAGCGTACAGTCCAAGCAAGCAATGGATAATAGAGACTTTCGTACCTCTGGGACTTACCGGGAGTTGTTGCTTGAACGTAAAGAATTAGTGCGGGAGGAACAGCCCGGAGCTTATATTCAAAGAAGTATATTACCTGGCACGGATTTAAGAAATGATCGACAGGATGCTGATTTTTCTTTATTTAGAACAGTTCCCAAAAGCAGTATGGCCGTTGAAAATAATACCATAGGACAACCAAACAGGACGAATGGAATTAGACGTTATGCTTTGAAGCAGAGTAGTTCAATGGTGCAGCCTATAGCTCCACTTGATTCAACAGGAACGAAGCTTACGCAAAGAAGCAGTGAGCATCGCCAAGGGGCAGGGACTCTAAACCTGCTTGCGGCTCAAGGGATGATTGCGGGGGCTTCCCCTCTAGCATTAATGCTGCTTAGGACATGGCAGCAGCAGCACACAGTGGAGCGAGCGAGGGCACCGCTGAGTCAGAAGAAGCGGCAAGATGAACACGGTGATTCTCCTACACGCATTAGGAAGCTTGGGCTGACGGAACCGAACGCAGCCGTAAGAAAGACTATAGGCGCTGAAGAAGCAGCGTTTGGGAGCAGCTCTCACATGGTGGGAGGCAGAGAGGGCGCAGAACAACGTGGGTCTGTGAGGCGGCGTGCGTCCGCAGAGCGATTGCTTCCCTCCAATGCGGAGCTTTTCCCGGCTCAAGCAGTTCAAACGCTACAGAGACAAGCAGCCCAGGAAGGTGCATATGAAGCGTGGCGACTTCCGGTAGGGCAGCGGGCGTTGGAGCGCTCACGTTTTGCTACGGAACGGGTCTTATCCAGCGCAGCACCGAAGCGGGCTGACCATAGCCATGGTCATTTTGTTCCAGCTTCCCAAGGCAGCTCAATGGTGCAGCGCCGGAATGAACGGCTTCCGTTTGCAATTGCTGGGAGAGGCATGAGGTCGAAGGAAACATCGCTGCGGGATAATTCGAAGGATGTCTTGCTTCTTCCCAATGCAGAGGAGAAAACTCCGAGCAGTCGGCAGCTGTTGGGCTCCCTTGCTCGGCGGGGGGATAGAGAGCAGCAGTTTATAGGAACCAGCTTCCCGGACAGAGCGACACATGAACTCGATACGGTCAACGCTAAGCAGTTCTTTAGGGGGACGGCCGCAGCCGGAAGGCGAACACTTAGGAAAGGACACCTGCCGTCACAACAGGAAGCTTTTCTGCCCCAAACAGAAGATCATTTGCTTACAACAAACCGCGCAGCCGAAGGTAGAGCTCAACAAACAGCGGCATCTCAAATGCAGCGAGCCACAGCAGTATTACAGCGATCTTTGGCGGAGCAAGCACCCGTTCTTATGAGAAGTGCTTTTCGGGCGATTACCGCTGTGCCTGGCAATAAACAAGCTGACAAGGATGCAGGGTTCCCTCTTGGACGAGTTGGCATTGTAAAGAGACAGGAAAGACCAACTAATGGGGCGGCTGATCGACTTCATACGGCTGGAATGGGAGCAAGAGCAGGAGCTTCCTCTAATGTTTCGGTAAACAAACCGATTAAAGGATTGAATGAAACCCATTTATCTAAATCAATGAGGATGATGGACATTCAGAGGAGGCAGCTCCAAAGCTCGAATCATTCAAAACAAGCTTACCTGAATGCTCCTGAGCCTTTCTATTTAAAGCTATTGTCAAGCAGGCAAGAAGCTGGCGATTCAAAAAACACAGGCAGCAGAAACCGGCCTAGAGCCGAGCAGCCAAACGATAGATCGACAGCCTCAGGAATATTTGCTGGCGGGCCGACTGCCAGTATTGTAAACAGGGCAGGAGCATTCCGAGGGACTAAAGCAATTAATAGTGTAAATGCAGCGATAGTATCTATTTTTAGATCAGCTGATCCTGCCTTTAAAAATGGGCCAACGGGTAAGGCAGATGTTTTCTCTAATGCTGTACATTTAATAGATACTGCTAAGGGAGAAGCTGTGCCGGCGAATGTTCAAGCTCGCATACCCAATGGGATCGCTGCTGGATTACCAGCGGATGGATGGATTACAGGGCAGCAGACAGAAAGCTCTTTGACCAGGAGTCCGAGCAGTCGTATCGTGAGGCGCAGCCTGGCGGAAGATTTGGCAAAGCCCAGGATTCAGAACAACAAAGCGGATGCTGTTCAGATTTCAGGAGCATCGACAGCATCCTTATCAAAGCGAATGATTCACGGATTGAAGCAGCCATTAAGTGAACAGCCTGCAACTGTGCAGCAGATTGCAAGGACGGTTGCTCCACTCCCCGTAGTGCTGCAGAATCAACGGCAGTTTGAGAAGCAACGTATAGCTGCACAGCCAAAGACACAACGGACCGGTACACATCTTACAGACGTACAGAAGCAGCAGCAGTCTGACACCCAACGTACGGTTACACATCAGGAGCTAGCTGATATAGGTAAAGTATCGACAATAGCTGCAAAGAGAGTTTTTATTCATCGCAAAGAGAGCCCATTAAATGAAGGTAATGACTTTGCGCTTATGCGGGTTGAACAACAAGCTCATGCCAAAAGCTTGCTACAGCGCAATGTAGAACCTTTAGCATCAAGCTTAGCATCCTCGACGTTAGCTCCAATGGCAACAAGCAGCAGCTCTTCAACAATATTGCAGCATAATCCTATGATAGAAAAAGCTGCTGAGTCGAGGGACACACTTGTTGGAAATGGACAAGTTCCTTCTCGGATTCCGGTACAATGGCAACCGGAGCAGCGGACTGCTGAAGAAATCACGGATAGGGTACGAAGTCGGACGGCTCATGCGACGCGTAGGGTCAACAGGCAGCAGCCTGAGGCATCCAGTGGCCCAGCAGCAACCACGGCTGCTGTGAGTCGCCGAGCGGCTGCATCCGCTGCTCCGCTGCGCGCGCGGAACGCCCCTGGGGCGCCGCAGCAGCACGCAACGGCGAGCCTCATCGGCTCGCCAAGCCAAGCAATCGCGACCCGCACGGCGGGTCGCGCAACCGACGGCGCAGCGCTCGAACGCGCTGCTGGCCGCCTTACCGCGACGCGCAGCGCATCGTCGCGGCAGCAAGCCCCCGGGCCACTTGCGCCGCAGGCACAGCCTGCCCGAGCCACGCTAATGCCCGGTCGCGGCTTGCTCCAACGGCAGGCCGCTCAGGCGGCTCGCCTGCCCTCAATGCCTGCGGCTGTCACCGGCGGCAGAAGCATGCCGGTGGCTAGTGCCAATCCGGTCATCATGACGAAGCCGATGACCGCAGCCGTTGCAGGTGCAGAGTCATTGTCACATCTGCAGCAGCAGCCCCTGAATATGCTGCAAGGGCAGGGACCGCCTCCAACGCTCGATTACAGGCAGCCCGAAGGCCGAGATAGTCAGGAGGATGCTGCGGAGTCACCGAGCATGGATGTGCTAAGACCTCAAAAGTCAGCGGAACCAGCCGAAGAGCAGCTAATGATGGAACAACCGGTCAATCAGGGAGAGCTGAGCAAGGAACAGATCAAAGAACTGATCAAACAAATTCCGCAGCTCGACGTGAATAAGATCGCGGATAAGGTGGCTCGGGAGCTGGAACGGCGAATGCGGTTCGAGCGTCAAAAACGTGGCATGTAATGGACTGATTGTTATCCAATAGGAGCCGTTCTTAAGAAGTAATGGTAGTTCAGCATTATAGAATGGATAGAGAGGTGGACCGCCGATGGCGCTCAAAAAAGCACAGATCATTGTTGATAAAGGAAACAGCAAGGAAACGATTTCGGTGCTATTTAATCCTAATGAATACTCACTAGATACGAGCAATAGCTACTCATGGGATAGCGTTCCAGGCCTTTCGATGCCGATCGGACAATTTGTCAGCGGCGGTACGACCTCTTTGACGATGGATATATTTTTCGATACTTATGAAAAAGGTACGGACGTTAGGGCATATACCAAGAAAATTTCCGGTTTGCTAGATGTAGAAAAGGATCTTCACGCTCCGCCTGTGTGCCGATTTGTTTGGGGTTCTCTTGATTTTAAAGGCGTTGTAGAAAAAGTGAATCAGCGGTTTACGATGTTTCTCGACTCCGGGATTCCGGTTCGTGCGACATTAAAGGTTACATTCCGGTCATGGCAAAGTAAAAAGGAACAGCTCCAGAATATTCCACGCCAATCTGCCGATCGTACCAAGCAGAAATTGCTGAAGCAAGGAGAGCAGCTGTGGATGGTTGCCGCCCATGAATACGAGAACCCGGGTCTATGGCGTGAGATTGCAAATGCCAATGGCATAGATAACCCGCTCAAATTGCAGTCGGGACGCAGAATAACCGTACCAAGGCTGGAGTGATCCTATGGCAGACCTTAAACTAGATTCCTCTACGTATACGACGGATTCCTTGGCAAAGAAGTACAGTGACTTTTTCGCTCCGGCTTTTGAAATTTCGGTGGATGGCACTAAAATTTCGGATGAAATAGCTGTGGCCAGCCTCAAGGTCGAGAACAGTCTTCAAGGGACTGCCGATTCTTTTTCCTTTCGTGTAACGAATGCTTTTAATTTGATAAAACGTGACTTTGTATGGCTGGATAATGTGTTTGTGCTGGGCAAGGCGGTGGATATTAAGCTAGGCTATTTGGATAAGCTTACTTTAGTTTTTCAAGGGTATATAACCTCTGTGGTCGCTGACTTCTCCGAGGATGACACGCCAAGCCTGATCGTCAGGGGGATGGATCTGTCCTACTTAATGATGAAGGGCTCCAAGTCCAAATCATGGGCAAAGAAAAAATATAGTGACATCGTTAAGGAAATAGCGCAAGCCCACGGGGCAAAGCCGCAGGTAGACGATACTACAACGGAGTATATTACGGTTTCACAAAATCAGATTGATGATTATCATTTTATTCAATATTTAGCCGATTTGGTTAATTACGATTTTTTTGTAGTCGGTAAAACACTCTATTTTCGCAAGCCGCTAACAGAAATGACACCTGTGGTCACTCTGGAATGGGGGACCTTTATACGAAACCTCTCCATTGACATGAATATTGCCGATCAAATTACAGAGGTATGCGTGCGTGGATGGGATAATAAAAAACTTGAGGTAGTTGAAGCGAAGGCTACTTCGGTCACCAAGCTGGGGTCGAATTCCAAAACCGGTAAAGATATTATGAAAGCCCAGGGCAGCTACATCGAGCATGTGTACACGAACATCGATTCTGCAAGTGAAGCCAAAACGCATGCCGAGGCCCTTTTGAATAAACGTTCTATGCAGCTTGTTAGCGGGCAGGGGGAATGCATTGGCATTCCTGAAATACGCGCCGGTCGCTACATGAAGCTCGGTGGGGTCGGAGCCAAGCTCAATCAACCTTATTACATCATTGCAACTACACATATTTTGGATGAAAGTGGCTATGTGACCCGATTCCAGCTGGGAGGAAATGTGGTATGATGAATTATCCCGAGTTTATGTTCCGTGGTACGTCCGAGCCTGTTTTTCCAAAAATTAATGGCGTCATGGTAGCGGTAGTAACGGATAATAAAGATCCCGATGGGCTTGCCAGAGTCAAGCTTAAGCTGCCTTTACGAGAGGCGGAGACAGAGACGGATTGGGTACGGATGGCTACATTAATGGCAGGTAAGGACCGGGGCAGCTTGTTTATTCCGGAGGTTGGGGATGAGGTGCTGGTTGCGTTCCATTTGGGTGAAATTCGCCAGCCTTTTGTAATCGGTACGCTTTGGAGTACGAAGCAGCCCTCCCCCAAAGGAAATGATAAGAACGACCTCCGCAAGTTTAAGTCGCGGGCAGGGCATGAGCTGGAGTTTGATGATAACGACTCGGACGGCAAAGTAACGATCAAGACGAAGAAGGGCCAGACCATTGTTTTTTCAGATAAGCAGGATATCATCGACATCAAAGAACAAAGTGGCAACAATTCCATACAAATCAAAGGCGGCTCAGCCAATGAGATTACGATAAAAAGCAGTACCTCCACCATTATGCTGAATGCCAAGGGCGATGTCAGTATTGAAAGCACGAAGGAAATTAAGATCAAGTCCACGCAGGTTAATATCGAGGCTTCAGCTACAATGGCGTTGAAGGCGGGCGCTTCTCTCGATCTTAAATCCGATGGGATTATTAATATTAAAGGCAGTATGGTCAAAATTAATTAAGGCCGGAAAACTCAGCTTATTCACATGCTTAGTGCTTATGAAGATGGCTTTCTGCCTTCCCCATGCAAACTTGTAGTAGTTGCTTACGATACAGGTTTTGCATAGCAAAATTCATAGGAGGATCAAACCAATGACGGA
This sequence comes from Paenibacillus sp. GCM10027630, assembly GCF_042676305.1. Lineage (NCBI taxonomy): Bacteria > Bacillati > Bacillota > Bacilli > Caryophanales > Paenibacillaceae > Paenibacillus > Paenibacillus sp. GCM10027630. The sequence continues at coordinate 167,508 of NZ_JBHTGY010000015.1, read as the reverse complement.
GGCTTTTCTCGGGCGAGGCTGGAAATTTCCAATCCAAGTGGACAAGGCTACAGGACGCGTCCGTTTGTCGGAATACGAAGAGGATATAGCGGAGGCGATCCGGATCATTCTTGGCACTTCACAAGGGGAACGAGTAATGCGTCCGGATTTTGGCTGCGAAGTGAATGACTTTGTATTTGGGCAGACGGATGATACCACTTTACGGCTTTTGGAGAGCAGCATCAAAGAGGCGATCAGGATGTGGGAGCCTCGTGTACATGAGGTGGATGTCAATGCGGTGCCAGATCCGAACGAGCATGGTAGGGTTAATATCGAAATCCGTTACTTGGTGCGTACAACGAATAACTTATTTAATCAGGTATATCCTTTCTATATCCACGAAGGGTCCAACTAAACTGTGAATTTTTGTCAATATTCGTTTTAGTAATTCTTTCATTTTACTGGTAAGAGGATGAAGCATAGACCATGAAAAAGCGGACAGAGAGGGGGTGGATGCATGCAGCCTCCCAAAATTGATACAAGCAATATTCAGGATTTAATTGCCCGCATGAAGGAAATGGCGCCCTACTATACGCCGGAATGGCGTTTCTCTCCGGAGGATCCTGATCCCGGTACAACGTTGTTCTTATTGTTTGCCGAGATGTTTCAGGAGAACATTAAGCGGCTTAACCGGGTTCCAATGAAAAATTTTATTTCTTTTATGAATTTATTGGATATTTCGCTGCTTCCTGCGCGACCGGCTAGCGCATATGTGACATTTCGGTTGAATGTAGGCGTAGTTGAACCGGTACTTATTCCGGCTGGTACGCAAGTAATGGCAGCTGGAGCTGATGGCGAGGTGCTGTTTGAAACGGAACGTGCGGTGCTTTTGACACCGGCTATGCTGACAGCCATCTTTTTGTCGAGCAAGAAGCACGATATGATTGTACCTATTTCTAATTCCTTTACTGCTGCATCCAATGAAGGCATAGCCTCCCCGAATGCTCTGTTCGAACTGCGAGAAGCGGATAATTTACAGGAACATGTATTGTATATGGAGCATGGTGAATTATTTCTTTTGAATGAGACTGCACGTATTGAGCTTGAGGTTGGGCATTCTCTTAGAGCGTTCGATGACGGCTCCCTCTGTGAGCGGCTAGCTAATCCGCTGCAAACGGAGTGGCGGTATGCCTCGGCAAACGGCTGGACCTTGTTTGACCGTGTCGAGGCCAGTGGGAATCGTATCAGTCTTTACAAATTGCAATTGGGTGAGCTTGTAGAAAGTGAGCTGTCGGGCATTTCGGGCCGCTGGATTCAGTGCCGAATGAAGAAACGCTCTTCTCAGAGCGTTGTTCCTACTTTGGCTGATGAACAGCTGGAGCTGGACCGGATTTCTGTGAAAACCGATTATGAGGACTGCTTGAACAGAGGTGGCATTGCACCTGACGTAATGTTTTATAACGATATTCAAGCTGATCCTAATGGATTTTACCCTTTTGGTGATATGTTTGCTCCATACGGAACTTTTTATATATCGAGTCGGGAAGCCCTCAGTAAGCTGGATGGGCTGATTACACTATCGTTCGGGCTTAAGGCGGTTGCGAACCGTTTCCAGCCGGAGCTTGAACAACCTGTGGACTGGAAGCTGGTTATGAAAAAGTCCAAATTTGAAAAACGCAATGTCCCAATCATTTCTATTGCAGAGGTGCTGTGGGAATATTGGAACGGCAGCGCATGGGTGAGGTTGAATGTTGGCAAAGAGGCGGAGCGGTTGTTCTACCATCCGGGGGATGAAATACAGCGTAAGGAAGTGACCTTCCGCTGTCCACAGGATTTGCAGGAAACTTTCGTTAATTCGCAGCTGAGCTATTGGATTCGAGTGAGAATTCTGCATCTTGAAAATTTATATTCTGCAGAGCCCATTTATCTATCGCCATGGGTTGAGGATGTAAAGCTTACCTATCAATTTGTGGATCGGAATTATCCGCTGCGGCGCTGTTTGACGCTAAATAATACAGCCTTTGTCGACAGGACGGCTCAGAGTCGGGGACAATCAGGAGGCTTTGCTCCTTTTTACCACTTGGATGGAGATTATCCTTCCTTATATTTGGGATTTCATATCCCGCCCGTCAAGGGCCCTATTTCTATGTACGTATCCGTTCAGCAGCAAAAGATTACGGAGCAGGATGTTCCTCTCATGGAATGGCAGTATCGCCAAGCCAACTATAATGGGAATGGATCGGAATGGTCGACTCTGAAGGTTATCGATGACACAAATGGTTTGACCCGAAGTGGTACCGTACAGTTTGCGGGACCTGTTGACTTTGCCAATGAGCTGCTTTTTGGTACGGAAGGCTATTGGATTCGGGTAATGAATCGTGATGGCAAGTATGACGACCGTTCAGGCATTTATGCAATGCCTGTTGTCAACGGGCTGTACTTGAACACTGTTGCTGCAGTTCAACAAGAAACGATTAGTAATGAATATCCCGATCAACGGGCTGGCGAAATATCTTCCGAGTACCAATTGAGCCGTACGCCAGTAGTAACAGAAACGGTATGGGTCGATGAAACCGGAGCGATGACGGAAGAGGAAGTTCTTCGACACTTGGAGCAAGAAACGCTGGAGATGGATATCATCCGGGATTCGGATGGCCATATTCAAAGGTTGTGGGTACAGTGGCTTCCTGTCGGGCACATGGCTGAATCTGGAGATAAGGACCGTCATTATACGATAGACCGGGCATTCGGACGCATTCGGTTCGGTAACGGAATTCATGGTATGGTTCCTCCAAAAGGCGGGCTTGAGCAGATCAAGGTTCACTATAAGGTTACGGGCGGAAAAGCAGGCAATGTAGCTGCCAAAACAATCGTGAATCTGCAAAATTCCATCGCCTTTGTAGGAGGCGTGGCTAATCCGGAGGCGGCCGCTGGCGGATGCGATGCCGAGAAGCAGGAGGCGGCCTTGCGCCGCGGCCCGCAGCAGCTGAAGCACCGGGGGCGCGCTGTAACCGCTGAGGATTTCGAGTGGTTGGCACGGGATGCCTATCCGAACATTTCCAGGGTGAAATGTCTTGCCAACTACAATGCTTTAATTAAGCCGGATATCGGCTGCATTACACTCGTCATTCTCCCGCAGGAGGGGGTGGGAGGCATGGCTGCTTTTCCGGAGCTGAAAAAACAGGTGGAGAAATATATTTTGAATCGCGCCTCCAATCTTGTTGCTCTTCCTGAGCGGATTCAGGTTATCCAACCGGCCTTTATCGAAGTATCCGTTACTGCTGTTGTTGCTGTGCAGGGATTAGAAGTGGTAGTACCTGTTGAGCTGGAAGCGATAGCTAAGCTGCAGCGGTTTCTGGATCCCCTAGTTGGTAACTATGATGGGACCGGTTGGCAGATTGGGCAGGAAATCCATTTATCGATGTTCTATTCCTTGCTGAAGTCGATCCGTTCCATTAACCACGTGGAGAAGCTTTACATGACCGTCGAAAAGCTGGAGGATGGCGTCCGCACCGAGCTGGATGTGAATCGGCTTGAGCCCCTGCTTCATGGTATCGTAGTCAGCGGCAAACATAAGGTTATTGTGAACGCTATATAGGTTGAGCACATTAGCAAATAGCCTATGGATAAACCATCGTACTCTTGTTAGCATCTGAGACCCTGACCCTTAAAGGCTTACCTAATAATTTATAAGCAGGTGTCCTATGTCTGACGTAACCGTTCGTTTAATACATAAGAATGAATTAAGTAATCTTCTTCAATTATACAAGCATATGCATGCACAAGACCCTGATTTAATTTTCGATAATAAGCTTGAAAAGCTGTGGGATGAAATTATGAATGATAGGTACATGAAGATCATTGTTGTTGAGAAGGAAGGGACGATAATATCATCATGTGTCTTGACCATCATTAAGAATTTAACTAGAAATGCGAGACCTTATGGATTGATAGAGAACGTAGTAACCCATATAGAATACAGGAAGAACGGTTATGCTCGAATGGTATTAAATAAAGCAATTGAACTAGCAAAAGAACGTGATTGCTATAAGCTCATGTTATTGACCGGATCTAAAAGAGAAGAAATACATCGATTTTATGAGAGAAATGGATTCATCAAAGGATTGAAAACCGGCTTTATCATGAAATTCGATTGATTTAGATCACTATACGAAAGAGTGAAGAACTATTTTGACAAAATCTAAAAAAACCTCGATCCCAGAAATAAAAAAATCATTGAAAAGCTATGAGAAAGAAGCGTTAATTTCAATGCTTATGGATTGTTATAAGCTTAGCAGCGATGTGAAGAATTACATCCATATACTCATAAATCCCGATGAAACCATTGAAGAGTTGTTTGAAAAATCAAAGCATCAGATACGGCAGGAGTTTTTTCCTGAACGTGGATTGGCAAGGTTAAGATTGTCCCATGCCAAGAAGGCTATTACAGATTTTAAGAACTTGAGCAATGATGAAGTTAGGACGATTGATTTGATGATCTACTATGTGGAAGTGGGCGTGAATTTTACAAATGCTTATGGAGATATAGATGAACCATTTTATAATAGTATGATTTCCATGTATTCGAATGTAATAAAAAAGATAGTAGGGAACGAAGCCCTATTTCATAGATTCAATGAAAGGCTTGAAACGATTGTGGGTAAAACAGCTGGAATCGGTTGGGGGTTTCATGACGAGTTATCCTATTTATATATGGAATTCGCAGCTGAGTTTGAAGAAATGATTGAGTAGTATGCATTCGTGGGAGCACCCAAATTAAAGCGTGTCCCATAGGGACGAAAGCGTTCCAAGCAGATAACTAACCAAGGAGAACCACCGCCGAGCCCTCCCCAACCCTTTCGGGTGTCCAGAGGGCGGAAGCCCTTGGGGCCCTCCCTTATAGGGAGGGTTTGGGAGGGTAGAAAAAAAAGGAGGTGTAAAATCAAATGCTGCCGATACCCAATTTAGACGACCGCTTTTTCGATCAGATTGTCCAGGAAGCCCGTAAAGCCATACCTAAGCTGCTGCCAGAGTGGACCGATGAGAATGCGAGCGACCCTGGGATTACATTGGTCGAGCTGATGTCGTGGATGACTGAAGTTCAACAATATTACCTGAATCGGATTACGGAGAAAAATGAACGGAAATTTCTGAAGCTGTTGGGCATAAAGCTGCTCCAAGCGGAGTCTGCCTCAGCTTATGTCACCTTTTCGGGCAGCACACAGCATAAGGTTCTGCCGAAGGGTACGAAGCTGAAGGCGATGGACCAGCCTTTTGAAACGGTTGAGACGCTGCAGCTGATACCAGCTGAGTTGGATAAAATTATCGTGCGCACCGAGGCAGCAGCAAGTGATTACACCTCTTCCAATCATCACTCTGGAATTTCTTATTACGCATTTGGCCCTGAAGCGAGGAGTGGCAGCAAGCTATACCTGGGTTTCGACCAGGCGCTGCCAGAGCATATGGATATTTCCATTGGATTCAAGCTGTTTGAGGATTATCCGGTATCTATTGGCAAGCAAGCCGATGGGTCGGTCCGATTGGTCTCTTCTGCAGATGTGTCTTGGAAATATTTTGGGGCCGAAGAGGGTGAGGGATGGCTTCCGGTGGAGCTGGTTCGCGACTCGACGGTGCATTTATCCCAAACCGGCCAGCTTGTGTTCCGCCTGCCTGCTCCCATGAAGCCGATGCTGGTGCATCCGGCTAATGATAAGCGGCGTTATTGGATTTGCTGCACGCTGGAGCGGGAAGGCTATGAGCTGTCGCCCAAGCTTGAACAAATCCATGCTAATGCCGGGATCGCTGCACAGAGAGAGACGTGGAGTGAGACAGCGTCTTTTACCAGCTCGGGCGAAGCAGATATGGAATTTGCAATAGTAGGACATCTCCCTTTTTATGGGTTGAATATGGTGCAGGTTCGGGATGCCGCAGGAGATTGGTGTGATTGGCGTTCAGTCATGAATTTAGCTGATTGCGGACCACAAGATCCCTGCTATGAGCTGCATAGAGATAAGCAAAGTCAATCGGTCAAGCTTGTATTTGGAAATGGAAGCCATGCCCTTATTCCCCCAGCTGGCGATCATAGTATTAGGCTCATCTCCTATACACCTGAGTTTGAATTGGAACGTTGGCTAGGCCGAAGCAACGGGCTACCTAATCAGGAGTTTGAGTATGATCGTTTGCTAAACTGCTTAAGCGGCAGCTTTCAGCTCCAAATCGGGTGCGTCAAGCCAGGAGCTGAGGAGCTGCTGGTATGGGAGGATTGGTCGGCTGTAGAAGACTTCGACCACTCCGGCTCTGAGGATCGACATTACGTATTGGATACCGCTAATGGCATCATTCGGTTTGGCAATAACGAAGAGGGACTAATCCCCCACAAGGCGGAAATCAATAATGTACGGATTATATCGCTGCAAACCGGTGGAGGCCTTAGAGGCAATGTGAAGGACGGGTTGATTTCGGAGATCATGACGGCTGAACCTGAACTTCTGGGCATTCGGGTAACAAATCCATTTCCTGCTGCAGGTGGGACGGAAAATGAGACCATTGCCGAAGCGAAGCTGCGCGTAAGGCAGGAACTGCATACGCCATACCGCGCGGTAACAGGTGAGGACTATGAGGCAATTGCCCGTTCCACACCGGGTGTTCGTGTGGCGAGAGTGAAGGCTATTCCTCTATATAAACCGGGGATGAAAATTGAGCAGCAGGAAAGGGCTCCCGCCCAGATGACGGTTGTTGTCGTTCCCTACAGTGAAGCTGCGGAACCTAAAGCAGGCAGCGGCTTTCTGCAGACGGTACGCAGACATCTCGATCTTCACAGGCTTCTGACCACGGAGCTTCACGTTATTCCGGCAGAATACATTAAGATATCCGTACATGCTGTTGTAGTAATGGAGCCGCATATGAAGGGTGAGGCCAGACGAATTATTCGTGAGCTGCAGCGGCTGCTTCATCCATTGGATCAAGGAAGTGAAGCGAGAGGCTGGCCATTCGGGCGTGCTGTGTACAAAGGTGATATTTATGGTGCAATTAGTCGGGTAAAAGGTGTCGTCTATGTGCAGGATCTGTGGATAGATTATGAAGGAGCTGGAGCACGAAAGGATGCCAGCGGGGATATTATCATTCCGCCTTATGGATTGGTAACATCCGGCGGGCATGAGATTGAATTGCTCAGCAAGAACGATGTGTAGGGGCTGCAGAACTAGAGACATAGAGTACCTGCAGGAACTAGGGGGTGGGGACGGTGCAGGATCCGTATCAATTTTTCTCTTTTAACAAACGCTTGGATTGGGATAAAGGAAGCTACTACAATCTGCGGATGGTGAATGGAGACTTAGCCATTCACCAAACCGAGAAATATGCGGTACATAAAGTAATCCGTTGCATGGATATCAATGGCCCTGATGTGATGATGGATTTTACGGTAGGACAAGGCGGCAAGCTATTCGTACTGGATGCGGAAGCTGCCATATGGTCCTACGATGCAGAAAACCGCCATACGGAGCTTATGTTTGGACGGAATCATCAGCTGTTTAGTGGACATGCACTGCTTGCGTCACGAGGTGACACCTTGTTTGTGGCTGATCCCGTAAGTGAACGCCGTGTAGCAGCATACTCCATATCGAACAGTCAGCTGCTATGGGCGGTTGAAAACTGGAAGAATAGCCCGATATATCCGCTTGCTGTAGCTTCCGATTTGCAAAAACGACTGTATACGGTCGTTCCGTTGGATATGATTATTGGAATGAATGGAAAAGAAGAGGTGCCGGAAGGAGGAAGAATTGGGATTTTGCAGTGGGATGCTGCGGGTGAAGTGGTTGGTGTGTATCAGCATGACTCGCTCAGGTTGGACCAACGGACGGATGCTGAACAGCTGAAGCGAAGATATGATGCGGCTGTATCCGAGGCGGGCAAAGTTCATCTGTTTGACGCATACCGCAACCTGCTAACAGTTTTTAAAGAGGACGGAACCTTCGACACCCACTTCCCACTTGCTCTTGAGGGTTCCTATGCGGGACTTTCCATTGATACGAATAATAATATTTACATCGGAGACAGCAGGTCTGTCGGGGTGGATGAAGAGGATGAGCGGTTCATTCTAAAGTTCGGGGCACAAGGTGATTTTCAATCGAGGGTTTCCGGTTTCCGCGGCCGTACCGATAAGCTGCTGATTAATTCGAGAAACCGGATGTACGTATTGAATGGAGAGTTAGCTGAGATTACACTGCTGGAGCTGCAGCAGCGCACGCTGGAGCTTGAGGAAAGCTCTCTCCCTGAGGGGATTTACTTATCCTCTGAACTGGATACAACCCTTTCGGAGACGGAATGGCACAGGTTTCAGCTGGAGGCGGTCATTCCCGAGGAGACGCAGGTTCGCATTTCGTATTTTGCATCAGACCGCAAAGAGCTGATGGTTGATGGGGAATTTGTCGATTTGAGCAGGTACCTTACCAATTCCGATATTACGCTTAAGGATAAGCTAAGATCAACAAGGGATTTATGGTCTGAGCCCATTGTTAATCCGCGCGATGCTCTGCTAATGAATGCGCAGGGACGTTATCTTTGGTTTAAGCTGGAGATAATGGGCAGCGAACGGCAATCGCCACTTTTGCATAAGCTGAGGGTTTATTTTCCAAGGCAATCTTTGATTTCCTACTTGCCTCCGATCTATCAGGAGATGCAGGATGAGAGCCGTTTTTTGGATCGTTTCCTGTCTATGTTCGGAACCTTCTTTCAGGATATGGAGGAGAAGATCGACCGTATCTCCAAATACTTTGATCCTGATGCGGTGCATGGGCATTATCTGGAATGGCTTGGCACTTGGCTTGCTGTCTCCGAGGATGAATCCTGGGGAGAGGGCAAGCTTCGTCAACTGATTAAGCAAGCCCCTGAGCTGTACAAGCTGCGAGGCACAAGGCAAGGCTTGTCACGAATGCTGCAGATTTACACCGGCTCGGAGCCCTATATTATCGAGTATTTTCAAATGAAGCAAATGCAGGAGCGGTCCGAGCTCAGAGAACTGCTGTCTCGGTTGTATGGCGACAATCCTTATGTGTTTTGTGTCATGCTGCCGCAGGAATGTGTGCAGACCGATAAGCAGCGATTGATTGTCGAGTCGATAATCAACGACCAGAAGCCTGCTTTTACCGAGGGGAAGCTGACGCTGCTGCAGCCATGGATGTACATAGATATGCATACTTATATGGGGATCAATACATTTCTATCGGAGCCTACGCTGCTTACTCTCGATCAAGGCTCATCGATGCCTTACAATACGGTGCTGATCGATCTGGAACGGGATAAGCGAATGGATATCCATACTCGGCTGGGACTAGATTCAGAGCTAGAATAATAACAATCCTTGGGAATATGTATGAATATAGGGGAAGGCGAGGGAATTTCGATGAAAAAAACACGCTATTATCCGTTTGAACGAAACCGCTATTTTTATGGGAAGCTGCTGACTGTTCGTGATTTTGAATCGGAGCAAAAGTATTTTAACGACAAACGCCGCATGATGAACCGTTTATTACACGGAGCGGGTGTTATTACAGGATTGCAGGTTATTGCAGTGGATGACAAGTCGGTCTCGGTAGAAATGGGGGCTGCCATTGATGCGTTAGGCCGGGAAATTATTATTTCTTCGCCGGTTACCTTGAAGCTGTCCATGATGGACGGTTTCACTAATAATGAATACGCCAAAAATGTATACCTTTGTATCGCTTATGATGAAAAAGGCAAGGAGCCGGTTCATTCCGTCGCTAATGCCGCTGTTCGCTCCGATGAGATCAGTGAATACAACCGTGTGCTGGAGAGCTACCGCTTGTTTATTCGTGAGGAAGCGCCGGACCCGGCTTCTTTTCCTTTAAATAATGTGATGGACCAGACTAGTGTGCTGTACCAGGATTCTCAGGTTCGTATTTTGCAAAGCACACCGCGTTATGTCAATCCGGGACAGCTATTCGAAATGACTTTGCGGGTGGAGAAGACGCTGCAAGCGGCTAAGGTGTTTTTCCAATATGAGGTTGCAGGAGATCAAGTTGAGGCGGAAAGTTATGGGGCGTTGACGTTCAGTGAGCCGCAGGACCGCCAGGAAACGGAATATGAAATTAAGGTGCAGCTGAGAGCAGGGCGATCCTCCAAAGGCAAAAGCCGGGTTGGCGTTAAGCGTGATACAGCTGTTCTGCGGATAGGCGACAAGCAGGTACCTCTTGCTGCCAGCAGTATGAATGAGCTGAACATCATCAACCGAGCCGTTAAGGATCAGTGGCTGGAGGATTATGTGAATCGTTCCTTGGAGGATTCCTTGGAATCTTCCTCAGAGCCATGTATTTATTTGGCTAAAATTAATTTATTGCAGATGGGTCCGACCTACATTATTGAGAAGGTTGAGCCCGTGCCTTTCGGGGAATATGTCTACAACGCTTCCGCCCTTCACAAGCTAGGTCAAAATGACGGAGTATCCTCACCGACCGATAGTCCGATCATAACGAAGACCTCTATAACCAGTCTCGGGTCTGACCAAGAGCCAGAATTGAAGGTTGCATATAATCGGGAAAATAACGAGATTTCGTTCAATCTCGGATTACCAAGTGTCCAGTCGAATCAAGATATGCGGACCGGCGTGGTGGAAATTCCGGTTGCATCATTAAATAAATTTACTGCATCCCCATTCGGGAAGGGTGGAAAAAGCTATGTTTCCGATGAAATCGAACATGGTTTAGGAGCCGGGGATACTTATATTGTAACCGGCCTTGAGGAAGTGTCCGATGACTACATATCGGACATTCTTAGCAACAGCGAGCGAGTTTACTATGGCGCTTCCGATGTGTTTAAAGGCAGCGAGTTTGAGACAAGCGGCCCGGAAGTGAAGATAGGCACACTCGTGTATCCACGCAAAGGCACCTTCCGCGTAGGTGTCCGATTGCAGCAGCCAACAGAGGCGACGAATATACGCGTTCGTTGGTGGGCGTACAACAAGCCATCCGAGGTGCGGGAAGCTAGCTCAGCTGTTGAGAACTCAGTGCGCGAGGCTGCAAGCGGCAAGGAAGAATAGCCACCTAGCCTCTGGTGCAATCTCTTTAAACAAAAAAACGGTCCCTTGCACTGACAAGGAGACCGTTTTTTATTTTCGAAATGAAGCTTTTCATATTCAGCCTATTTTCTGCCCGAGCAAGATGCGATCCCATCCTGAAATTAAATCTTTGATTTTATAAGCAGTCTCACTAATGAAATTTTCCGTTATGCTTTCGGTTATATATTTCGGTGTTATGCGGGGCTCCTCGCTCAGTAAATCGAACCAATGAATTGTCCGTAACCGCCAGAAGTTAATTTCATCAGCAGAAAGATAAGGGGCAAAGGGGAATATCGGAGTGGAGATTAGTTTTCTCCATACTTCAGGTGTCCATTTTTTCGTTGTATAAATAAGGAAGTCAATCTGGTCAGTGTCTTTATAATAAGCTCTTTTTATTTCATCGGCTGGAATTTGGTCCTTTGTGGCCTGTTCTTTAAACTGTTCATATACACTATAAGTCCAGAAGTAGTCTGTAAGCAGATGAGCAAAATATCCCCGAACAAACCATTTCCACGCCTCATCTTCATTACTTTGGATAATATGACGGTGGTATTCAGCTTGTAAAAGGTCCATGTTCTTGGCAGCGTTTATAATGTCTAAATGGGTGCGTCTTTTATCCTCTCTGTTTGTGCCCTTCCGCATATGTATAGAATCAGGAGCGATATTACCTAATAAAAAAGTGGCAGGAATGTCTTCATTTCCCATATAATTTACAGCAACACTTAAATGAATCATCGGTAGCGGCATTTTCTAGTACACCTCTCATCATTTTTGTATCCTATAAGCTTACAACAAATACCAGATTTTACAATGATGTCATTCTGATAGTTGTCTAACAGCTAGTTCATAAGGGAACTCTATCATTTTTGGTATTTGGTTGTGAAATGACTAGAAACTCAATGTCCTGCTCCGATTTATTAAACACTTGATGTGCTTGTAGAGGTAGAACCTCAATTCCTTCGTGCTGCCTGATCGTAAACTCCACGCCGTTTATTTCAATATGCATAACACCTGATAAAATAAAGAAGAACTGACTCGCTTTATTATGGTAATGTCTTACTTCGCTTGTAGCGGGTGGCATTTTTTCGTGGATAATGCTTTTTTCCTCGTTATTGACAAGTCGCCATCCATCGCAGTTATCTCCCCAAGTATAGTGCTCAGCATTATGCTTACTTATCATTTAACCAGTCCTTTGCAGCCGTTTTTCTATCATTTTGAATACAATAATTCAGTGACTAGTAATGTGACGGGATGTCATTCGGAATATTCAAGGCTGTTGTCCTCACACCATTCGATAGCGATTTTCTTGTAGCATTCATGACGATAAGCGTACCAATTATCTAAAATACCCAGATAAGCGAGTGTGTCTTTAAATCTTCTAAAAGCACCTTTTCCTTGTATCGCTTCTAGTAGAGACCTCGCGCTTTGTTCATTCTCAAGAGAATAGATGTAGCTTTCCATCATTGCATAATCGTTAATATCAAATTTCGTTGGTAATTCCTTATAATTTTCAAAGTTCTCAATTACATCAATAGCTACTTCCATATTATCCTGCTGCCAATCATGCAAATGTTCGAATGACTCTTCTTCTTCCGCAGCCCGCAGCTCCTCCACGGATACGGTTATGACCTCTCCGGTCTTAATATTGAGATACGAATTTGAACCATCAAACATCATATCCATTCCATCAATTATGTCTCGCAATTTTACTTTCAAGGCTCTCAACCCTTTATCAATTTAATAGTCTTTATTCTCTTTATTGTCTTTATAGTAAGGATTTATACTAACTAAAAATACCTGCCAAATAAGTTTCCAAATCTGTCTTTATTGGCATAAAGTAAATATGACTATTCGTACCATGGGAGAAGTCCAAAGCTTTCCTGGCAAAATCAATGTTCCATTGCAAAGTAGGTTCAAAGCTTTTGGGAAATACGGCGTTGTTCTTTACCTCCCAATAGTTTCTAGACCTGAGCGAGGTTACAGGAGATACTCCCCAGAAAATATCAGAGCCCTCTAGCAGCTCCATATAAACCTCCATAAGCCTTATATCAAAAAAGGGCTGCGTAAAAAAGCCATCCGTACCCGCATCCAGCTTTTGTTGGACATATTCGTATTCTTTTCGAATGCTGTTCCGATAGGGATCAATAGCTGCATACACCTTGATATTCGGACATTCGGCCTTTATCTTTTTTATAAAATCTGTGCTAGTCACCGGATAAACTTTTCTATTTATATCCTGCGGGTGATCCCCGGTTATTACAAGAATTTCGGAGATGCGATGAAGATTCAAATATTCAGTAATGGTAATGTTTTTGTTCAAATCAAAGTCGATCGCTCGTATATGTGGGATACAGTTATCGTAAAAGGTTTTGGAAATAGCAGTGCCTTCCCAACTGCGAATATCTAATCTCATCAGGTCTGGAATATTAACCGTATTTATGGATGGAAATTTAGCTTTAATTAATTGGAGCTCAGATTGTAAATGTTCGATTCCTCTTGGCACAAGCTCGATAGATATTCTCATGAAGTACCTTCCTATCCTGGTTGTGAATATTAATGCATTATTATTAATTATTATACATGATTTTGATGTTTATCTCACGCCTTCAAATTGGTATTTACAAGAAGACTTCAGCATGTCTTGCAATCCGTTTTCATAATAAGGCATTAATTTCAGGGCTGCTTCTATGTCCATCCAGCAGATCTCAGATATTTCGTCAGGATGCTGAATTTGAATTGAGCCGTCAACAATAGACGCGTGAAAAATAATAAATAGCACATGATGCTGTTTTGGGGTGAAAAAGCATTCTCTAACCGCGGCTATATCCCCAACCTTAACCGTTAATCCGGTTTCTTCAAAGGCTTCTCGTATTACCGCTTGCTCAAGTGTTTCTCCGTCTTCAACGGCTCCGCCAGGCAGGGACCAGAAGCCTGAATCCTTGTTATAAACCATTAGTATTTGTTGGGTTTCCTCATTATAAATCAGGGAATAGGCGACATTTACTCTTTTCATGGAGTGTCTTCCTTTCTGTTTTCGTCATTAGGTTCTCTGCGTGTTAGCCCATTCGCGTGCTTTATCGACCATTTCACTTACGAATGCTTCCTTATTCTTCTGATACAAATAAGTATTATCCGGGTACTGCTTGGCGAGCCATAATTTAAGTTCCCCATATTTGGCAGCATTTTCGGGATGGGCGCTCATATAATGTTTGAAATCCAAATGGTCTTTTATATGGGGATCATACTGTTGATAAATATGGAGATGGACGATTCGCGGGTCTCCTTTTATAAAATATCTTCGCCCGGCTATTCCGTTCTCCCCTCTAGGCTGATATCCATGCTTAGTCATAGTTTCGTTGTAAAAATCTATTTGTTCTATACTTAAAGCTGAGATTAAAATATCTACAATCGGTTTAGCAAACCCTATTTGGGGGACCGATGTGCTGCCGATATGATACATTTCAACGACATTTTCATTCAAAATCGCTGCGAGTAATTCCGATTCAGACTGGTACCTCTGGTTCCAATCCTCTGTCCATGGCTCTATTACGGTTTTTCTTACCATAATTGCTCCTTTATCTTAAGCTTCATAATTTCTTGCATTTTATGATCAGGGTAGCTGGGAAATAATTAGCTTTCAGATCTGAGTACCAGGAGGTTTCATTTCCTCTCGATTTAGCAGGCCATTCCACCTCTTCGATCACCAAAAAATCGCTCTGAAGCTGCATCCCAGCTATCCTTATTAATTTTCAAATTGTCTGAGAATGTATCCATTCATTTAACCACCTTAATCGTTATTGCTCTTTCTTTTGTCGTTTATTAATAAATCAAGTCTCTCAATAATTCTTTCATCGTTTTCTAGCTTTTTCTTCAGCTTATAGTCTATACTGCTAATTCCTAAAACCACTACAAAGACAAGAATAACTAATACAATCACAATTACATCCATTTGTTTGGACTCACCTTTTTCTATAAGACGTATATCAGTCTCAATTTATTCCTTCCGCTTTGAGCTGTTAACGAGTTTAATTATAATTACTATTAACGCGACAAGAAGTGCGAAAGATATCAGCTGAACAATGGCTGTTGTTATTTCAAAATGCATAAGTTTCACCTTCTTTTTAAATTCATGTAGTCAATTATTTCATGAGGCTCATATATCACATCTGTAATCGAACTATCGGGACAAGACTCGTTTCTTCTATTAAACCATAGGGTTTTTATACCAAGTGAGGAGGCGCCCATAATATCATTTACCCATGAGTCACCTATCATAATTACTTCTTCAGAACTGACGTTGCAGATTCGGAGAGCTTCCATAAAAATCTGTTTATGCGGTTTGGGGACCCCAATTTCCTCCGAAGTTATTATATGGTCTATGTATTTGATGACTTTGCAGGATACTAGCTTTTTATATTGTGTTTTCTTAAAACCATTGGTGATTACGGTTACTCTACGGTCTTGTTCTTTTAGTAGCTCTAGAACTTCGATTATCCCGGGAATTGCTCTAAATGATTGATCATAGCAGCTTACATACAGTTCGCCCAGCTTCTCTAAATCCTCTGGTGGTTTAAGGTTACATCCTATAAATAGTGCTGCAATACGTTCAAGCCTGGTATCCTTCAGAGATAAAGCGCCACTTAGGACTTGATTATAATTTCCGTTCAACATCTGCCAGAACTCGGTCTCTAACTGTTCTACTGTCTTCACTCGAAGGTCTGGATAGAGATTCATAATAGCTTCAATTCCATTTTGGCAAGCGTATCGATGATCTGAAAGTGTCTCATCAAGATCGAAGAAAACATATTTCATAGAGGGAACCTCCAATCAAATCTTTACCAAAGACATATAAATAGTAAACTCACTTTCTTCACTTTCACCCTGATAACGCTCGTCATATAATTCAAAGAAGGGTGGTTTGTGGGTTCCTTTGTAATTATTTTGATGCAACCATCTACCGATTTCTTGAAACGATTCATTGATTCCTTGAATGGAACCCTTATGTTTAAAAACAGCATATTCGTTGGCGGGTATCACAAAACTAACCATTCCCTCTGGAACAGCATCCAGTTTATTTACTTCAACTGAGGTGATATACCGTTGATTAAGATCATCGCATACCCCTAAGGAGACAGTGGAATTTACTCTATTTTCAATGAGATGTATGTTTTGGATGAACGGATGCCATATTTTTGGGGCCTCAATTGGTGAAAGAGGACATTCCATTCCAACTACTGTGAATGCTTCCTTGACCTCCATTTTAACTAGTTCAATGCTCATAATAGGTTCCACCTTTCGTTTTTAGGCAAAGATTATAAGCTTATGCTTTGACGTTTAGCATTTTACAAGCGTCTTCAAAAAGTTACTCTAAAATGAGTGTATTGTTTTTTATATAATGCTCTACTATGGATTTATGAGTTTCAGCGACAGCTATTGATTCTAGTTCTGATCTATTTATATATTTGAGTTCTAATGATTCATCACTGCAAACTAGCCTCTCATACGGTTCAACTTCCACCTTGTAAGCAATTGTAATAATTCGTTTCACGTTTCCATCTGGGAATTCAATAATTCTGGAAGGATCGGAGAAAGTCCCAAACAATTCATATTTGCTGATCCTCAATCCGGTTTCTTCGTTTACTTCTCTATAAAGCCCGTCAATTAATGATTCATCCTTCTTTATTGCGCCGCCTATTATCGCCCATTTTCCACTATCGGTTCTTCTTTCCATTAATAATCTATTGTCATCTGTGATTAACGCTACAACACCAACACTTGTCGGCTGGTTCGGTGTCGGAGCATCAATATTTTTATAATAAAATCTTGCCTCTCCCATACGAAATACCACATCCATTCTTTTAGGATATCCAATTACAATAATACCTTATTATGGAAGTGAACCGTAAGGTTTTTTCGAGGAATAATGTGGGATTGCAGAGTCATTGGCATATGGACGAAATACGAGGTAAAATAGAGATAGATGTCGAATGGTGGAGGTGGAGAACGGATGAAACCAATGGTACATTGTCCAAAGCGATCACGAAAAACGCGATATGGACAAGCATTAATGGTTGTAGGTATTGCAGCGGCACTGCTTCAGCCGTATTCCACTGTAGAGGCCGGACTATTGGATCGGGTTAAAGATATTTACCAGCTGCCGGAGCAGGTGGAGAGCATTCAAAAAGAGTTTGATGCGACAAAGCAGCAGCTGCAGGAGCAAAAGGACAAGCTAACCGAGACGGTGAGGCAGTCGATGCAAACGGAGGAGCGACTGATCGCTCAAAACAAGCAGCTGCAGGAGCAGAATGAAGCGCTCCAAAGACGCATCCAATCTATGGAACAAACCGCACAGGATAAAAATGCTTTTACACGAAAAATAACAACGATAGCTATAACGGCCGTTATTCTTGTTTTAGGTTATTTTGTGTTAGGTCGCGTGCTTAGGATAACGGTGTGGAGACGGCAAAACAGCAAGATGAAGCAGTAAATAGGTAAGAAATCGGCGATGGTCGGGATTGGGAGGGGACAGGCTTGAATATTTCCTATGAGCAAGCCGGTCAAATGACGCGATTAGCTGCATTGACATTGGACTTGGGCGAATCCGTGCATGTGCTTCATCCGAATCAGATCGTTGCTTTCCAAGGAGCGCCTTCTCTGCGTGAAGACTCATTCATGAAGCTCTCAGGGATGTATCGAAAAAAAAGAATGGTGCAATCGCGAATCCACGGGCCGGCCCGCTTTATGCTCGGGCTGCCGGAGGGCTACTCTTTGGGGACGGTTGAGATCAAGGAGGATGACGACCTGTTGTTTGAATTTCGTCATGTCCTATTCTATTCAGAAGGGATGAGCTTCCGGACCCATGTACAGACAGTACGCAATGCGCTGATGACACGTGATTTTGTGAAAATGCGATTTCAAGGTCCGGGAAAGCTGGGGCTGCTTACTGCTGGTCCCTTATATCCAATCGAGCTTGATCCCGGGCAGCCGCTGTATGTCGATATAAGCTGTCTTGTTGCTTATCCGCAGCATGTCAGCTTAACCCCTTGTGTGTACGGCAATACGTTAGCCAGCCAGAATATGAACTACCATTGGGAGATAAAAGGATCGGGTACCGTGCTGCTGCAGCCATGCAAGCCTGACAAACTATTAAATGAGCAGATGCAGAGCGATAGCTTGATGCGGCGCATACTAAAAGAAATCATTCCGTTTGGCGGAGTGTTTATCAAATAAAGCTAACAATCACGTAAAAAAGCCCTCGCTTAAATCCGGATTCTCCGGACAGCAAGGGCTTTTAATTCGTTAAGGCTTCGTCGCTATGATTTCCAGCTGCGTCACGGCATCACCGACAGTGCGGTGGGTGAAGATGAGCAGGAAATCATCCTTATAGTAGCTGTTGGTGTAGCCCCCAGTAATAGCCGGCTGCTTCAGCTCAAGAATACGATATCCTTGCGCGTTCGGCTTGGTTGGGTCTGCGAAGGTTTCAATGACCGGCTGTATCAGAGCTAGCGGCTTGCTGCCCCACAAAGTCACCAGCGTTACCGTGGCTTCCTTCGGATTCATCGGAGTCGTTTCTACATTAAACGACATCTGGTAGTTGGGGTAGCTGAGCTGCAGCTTGGCGATGTCTGTGGCAGCCGAAGCCGCAGCAGCTGCCGCTGCAGGAAGTGTCCCGGCGGACCCCGCAGCCCCTGCTGCCGTAGGCAGTCCGCTGGCAGCGACGCCTGCGGGTGCTGTACCTGCGGCAGCATCCGGTACGGCAAGCTGCGCCAATGGATCTGGCAGGCCCAGCATGGTGACCTCGCCAGGCTTGCCCAGCAGGTCTTCGAGCTTTTTGCTGGACAGCCCGATGAAGCTTTGCAGGCTAACTGCGCCGCCTGCGAAGAACGACTTCAACAGCGGGGCGCCGTCGGCATCGAATAAAGTGCCTATGCCCTCGTAAACGCCGTTTTTGAATTCGCCTTTGTAGACGAGCTTCCCTGTACCGTCCATCGCTTCTCCTGCACCTTGGTACACACCGTTCAAGAAAGAGCCTTTGTATACGGCCGTTCCTTTGTCGCTGAAGGCGGTGCCTTCTCCGTTGTACATGCCCGCTGCAAAAAGCCCTTTATATTTCAATAAGCCTGTGTCGTAAAATTCCGAGCCTTCCCCGGAGAATCTGCCATTTTTAAACTGGCCGTCATAGAGTAGTATGCCTTTGCTGGTGTACAGCTTGCCGGCCCCATTATACTCGTTTGCGGCAAATTCTCCTTCGTACAGCAGTGTTCCTGTTGCATCGAACAGCTTTCCTGCGCCGCTGTAGCGGCCTGCGTTGAAAGCCCCGTCGTATTGAAGCGCCCCATTAGGGTAGTACAGCTTGCCAGCCCCGCCGAATTGGCCATTTTGAAACTCGCCGATGTAGCTGACCTTTTTATCTGCTGCATAGAGAGTTCCTTGACCGTTATAGGCATCCCCGAGAAACTGGCCTTTATACAGCAGTCTGCCTTGTTCATCGTTCAAGGTGCCTGCTCCATTTTTTTGACCCTTATCCAACTCGCCGTCATACAGTACGATACCTTGCTTGCCATACAGCTTGCCTTTTCCTGTAAACAAACCTTCGACCAAATCACCCTCATACTTGGAGGCGCTTTGCTCATCGACTACTTTAGCGGTTCCTGAGTAAGTTAAGCTTTTGGAAGTATTCTCCTGAAGGACAGGTACCCGATTGAAGAATTTGTTAACCATAGCAGGGGGCTTGATAAATATGAAATAAGCGAGCACCAAAATGACAAGCGCAATAAACAGCAGCAGTCTCTTGGAAACATAGTACTGGCCAATAAGCACATAATTGCGAAGAGAGGTTTCTTTGGCCACAAGCATGCGCTTCAATATGTCCTGGAATTTTTTGATGATGATCCCGGGCAGCTTTTTCGCGTCTTGCAGCGGTTTAAGCAGCTTGGTTATTATAGGCGACAAAACCGGCCTAAAAACAGCTTCGACATTTTTTACGAATCCATTCATCGACGTTCTCACTCCCGCTTACAAAATCGCCCGCATGCCGCAGGACATGGGACACCTGAAAAACAGAAAGCCGCAGCAAATTTAGCTTATGGCACTTGGATTGTGGCTTGACCCGGATTTGCGATCTGGATGACGCCGCCCCAGTTGCACATACACTTGGAGCTATTGTTGAGCGCGGGCATATTGGCAATAAGGACAGTAGGCGAACCGGGCGCCCATGGGGCAGCTGTGACAGGTACGCAGGGCATGGGAGTGAGCACACCGAAGGCAGCTGCTGTTGCTGCGGCAACGGTTGGGTTGGAAGGAGAGTTGCACATGCCAAACGGTGTAATGTTCATTATTGGCTTATTATCCATAATATTAGCTATCGGCATAGAGGTCATGACGAGGTTCATAGGAAGCACGTTCAAGGTACCAGGTGCAGCGCCGAAGCTACATTGAATCATAGCGCCTCCACAAACAACCATTCCCATCGAAAGCACCTCCCTTTAGTCCTAAATATATGAGTTATAATCAGCCTTCCAGCTTCAGAGCGAGTCGTATGTAAAAGCGGACATATAGTAGAAACAATTAATTTAATAGTACTAAAAAATACCCAATGCGGCAATAAAATCCTTTTAAAGACCTAATTCGTCCGTATTCGTGTTAATTTTCCAAAAAGAGGATGCGATATGCCTACAAGTATTGTACTATTAAACTATGAAAATGGGACTCGGAGGGATTTGCTTTGGATGTCGCAAAAGGTGTCGGACGCTGTCTGGTGCTGCTCCTATTACTGAATCATATGTTGGTTGGTTTGGTGTCGGCTGCTCCTGGTGATAAGGTAAGGGAGCTGCCGCTTAAGGATGCCGTACAGTTGGGTATTAAGAACAGTCAAGACATTCGAGAAGCGAAGTCGGAAGTTACCAAGAAGAAAGTGGAGCTCACCCAAGCGCAGTACGCAATAAAGAGTGAGGAAGCCAAGGATTCAAGTCTGTTTGCCAAGCCAAGAAACTTAAGCAAGGATTTGCAGATTCGTCTGAAAATTCCTGAGGCGCGCAAACAGCTGCTTATTGCTGAGGAGACGCTCAAGAATAAGACGCGATCGGTTCAGAATGACATGGAGAAGCTGTATTGGAATGCAGTGCAAGGCATGCTTGCTGAAGCGGTGTCGCAGAAGAAGCTGGACGCAGCCAAAAAAGCGTTGGATGGCGTTAAAACAATGCAAAAGCTGGGATTAGCGGATCAAGCGGCTCGGGAGCAGGCGGACAAAGCTTTGGAGCAAGCAGCATCGGAGCTGAAGCAAGCACAGCTGTCCTATAAATCGACCCGACTTGCGCTTGGAGAGAAGGTAGGACTGGATCTGGAGTCGGGTGTGACGCTTTCCTACATCCAGGACTATGCCAATTTGAACCAAGCAATGCTGGAGAAATATACTTCGGGTGCTGAAAAGACGAATCTGGGGCTGCTTCAGGACCGAGAGGAACGCAAGCTGGCTGAGGAGAAGTTCAATACAAACCGAATGCTGTATAGTGCAAAGTTTGGTGAAGCTCGGATGAAAGTCATTGAGAGCATGTACCAAATGAAGGATATGGATTATGACCTGTTTATGGCCAACTATGATGTGACATTGGAGAAAATAGGTACGGATTGGCAAGGGTGGGTATGGCTTGGCATTATTCCGCTTCCTAAAATTTTGCTTCAGGGGGAATATGACGGATTAAGGTATTTCGATGATATTCGGCAGTCGCTGCCGATCTCGATGATGGATCAGAACAAAGCTGTTTTGAAGGAAAAAGAAAGCCGGAAAAACGTGATTTTAGCGATCAGGCAGTCGTATTTGGACGCGAAGGGCGCGGAGGAAGCCTATGCCCAATCATTGCGCGTTAGAGATAAAGCAGCAGACGGGGTTGAGGAAGCTATTAAGAAACTGAAGCTCGGACTTCTGAAGACAGATGAGCTGCAGAAGCTTATAGAAGCGAAAGAGCAAGCGGAGCAAGCCGTTACCTCAAGCTGGATCAGCTATAAGCTGGCCTTGGGCAAGCTGAATTTCGATTCGGGCGGTGAGGTGGAGCTGACGTATAAAGAAGGTATTTTGCCATATCGTGAGATTGATGATGGTTTGGCCAAAATCAAGCCGCCTCAACCGGAAAAGAAAGGCCCTGCGGGCAAATGGGAATTGAAGCCGTCAGTTGGCGAGCTGATGAGTGATTTCACCATACAAGCGGATAAAGGGCTGGAGGCAACTGACTTTGCGATCTTTACTGCTGAAGGGAAGCCAATTGGCAAAAAGAAGCCGATCAAGAAACCGGTGAGGCATTTAAGCGTCATGTTCAGCCAGCCGGAAAGCTTGAAGGTGGTGCTGTTTAAGAAAAAAGAGGTTGTCGCCGAAGGTGCCCTTACAGGTAATGGGACATCGGGTACGATAGCCTTTGATAAGCCGGGGGAATTAGCGGCACTTCCTGCTGTGAAGGAAGCTGCTCAAGCTTCAGCCAAGCCAAATGTAGAGGTTGAGAAGGGCGAAGCGCCGGAAGGAACCTTGATTATTGGCACTTATCGTATTCCTGTGGAAGCCCTGACACCTGAATTGTATAATACAGCCAAAGCTACAATGGCAGCATCGGGACAGGGTGTGTTCTATAAATCGGAATTGTCGGGAGGAACTTGGGTTTCCAACGAAAATGCTATGGACTTGAAAGCTATGGAGGATCCCAATGGATCGGCAGTGGTTGCTCCTGAGAAGATAGCAGCACTTAAGCTGACTGTTGAGCTTAGTGAGTCTGGCCTAATAGCGCCGCTGCTCACTGCTTCGCAGATAGCTCAAGAAGTTGAGGCTCTTAAAAAAGATACAGAGCGGTTAAAGCTGGCCAAGGAAGAGGCGGTGGCGGCGAATAAAGGTGCGGACATTGCTCGCTTATCTATTGAGCTGAAGGATGCAGAAGCGCAGCTGGTACTGATGCAGGCGTTGCAAGCCGGTGACCAACAGGCAGCGCTTCAGCAGATTGCGCTGGTGCATAACCCGGAAGCGCTGCTGAAGCAGCTGGAGGCGGAAGCGGGAGCAGGCAGTGGCGCGAGCGGAGGCACCGCAGGCGGAGCGGGCAGTGGCGCAAGCGGAGGCGTCGCAGGCGGAGCAGGCAGTGGCGCGAGCGGAGGCACCGCAGGTGGAGCGGGCAGTGGCGCAAGCGGAGGCAGCGCAGGCGGAGCAGGCAATGGCGCGAGCGGAGGAGCCGCAGGTGGAGCGGGCAGTGGCGCAAGCGGAGGCAGCGCAGGCGGAGTGGGCAGTGGCGCAAGTGGAGGCGCCGCAGGCGGAGCGGGCAGTGGCGCGAGCGCCGCTGTAGTCGAGCAGCGCAAGCAACTGCTGCAGCAAGCGCTCGCTGCGGGCGATGCCGCAGCTGCGTCTTCGCTGGCCGCGCAGCTGGCCGAAGCGGCCGTGCAGCTCGCGCTGCTGGAGAGCGGCCGTGACGAGAGCGTAGCTGCGCTGCAGGAGGCGAAGGCCAAGCTGCAAGCAGCTGTGGCGGAAGCGCAGAAGCAGAAGGACATGCAGCGGGCTGAGCAGCTTCTGAATTCAATAGCATCACTCGATAATGCGGTGCTGTCTGCGCAGAAGGAAGCGCTGTTCATGCAATTGGACGCGATTATGCAGCTGCCTTCTCAATTGCTGGACGGGGAGCAGCAGGTTAATGCATTGCTTCCTGAAGCGGTTCAAGGCGTGCTGGCTCAAGAAAGCAAGCAAATTTTGGAACAGATTAAGAGCGTTGAGCTTGAGAAATACTCGAAAGAGCAGTTGGTGCTGTTGAGTGAAGCCGCTGCGGAGATGAAGCAAGCCTACGGCGATTCAATGCAAATTTTTCCGGTTGAAAATGTAATTTCTCCGGATTTGTCGATTCTCTTTGAGGTCCCTCCTGCTATAATAAATGGAAAGACCTTTTTGCCGATAAGGCCGGTTTCTGAGGCATTTGGAGCCGTTGTAATCTATGATGAGGCTGCTCGTACTGTCACTATCAGTCATGAAGGTGCAATGATTGTATGTACAATAGACAGTACTACTGGTTATGTGGATGGTGAAGCCGTATCCTTGGACACGGCACCCGTTTTAATTGCGGGAAGGACGTTTGTTCCACTTCGTTTTATTGCTGAGACGATAGGACTTGGGGTGCATTGGGACGAGGGGACGAGGACGATCCTGGTTTCTTCCCAATAAGATTTAACAGCTAGTAGTTTGCGTAAGCAGACTAACATCGGGAGCCTGGACTCAGTGGGGAAATCAACCCGCGAAGCGGACTGTTTGTAAACGGACTTTACGAGCTTGCGAAAATGAGGCGATGAGAGAACGATGAAGAAGTATATAGCGGTTTTACTGCTCGTGCTAATACTGGCTGCCGGGGCAGGATATTATGTGTATTTAAACAAGGGTACGCTAACCAGCTCTCCTTTTCGTAAGGATTTGCCGTTCGGGAGTGTATCCAATGCGCTTCTCGACGAGGAGAACAATCTCTATGTGATCGACAACTCCAAGAAATCGATAGTTAAGCTGAATTCCTCTGGAAATGTTATTTATACCGTGAGCACGAACGATACCGGCGGTGAAATCTACCATTTTAACGAGCTTGCGGCAGATAAACAGGGCAACCTGTATACGGTCAAAACGACGCTTGATTCTTATGGCCTAACTGTCAGATCGGAGCAGATTATCCGCTTTACACCGGAAGGGCAACAAGATCAGGCTTTCTTTCGCAAAGACTACAGTGAGTCCGAGCGCAAAAGGTATCGTATAGGCAGCCTGAAATCACTGAAGGTTCAAGGCGATGTATTGTCATTTTTTGTGGATGATTTTAATGAAACTAAACTTTATCAAGCCGCTGCCGGCAGTACAGAACCTAGAGCTGTCTTTACCGCCAAGCTCCCCGAAGGGAAGTATTTGGCTGGAGTTGCAGGAACAACCGTGGGTCAGATCTATGTTTCCGCCCGAAGCGGGGAAATTTATCGCATGCAGGAAGGCGGACGCTACGAGCTTATTTATCCTTTACCTGGCATAGACCGCTCGTATAGAAATTTTCCGGAGAAGCTTAATTTGGATCGAAAAGGCCGTTTGGTTTATATAGATTACTACGGAGAAACAATCAGTCGGATAGATCCTGCCAATCCGTATATCGTGGAGGCGCTGCTAACCAAAGAAACAGCCAAGCAGCAAGGTATGGAAATTTCCTCAGACGTTATGCCGACGATTGCTCTTGGTGCGGACGATAGCTTGCTTGAGGTACATGAGGGAATGATATTGCACCAAAGCCCGGATGGAACGATTATTGGAAAGATAACCGGAGGAACGTATTCTACGGAGGCCATGGGGCATAAGTGGTTCGTTTGGGCTTTAGCGGTAGTTGGGCTGCTGCTGTTTGCTTTTGCGGTCAAATTGCTCTATTTCAACATAATGAACCGAAGAATCTCGCTCATGCTCAAGCAGATCATTGTTTTTGTACCGGTCATCGTTGCTTCAATGGTTCTGCTCTCCTATTTTATTTATACGAACTTTTCCCAAAAGCTTGAGGATGAAACGATTCATGAGCTTTCTTTGCTGGCGCGTAATGGCCGGAATTTGATCGATGGCGACAAGCTGGAGAAGATGAGCTCTCCACTGGAGTATATGAGCAGCGATTACAAATCGTTTCGTCAAAAAATGGACTCTGTTTTCGAAGGAAGCGATGAAAGTGGAAACAGAGGCTTTTACAAAGCACTCTATAAATATGAGAATGGCGTTATTTATCGGATCATAGAGGATGCGGACGACGTCAACATGTTCAACCCGTTCCCGCAGACGGAGAAGAACCAGGAGGTAGTTAAGCAAGGTAAGATTGCTACGGACCAATGGCAGGATGAAACCGGCTTCTGGATTTATGCATTGGGGCCCATTTATAATAGCTCAGGCAAAATTGTCGGTCTCTTCGAAACAAGTAAAAACATGGAAGGTATTCTTCAGCACAGACGTGAGCTGCTTCGTAACATCATTCAGAATATCGCTGTGATTACGTTAATATTGCTATGTATTTTTATGCTGATGACCTATCTGATGCTTTCATCGATACGCAAGCTGCGCAGCAGCGCAATCGCTATTTCCCAAGGCAATTGGGATACGGTTGTTGATATTCGAACCCGCGACGAGGTTTCTGATCTGGGAGACAGCTTCAATATGATGGCAGAGCATATTCGCGGTTACATTGCCAAGGTGACACGGGTAAGCGAAGCCTATTACCGTTTTGTGCCGCAGCAGTTTCTGAAATATTTGGATAAGGACAGCATTCTGGAAGTTCGGCTTGGCGATCAAGTTGAGCAGGAGATGAGTATATTAATTGTTAATATACGGTCCTTCTATTTACTATCGAAGAAGTTGACACCTGAGGAAAATTTCAATTTTATTAACTCGTTTTTGAATCGTTTTGGTCCTTATGTCCGCAATCATGATGGGCTGATCAATAAATATGCGGGAGCGGGCTTTATGGCGCTCTTTCCTAACGCTGTGGAGCAAGCGCTGCTTTCTTGCATCGGAATGAGAAAGGAATTGGATCTGTACAATGTACATCGTGCTCATTCCGGGTACCGGCCTATCGATATTGGTATCGGGCTGCATAAGGGCCCTCTTCGGCTTGGAATTATCGGGGAGGAGCAGCGGCTGGAGGGGAATGTTATCTCGGATGATGTCAATCTGGCCAATGAGCTGGAGAGACTGACTGAGCCATTGGGAGCTTCCATTCTAGTTTCTGATTTTATTATTCAATCGCTCAGTGACCGCAGTATATTTCAGTATCGCAGCCTTGGATTGATTAGGGTGGAAGGCAAGGAGGAGCCGCTGCAAGTATTCGATGTGTACCATGGAGAATCGGATACAGCCAGAGCTTTGAAGGAAAAAACAAAAGCGTTGTTTGAGCAAGCGGTAGTGCTGTATCAGGTAGGCCGCTTTTATGACGCAAGAGAAGCTTTCGTGCAGGTCATCAAGATCAACCGTCAAGACAAAGCCGCAAAGCTATATTTCTATTTATGTGATGAATATTTCCAGAACGGTACCACAGAAGAATGGAACGGCACATTGTCCGTGTCCTAAGCTCGAGGTAAGACGGGGGAGTAAGCCATGAATGAAATTAACATTATAGCTATGAAAACGGAAAGAGAGGCACAACGGGTCAGTCAGTTTTTCCTTTCGGAGCAATCGTTTGACGATCAGCGTCATACACCCGGAGAGATGGAACACTTTCGCAATAAGCCTCTGGAAAGCTTGGGACTGCAAACACATCAGCATTGGTATGTGGAAAACGAGGAAGGTGAAATCGTTGGTGCCATAAGCGTCACCGAAAATGAGCATAAAACAGGTGGGTATTTGTGGGATTACATTGTGGTACGTAAAGATTACAGAAAGCGCGGGATTGCAAATAGGCTCTATGAAACACTTTTGGAATTTGTGAAGTCGCAGAAAGGGCGTTATATACTAACCTATACCTGTGACTTGGAGGAGTACAGCACGATTCGGCGAATTTTTCATGAGCGGGGTTTTAAGCACATAGGCAGTTACCCTGATTATTATTATGAGGGCGAGGGCCGGATGGCCTTTTTGAAAAAGCTTTAGTTGGCGTCAACCCAGACAAATGCGCTCGTTCTTGCAGGACAGCGGAGCCGTTTATCCTCGGCGGGATATTTTACATAGACAGGACTTGATGGTTGTTATGAGTACGATAATTCGATTGCTTGGGCTGCGTGCGGAGGACTTGCGTAAGCTGTGGGTTATGCTTCCGGTGTTTTATTGCGGCGGTATTGCTGAGCTGCTCAATTATACAGCGTTTATGGCTCTGTTTAATCAACGGTTCGGAGTGCAGTTTTTACCATTCGTCTATATTGCGGAAGCGATAATTATGCCTTTGGAGGGCTGGTTATTGGCAAAGCTGGCGGAAAAGCTGCCAAAAGCCAAGCTGATGCGAACGTTGTATGTTATGATGACAGGCTTGCTGCTGATCAATGGGTTCATTCTCTTGGGATTCAAGCTGGGGGAAATTGACTATAGGTATTATTATCCGATTTTATTTATTTGTTCCAACTTCGTTGTGCGCCAGCTGACCTTGCTGTTATGGAGCACAGCGTTTGACTTGTGCCCGACACAGCAAGCCAAACGTGTGATGCCTATCTTTGTTGGCGCTGCGATGGTGGGCGGTATTACAGCCGGTTTTATTGCTCAGCAGGTCACACACTATTGGGGAACGGAAGCGGTATACTTACTTTCTCCTTGCTTTTTGCTGCTGGGATTATGGAATTTCCGCAAAGCGATCGCACAATATTTGGCCCCGCTTACGATTAAAAACGAAGTCAGATCGGGTGCATTGGAGACGGCTGCGGCATTGGACCCTGGTGCAACGTCAGGAACTTATATTAGGCAGATGGTGCGCAATCCGTTTCTGATCTGTGCTGTGGCACTCATGACCTTGATGCCTGCCTTATACTTTTTGATGGAGTACCAGTATTTCACCACAACGCAGCAAGCTTATCCCAATGAACGTGACTTAACAGCTTATTACGGTATGATTATTACGATTCAATTCACGGTCGCCCTCCTGCTGCAAACCTTCGTTGGAAGATTGATGAACTGGTTGGGTGCAAGCAATATGCTGCTGGGGATCGCAATAGTGTTTATTGGCGGATTCGGAATTTCCGCTTTATTCCTTGACACTCCCCTCGGGCTTGCTGCTGTGTCAGGAGCTTACGCGATTTTTTATATTCTGCTGTATTATACGGCGGAGCCTTGCTATCAATTGTTTTTCAAAATGCTGCCGATTTCGCAACGAGATGGAGTTCGTTATGTAGCTCAGGGTATAGCCGCTTCCGGAGGTATTTTGCTTGGGGCGCTGCTGTCCTTGCTCCATTCGGAGGGTGTGCTGGAGATTCAGCTGCAAGCGATTATCGGGGTCGCCCTTGCTGCATTGTTGGTAGTCGTAGCTTGGTTCGGACGTAATTTGTACATTAAAGAGTTGGTCAGAAGTGTTCAGTCGTTCCACACCGATTTGTCCGATATGGCGGCCTCCTTTCTCGGGGGGATGCGCAATACCAAAGTGCTTCAGGGGGTGCTTGAACATCTCGACGACCCTAACGATCACGTCCGTGAATTGGCGTTGGAGATGATCAGCAAGGCGAAGGATTCCTCGTTCCTCCCTCGGCTTGTCGAGTTAATCCGCGATAAGAATCCGCGTATCCGCATTGCAGCTTTGCGTGCGATGAACCTGCAGGGAGCTACACTTCAGGAGCTCGTTCAGGTGGCTTCGTTCCTCGAAGACGAGGAGCCTGGCGTACGTGTGGAATGCGTCAAGCTAATTGCGAAGGCTGAGCATCTAAAAAGCCAATCGCATTATTTTATCCGCATGAAGCTTCTGGATTCTCATCCTCAGGTGGTAGCAGAAGGGATTAGAGCAATCTATGCGCTGCAGAGCGAGGAAAGCTATCCGGCCTGTGATGAGGCGATTATTAAGCTGCTGGATACCGGCGGTGAGTGGGCGGTTTATGGCTGTGGCGTTATAGCTGATTTGAAGCTCTATTCGTACACGGATTGGGTCCTGTCGCTTCTGGATGACCATCGACCTGCAGTCAAGGTGGCGGCGGTTCATTGCTTAGGTAAGCTGAAGCATGATGCATCCATTGGATCCTTATTATTAATGTATCCTAGAGCGGATCAGGAGCTGCGCAAAACAATCGTTCAAGGCTTGATCGATATGGGTAGTATTGGAATCGCAGCTCTGATGGAGGGCCTTCAAAACCCTCATCCGCTCATATGGGATGCTTGCGTGGCTGCTCTCTCGGAGTTGCTTCCAGAATCGCAGATCCGGCAGATTCTAGTGGAGTCGTGCGTGAAGCGGATGCAGGACTCAAGCAGGGAGAAGGA
Source organism: Paenibacillus sp. GCM10027630 (assembly GCF_042676305.1). Classification (NCBI taxonomy): domain Bacteria; kingdom Bacillati; phylum Bacillota; class Bacilli; order Caryophanales; family Paenibacillaceae; genus Paenibacillus; species Paenibacillus sp. GCM10027630. The sequence goes on along the minus strand of NZ_JBHTGY010000015.1, from coordinate 137,572 downwards.
GCTATCCTCTGCCATTGGCGCGTTAGGTATAGAAGGTCTGGCCGATTTGGCAGGTCAGCGCTATAAGGAAATTCGGATCGCGCTATGCGATGCGGCATGGTCGGTTCTGTCGAAGCTCGCGGATGAGCGTGTAGTAGCCACTGTGCGGGAAACGGTACAGGATGAGAATGAAGAGATTCGCGAGAACGGTTTGGAAGTGCTGGCTGAAGGACTCGGTGACCGAAAGCTTGCTTACGCGCTTCTAGATATGCTGAGGAACGGCAACGAGGCCGAGGCAGATGCGCTAGAGGATCCAAGGGTCGTACTGGAGCAGGCTTGTCATTGGTCGGATGATTGGCTGCGAAGTATTGCGGCACATGCTTTAGACAGAGAGGTGCAAGACGAGATGGCGAATGATCAGAAGCTGTTGTCGATGCTGGATAAAGTTATTTTTCTTAAGCAGGTATCCTTATTCTCTGACGTATCGGTCGACGAGCTTGGACTTATTGCAGGCATTACTCAGGAGGAAGTGTACCCCGATCAGACCTTTTTGCTGCGGCAAGGGGAGACCAACTCGAGTATGCATTTGATTATCGAAGGCAACGTGGAGCTGAGCAGTGTTTCCTCTAACGGCTTGGAGAGCACGCTCGGCGTTCTGGGCCCCAAGCAGGCAATTGGCGATACAACGGCGTTGGATCAGGCCAAATCTTCTATTACTGCGCAAGTGATATTCGATGAAGTTCGGGTGCTTTCATTACGCGGGGATAATTTAGAGAGATTGGTTCGTTTGTATCCGGAGATTGGCATCGGCCTATTGCATGCTTCGAGTGCCCGGGTGCGTCTGCTCGAATCGATGCTGACCAAGATGGGATAACGGTAATGTGAAGCGGGGAGGGATCGCATGAACAAGCAAGTCAGTATGGAGCTGAGAAATGATCTGGCGGAGCTTATTCGGCTGCGAGATTGGTTTATCGAATGGTCAGGGCCCTTGTCTATCGATCCGAAAATGTTATTTCATTTGAATCTTGTCTGCGATGAGCTAATTACGAATACAATTTTATATGGGTATGGGGCTGTTGAAGAGCCTGAGGAGCATATAATTGAAGTTCACTTGACTGTAGATGGGGATGATATTGAGCTGTTGATCACAGATGACGGTATTGCTTTTGATCCATTGTCCCTGGCAGCAGCTGATATAACATTGGGTATAGATGAACGGGCGATTGGCGGTCTGGGGATTCATTTTGTAAGAGAAGTGATGGATGAGGTTGTATATGAGCGGATTGGGGAAAGAAATACGATTCGTTTGAGAAAAATAGGGCAGCGGCCCTTAGAGACGGAGGGGACAGCATGAATGTAATGGAACGAATAGTTAACGGTGTTGTGGTGCTGGATATTCAAGGGAGGCTGGATGCCAATACATCGGGAATCCTCGAAGCCTGTTTTCTTAAGATGATTGAACAGGGGAATACCCGATTTGTTTTTGGGCTGGCTCAGCTGGACTATGTGAGTAGTGCGGGGCTGCGTATTCTGCTTGTTGCAGCCAAAAAATTAAAAGCATTGAAGGGCAGCTTGGCTCTGGCACAAATGACCGATAATGTAAAAGAAGTATTTGATATATCGGGGTTCAGCACTATTTTTACGATTTATGGGACAGAGGCTGAAGCGCTGAGCGCAATTGGATAATACGGAATAGTGGGAGCCGGGAGGCAGGTGAAGGAAGATGGGCGATATTCCATTAGGGTGGTTGTTGGCAGTCGTGCTCTTGCTGCTCGTTGTGGCGGCTGTGGAATGGAAGCGGCGTGAGGCAACGACGGAGCTGCGGAGGACGCATCAGTTATTTGAAGTCAGCCTAGAGATCAACTCGACAATTCTTAAGCAGGACCTGCTGAAAAAGATTATGGATACAGCTTCCCTGGTAACCGATGCTGAGGCATCCTCTGTTATATTGGTCGACCCTGAAACGGGAGAGTTATTTTTCGAGGTTGCACTTGGGGAAAAAGGCGATGAAATCCGCGAAATTCGTCTGACCATGGGGGAAGGGATTGCCGGATGGGTGGCACAAACAGGAGAATCGGTGAAGATAGATGATGCATCTCGCGACTCGCGCTGGTCTTCGAAGGTAGCCAATCGTGTGGACTATCCCACGCGAAGCTTGATGTGCGTGCCCGTAACAAGCAAGGGAGCCATCATTGGCGTGCTGCAGGTGTTGAACAAACGGAATGGCAAGCATTTCAGCGACAAGGATCTGAGACTGCTGCAGTCTATTGCTTCGCCAACGGCGGTTTCCTTGGAAAATGCCATGCTGTACGATGCTTTGGAGAAATCGCTCAGGGCTCTAAGCGATACGGTCGCGGCCAAGGAACGAATGGAGAGCGAGCTGAGAATTGCACGCGATATCCAGATGGGTTTCTTGCCTCGCGGGGTGTCATCAAGGAGATCCGTTCCTATTCAGATGGGCGGATTAGGGGAGCTTCAGGCGGAAGAGCTTGACGTAGAAGCGGTAGCGGCTGGTGAAGTGTCCTTATTGTCAGAGGAGCAGCAAGAAATTCCGGCTAAGGTCCGTTCCGTTATCCGTCCCGCTCGCGAGGTGGGCGGTGATTTCTATGATTACTTTACACTGGACAACTCGAAGCTTTTCTTCACATTAGGGGACGTATCGGACAAAGGGATTCCTGCGGCGCTCTTTATGGCTGTAACGATGACGCTCATCAAAGGAAAGATGACGCCGGACATGACGCCGGGGCAGCTGCTGACCGAGGTCAATAATGAACTGTACAAGGATGAGTCAGCGATGTTCGCGACGATTTTTTGCGGGGTATTGGACATGCAAACCGGGAAGCTTGAGTATAGTGACGGCGGACACTGTACGCCTTATATAATCCGAAGCAACGGAGCTGTCGAACCGCTTAGAGGAATCAAGGGCGTACCGCTTGGCGTAATGGATGATCGGATATATGCCGACAATACGGTTATGCTCGAAGCGGGTGAGACCATTGTCCTGTATACGGACGGAATCACCGAAGCTGAGGATTCACAGCTTCGGCAGTACGGTACAGCGAGATTATACGATGTATTAGGCGGTAAGCTTGCAGCGGAAGGCGAATCTGGTCTTTCTGTACAAGAACTAATGGAGCGGATTTTGAACGATGTCGACCAGTTTACGAATGGAGCATTGCAATCCGATGATATCGCGATGCTTTTAATAGAACATAATCGGATTGGATAGGAAGATATGGAGCAGAGAATGATTTTCTCCGTTTGGGATATTCTGCCTATCAACAATATGATATATTAGTAATACTAGATTACGAGATGCGAAGTATTGTTTGATATAAGTTTATCCAGGAGGTACAGCATGCCCATCCATCAATCACGACAAAATGGCAAATCATCCGCTATGGCTAATGTACAGAGAAGAGCGAACGCAGCAAAGTCTGCTTCCAACGCGATTCATTCACCACATAATGGGCAGCAACTAACCGCCGCTAGTATGATGAATTTGCAAGGAACCATCGGTAACCGTGGTGTACAGAGAATGATCTCCGGTTCGCAGGACCATAGTGTTGGCAGCCGATTTCCGATTCAAACGAAGATGGCCGTTGGACCTGTAGGCGATAAGTACGAGCAGGAAGCGGATAAGGTAGCTAGCCAGGTCGTGCAGCAGCTGCAAACGAAGCCGGCAACGGATTCGGTTCAGCGAATGGAGCAGTCGGAGGAAGAATCCGAAGAGCTGCAAATGAAACCGGCCGAGTCGATTCAGCGAATGGAGCTTCCGGAGGAAGAGTCGGAAGAGCTGCAAATGAAACCGGCGGTCGAGTCGATTCAGCGAATGGAGCTTCCGGAGGAAGAGTCGGAAGAGCTGCAAATGAAGCCAGCGGCAGAGACGATTCAGCGAATGGAGCTTCCGGAGGAAGAATCGGAAGAGCTGCAAATGAAGCCGGCGGCAGAGACGATTCAGCGAATGGAGCTTCCGGAGGAAGAGTCGGAAGAGCTGCAAATGAAGCCGGCGGCAGAGACGATTCAGCGAATGGAGCTTCCTGAGGAAGAGTCGGAAGAGCTGCAAATGAAGCCGGCGGCAGAGTCAATTCAGCGAATGGAGCTTCCGGAGGAAGAATCGGAAGAGCTGCAAATGAAGCCGGCGGCAGAGACGATTCAGCGAATGGAGCTTCCGGAGGAAGAGTCGGAAGAGCTGCAAATGAAGCCGGCGGCAGAGACGATTCAGCGAATGGAGCTTCCGGAGGAAGAGTCGGAAGAGCTGCAAATGAAGCCGGCGACAGATTCGATTCAGCGAATGGAGCTTCCGGAGGAAGAATCGGAAGAGCTGCAAATGAAGCCAGAGGCTGGAGGCGGGTTCGATGTGACACCTTCGGTTGAGCAGCGCATACAAGCCAAAAGCGGAGCAGGTTCGCAAATGGATTCGAAGACGAGATCCGGTATGGAGCAAGCAATGGGGGCTGATTTTAGTGATGTTTCCATTCATAATGATGCGGAATCGGGTAAACTTAATGAGGAAATTGGGGCACAAGCTTTCACACAGGGGAATGATGTATTTTTCTCCAACGGGAAATACGATCCATCCAGTCCTCAAGGACAAGAGCTGTTGGCCCATGAATTAACTCATGTGGTGCAGCAGCGAGGCAAATAGTTTTTTTAGTTCGTTGAACGGGATAAAGTAAAGAGACATCTTACGAGGCTCATGCCTCAGAGATGTCTCTTTTTGCTGTGCTGAACCTCTTTCTGACAGAGGAGAATTGATGCAATTAGAATCTAGTTTTGACGAAAAAAAGTTGTAGGCTGTGACTGAGGCTGTACTTGCGAAGCCTGGACAAAGCTGTTCATTTGCTGAATTACTTGCTCTACATGTTGTTGTGTCTCGAGTAGACGGCGTTTTTGAGCATCCAGTTGAATGTCAATTTGAGATTGCGCTTGCTGCAGATCCTGCTGCACTTGCATTAACTGCTGTTGGGCTTGCCGCACATTTTGTGTAAACGTGCTTAAACCTGAAGCGTTCAATGCTTGTTGGGCTTGTTGAGCCTGTTGGAATTGCATCATCTGTTGGTCCTGCTGGAATTGCTGATAGGATGGATAGGTGGAAGACATTACTTTAAAACCTCCTGATGGATGTTATGTAATTGCGCTTCAAAAACCCTTTTATGTGCCAACTTTATTAACTTGTGAAAAACATGCGATCTTTATGCACGCTCTTGCTGCTCTATGTACATAAATGGAGAAATAGAGGGAAATATGCCATCCATTCACATGCTTTTTAAAGTGCAGCGCGGGAAACGATATAGTATCATATCTTGCTTTTATTACAAAAAACAGAAATAACAAACTATTAATTAGTATATTGTTTAAAGTAAGTCGATGTGATATTATAAGCAAATATGAAGCATAATTAAAGGAGCGAACCTCAATGAATACAACCAAACTTGGACTAACTGCTGAAGAAGTTATTCTTTCGAGGCATTCCGTACGTAAATATCAACGTGATGTTAAGATACCGGATGCTGAGTGGAATGAAATATTAGAGCTGGCTTTTAGTGCTCCATCTTCTTGGAATTTGCAGCATTGGCGGTTTCTTGTAGTAAAGGAGCAAGCTAATAAGGACAAACTGCTGCCTATAACGTATAATCAGCAGCAAACCTCCGATGCGTCAGTTGTTGTCGTAGTACTTGGAGATCTTCAAGCCAACCTTGTAGCTCCAGACGTTTATGAGAAAGCTACACCTGAAATTCGTGATATGATGATTGGTCAAATCAATGGTGCTTACGAGAATAATCCACAGATTGGGCGCGATGAAGCCATCCGTAATGCTTCATTTGCTGCTATGCAATTGATGTTGGCTGCCAAAGCCAAAGGTTATGATAGTGTACCTATGGGCGGTTATAATGCAGAGGCGCTAATCAAGGAATTGAACATTCCAGAACGATATATCCCTGTGGTGGTTATTCCAATCGGGAAGGCGCTAGTTGAAGGCCGCGCAACGGATCGTTTGCCACTTAATCATCAGGTTATTGAAGAGAGCTTCTAAGCTTTAAGCATAAAAATCGGAACCGCTGCTCATATTACTGTTAATGCGATAGGTAAAGGAGCGTGCGGCGTGGTACAGAAAGATACAAATCAAGAAAAAATCGGCAGCACTGATAGTGAACAACAGAATGAAGCTGTTATGAGTCGAGCACAATTTAATGCCGCTAACGAGAAGTTGATCGAGGATCAATTGCAAATAAGTGAAGATAAGTTGTTTGATTATGTTCCTGGTGAAGAAAAGTAAATCATTAAGAAGCTTGCTCGAAATTGAGTAAGCTTCTTTTTCTTTGCCTAGAGAACTTAAAAGCAAGGTTAAAAGTGGTAATAAAAATATGTTGCCATTGCCTTCTCCCGAAAACCTGCATCTATACAACCTTTGGGCCGGTATATCCCTAAGCCTTATAAAATTCATGCAAATGTGCATTTATTTCCTTCATTCATAGCTGAACCAGAGCGTTTTCCATGGAAATTGATGTACTTTTGCAGGTTTGTTCTCTCTACAGCTACTTCGGTAGAAAATAACTGTATGTTGTTCGCAGGATTTTGTAAGGACCAGTGATGGACGGAGGAGGGTCAAGCTCTGATTTTAAAGTTGAGCCATAATTAAGTGACCTATGTAATGGTGAGCCAGTTGGCTATGTCGAATTTTTACGTAAAACGTTTTGTTGATCCAGCAGAGCAATGAATTCCTTAGCCGCCGGGGAAAGATGTTTGCTCCGATGATAGATGTAACTGATTCCTCTTCGAAAGGTTATCCCTTTTATTGGAATCTCAACGAGCAAGCCGTGTTTGGTTTCCTGTTTGATTGCAAAGTTGGAAACAATAGATACTCCGAGCCCATGAATGACCCCTTGCTTGATAGCCTCCAGATTGCTTATCTCCATATAGTTGGGTGGAGTAAACCCGTTTTCGGCAAATTTGGCTTCCAAAAAGGTCCGCGTAGCCGATTTATTAGGTTTTAAAATCAACGTTTCATTAGCCAATTCCTCTAAGGTGCACTCTTCCTCCTTTTGGGCCAGCCGATGCTCGGGGCTTACGATTAGAACAAGCTCATCCTGGTAAAAGGTTGTGGCTTGAAAACGAGCTTGATCAATAGCTATTCTATCGGACACAACCAGGAACTCCACTTTGTTGGACTCCAGCATATGGATCAAATGATTGGAGGATGTAATATTCATGTTGATTTTAATGCCGGGATGTTTCTTGGTAAAGTCACTGAGGATTGCAGGCAGCAGATACACCCCGACAAAATTGCTCGCTCCGAAGGATAAGGTTCCGAAAGCCAAGCTCTCGAGCTGCTTAATATGCTCTTTAGAAGAATGAACCAGATTAATAATTTGCTCCGCGTAGGGCTTGAAATGATTTCCTTGATTGGTTAAGTACAGTTTTTTTCCTATACGGTCAAAAAGCGGAACCCCAAGCTCCTCCTCCAAACTTTGGATTTGCATGCTGACAGCGGGCTGCGAGCAATAAAGCTGCTCCGCTGCTTCGGTGAAGTTCAAGCACTCCGACAAGGTAATAAAGGTTTGCAGCTTGGTTAGATTCATTTCCGCCATCCTTTTCGTAAAATTAAAACTATAATGTTTTCTTATTATAATCCAATTTAAATCAAATTGTTTAATAATATTACCGAAGATATAATGAAAATGCAAATGAAAATGAGGGATGCTGAAAGGGAGAAAGTGATGTTTACAAATTGGAAACTGGGTACCAAGTTGTTTGCTTTGTATGTCATCGCATTCCTGGCATTAACCTTGTCAACCGGATTGGCTTTATTGACGATGGGGAATGTCTCCGGGCAATTGATTCAAATTTTGTACGTGGAAAGTTATCAAATAAGCTCCCTTATTCTACGTGCAGATAAAGATTTATATCAACAGCTGCTAAACCAAAGAACCATCGTTCTTACGGAAATGCCTGAAGAAGAATACAACAAGCAAATGCAGCATTACAAAAGCAATCTGATCAATATTCGCAATCGCATGCTGGAGGGAAAGGAAATATTCGAGAAAAGCCGCGCGAAATACGAAGGCATTCTTACTGAGAAGACCCGGAAGAACGTTTTCGATAATTTGGACGATTTTTTTCGGCAGTTCGATCATTGGCAAAATCAGACGACAGGTTTGGTGGAAAAGGTGCCTACGGTGCCGATCAAGGACCGGCAAAAGATTTTGAATGAAATCGTAACCTACGATGTTCAATTTGAGGAAGCACGGAATACGCTCAAAGAAATTCGTTACCTCATGGATTCAATAGCCAAAGAAGAGGTGGACAATGCGCATCAAATAACCAGAGAAGCACGAATTACCGTTCTCCTTATAGCCTTGATCCTCTTTCTTGCAGTTTTTTTATTGGGATGGTACGTGATTCGTTATATGGTCAGATCAATTAATCAAATTGTACACGTATCCGACCTTGTTTCCAAAGGGAGGCTGGCTGTTGAACGTATCGAGGTTAAGAACAATGATGAAATTGGTCTGCTGGCTCAATCCGTCAATACCATGACAGATAACCTTCGTCAGTTGATCCATAATGCAAGTGAGACCGCAGAGATGGTTGCCGCTTCGTCGGAGCAGCTGCTCGCCGCTGTTGAAGAAGGAGAGTTCACGGCGGACAAAATCCGGGAAGGCTCAAGAATGGTTTCAGAGGGGAGCAAGCGGCAGAATGAAATGGTTACCCATACTTTTGAAGCTATTAAATACATGTCCGAAGGTATGTCTGCTATAGAAGGTAAGGGTCAGACCGTTGCACGTTCGTCGGAAGAAGCTCTTGTGGCTTCACAGGATGGCTGCATATCGGCACAAAATGTCGTCAATCAAATGAAGGAAACCAATGATGCGGTTAATAAGACATCGTCGATCATTCTTCAACTGGGGGAGCGCTCGGAGGAAATCAGTAAGATCATCCATACCATTAACGAGATAGCCACCCAAACGAAGCTGTTGGCGCTCAATGCTGCCATTGAGGCTGCCAGAGCTGGAGAACACGGCAAAGGTTTTGCAGTAGTGGCGGAAGAAGTGAAGAGGTTAGCAGAAAGATCAGGGGAATCTACGATAATCGTTGCAGATGTTATTACGGATATTCGCAGTCATACTCAACATGCGATACAAGCCATGAAGCTGGCCGCTGAAAAGGTGCACTTGGGCCTTGTAAAGTCTGAACAAGTGATAGTTGTCTTAGAGATGATTCAGGCAAAAACGACGAACGTAACGGAAAATGTGAATGGCATGTATGAAAGTTTAGAGCATATGAAACGTGAAAGCGTTAACATATTGCGAGCAACAGAGGAGGTGAGCAGAGTTGTCGATGATAATACCCAATCCAGTCTTGATAACGATATGCGGATTAACCAACAGGTTTCATCTGTAAGGGAAATATCCGTATCCGCCAGATCGTTATCAGAAGTCGCCGAAAGAATGGATCAGCTGTTAAATAAATTTAGCAAATAATATTCAGTTTGGAGATGAGCTGTTTGCAATGTGGGGTTGGTATAAGCGGGACGGGGAGAATCGGGCGATTATTAATTAGAAAAATATTATCAGATAATACCCATCCTATTCATTTGAAGGCAATTAACACGTCATATCCTACTCATATAATCGCACATTTATTGAAATATGATTCCGTGCATAGGACATGGGAGGCCGACATCGAGACAGGAGAGAACTATTTGCTCATTAACGGTCAACGGTTAGAAGTGACGTCCGAGAGGAATCCGGAACTTATTCCGTGGAAAGACTTGGGGGTCGACTTGGCGGTTGACGCAACAGGTAAGTTTAATGATCGTAAGGGGGCGCAAAAGCATCTTCTTGGCGGGGCATCCGCCGTACTGCTAACCGCACCGGGGGAACAGGTGGATTTAACTATAGTTATGGGAGTAAATCAACAAGACTATGATCCTATGAAACATATTTTACTCTCTGCCGCTTCCTGCACTACCAATTGTTTGGTACCTGTATTAAGTATATTGGATCGGTCGTTTCACGTGAACCACGCCTGGGTGACTACTATTCATTCTTATACGAATGACCAAAGACATCTGGATAATCCTCACCAGGATTTGCGCCGTGCGCGTGCCTGCACACAATCCATTGTTCCAACCAGTACTGGCGTAGGAAATGCTCTGAGGGATGTTATGCCCCGCCTTGCTCCTGTAGTCCACGGTTTATCGATAAGGGTTCCTACACCGGATGTGTCACTGGTCGATTTGACGGTTGGTGTAAGCCGGCGGGTATCGCAGGCTGATGTACGAAATGCGCTGCAGTCAGCGGTAAAAGGGGACCTTAGCAGGTATGTTGAATATACCGAAGCCCCGTTAGTTTCGATAGATTTTATAGGATGTGAAAAATCTGCGGTCATCGATGGTCTGTCTTTAGCAGTTCGAGATGATCAAATTAAACTTCTCGCTTGGTATGACAATGAATGGGGATATGTCAGCAGAGTGATGGATATTTTAAGCATGGTTATTAATAAAAAACAGGAAGTGTTTAATAAATATGGATAATTACAAAAATTCATCAATAATGTTGGGAGTCATTTTGTGTAAGTACTGCGGAAGTGAAATCGCTACGGTAGATACGGAAAAAGTGACTATATTTTATAGCGACTGTAAACGTGAGGTTTGTCGAGAACCCGGAAAAGGGAAAGTAGACGAATAAGGATAAGTTGAATATAAACTATAATGTTTTCTTATGATAACGAAAATTAAATCAAATTGTTTTATGATTTTTAGCTGGATATAATGAAAGCGGAAACATTACTAATTGCGAGGGGGCTATACAAGATGGCTGAGGTCTTATCGACCCTAAAAACGGATGGCAAGGAACCACCGGTCAAGAAAAAAAGCCGAGTTGAGGAAGTTATGAAAAAGTGGGGGATTCCCATTGCAGTAGCTGTGTTTTTACTATTATTTTTTATGCCTACACCTGAAGGAATGACCCCAGTAGCCCAAAGATCCATAGCTGTATTTACAGGGGCTCTGATTCTTTGGATAACGACCCCTATCCCCATTTATTTGACATCAATCGCGGCGATTCTGATGCTTCCTTTGATTGGAGCGGTTAAAGATCAGGATGTTGCTTTCGAATCATTAGGGTTTGGCGTCATATGGCTGATGGTTTCCGCATTTGTCCTTACCTCTGCAATGATGAAGTCAAATCTGGGCAGAAGGTTCGCGTTGTGGATGGTCACCAAGTTTGGTAAAACACCGAAAACCACACTGCTCGTATTGATCATTATCAACTTTATTTTGGCGTTCTTCGTCCCTTCAACGACGGCCAGAGCTACGTTGATGGTGCCCATTTGCATGATTTTGTTGGAAGTCTATAAGGCCATTCCAGGTGAAAGCAACTTTGGGAAAGTAATGATGCTTCAAGGAGTCCAGGCGGATGCTATCGCTACATCGGGAGTTATGACCGCTACTGCGGGTAACATTATTGCCGTCGGTTTCATCAACGAACAAGCGGGCGGACACATCGGTTATATGGATTGGCTGTTGGCTTCGATGCCGACCGCTATCGTCACTATGCTGATAACCTTCCTCATTGGGTTTAAGCTTTTCTCTACAAAAGGAGAGGCCAATTTCGAGAATGCGATGGGGACGCTGAAAGATGAGCTGAAGAAGCTCGGTTCCTTTTCTAAGGACGAGAAGAAAGCATCGATTATCTTTATCATAACCGTAATCCTGTGGGCAACAGGGGATTACCAGAAGGGCTGGTTTGGTTTTGAAATCAGCACCGAACAGACCGCTGTAATTGCCGCGCTCCTATGTCTGCTTCCTCGTATTGGAATGCTGACCTGGAAAGAAGCGAACATCAAATGGGAGCTTATGATTTTCGCTGCTGGAGCATATTCCGTAGGAAACGCACTGGATAAATCAAAGGGCGCCGAATGGATTATTAAAAATATGGTTAGCGGCCTCGGTTTAGAACAAATGAACCATGCCTTGGTCTATATGGTAGTGATATTCCTCAGCATGTACAGCCATCTCATATTTACGAGTAAAACGGTTAGAGTCACGATCTTGATTCCAGCGTTCATTGCTCTGGCCAAGTCATTGGGTATGGATCCGGTTGCCCTTGGATTGGCTGCCGCTATGACCATGACCTACACAATCACACTCCCGCCTCATTCGAAGGTCAATACGATCTATTTCGGAACAGGCTATTTCTCAGTCCTTGATCAAGTTAAGTATGCGATCGTTACATGTTTTGTAGGAGCTAGCGTTATCAGTTTGGCTTTATTCACCTGGTTTAAAGTATTGGGATTATAATATAGAAGTTGTTCAAAAAGCCTTCTTTTTGAACACGAACTTATAGGAGGAAACCATGCTGTACAGAAAAGCTATAGTGGCAATTGCCGACGGATTGGGGGACCGCCCTCATCCATTATTAGATAATAGAACCCCATTGGAATATGCAAAAACTCCGAATCTGGACCGCCTGGCTTCTAAAGGCATTACAGGCATGATGGATTTGATCAGTTCAGGCATTCCTGTGGGAACGGATATGGGACATTTAATTTTATTCGGATATCAACCTCATCATTATCCGGGTCGTGGACCCATTGAAGCGTTAGGAATCGGTATGGATGTCAAGCCGGGAGATATTGTGCTTCGCTGTAATTTTGCTACGGTAGATGAGAATGGAATTGTTGTTGATCGCCGGGCAGGAAGAATTCGTGAGAATACTAGTGAGATTGCTCAGGCTATTGATGGCATGGAGCTAGAAGATGGAGTAGTGGCCTATGTGAAGCCGGCTACGGAACATCGGGCTGTGCTGATCCTGCGCGGAAACGGTTTGAGCGATAAAGTCAGCGATTCGGATCCAAAGGCTCCGAACGATGGTAAACCCTATTGTAGGATAAAACCTTTAGACTCTTCCGATGAAGCTGGAAGAACAGCCATTCTTTTAAATTTATTTCTTAAGAAGGTCCACGCCCTACTATCGGCTCATCCTATTAATCAAGAGCTTATTGAACAGGGAAAGCTGCCTGCTAATTTTATTTTGACAAGGGGAGCCGGACAGGTGACCCAGCTTGAGCCCATTGTACAGCAGCTAAACTTTAGGGGGAGCTGCATCGCGGGCGAAAGTACCGTATTAGGAGTTGCTCAATTAGCCGGGTTTAAAACTGTGACGGATATCAGAATGACAGGCAATATAGATACGGATATCGAATTAAAAGCGAGATTGGCAATAGAAGAAATTGCTGACAATGACATGGTATATGTTCATTTCAAAGCACCGGATATTAAGGGCCACGATAACGAGCCGTTTGAGAAAGCAAGAGCGATCGAGCTGTTCGATCGGATGGTAGGCCTTATCCTTCAGCAGCTGCCTGAAAATGTGTATTTGGCCTTGGCTGCCGATCATTCCACACCTTGTGAAGTAGGTGAGCATACAGGGGAGCCCGTGCCGGTACTTATATACGGCCCTAGTATCCGTAGAGATCGGGTTCAGCAGTATAATGAATTGGATTGTGCCTATGGAGGATTAGGGCATTTATCCGGGAATGAGTTTGTGACGACATTGCACGGATTAATGGGATATGTGAAAAAACAGGGTAACTAAATAATTGTTCTGAACCATCCGTATTGCCGACAAGATAAATTTCGGCAATACGGATTTTCTGTTTATTCTCGCGGGATTACACCCACGTGCCGTTGCGCAGAAGCGGTTCCCGCACACCGTCTGCGGTTTCTCCATCGATGTTCAGTTCACCTGAGCCGATCATGAAATCGACATGGGTCAGACTGCTGTTAGCACCATGGGCTGCTAATTCCTCTTTAGTCATCAATGTGCCTTCTTTGATGCATAACGGATAAGCGCTGCCGATGGCGAGATGAGAGGAAGCATTCTCGTCGAAGCCTGTGTTGAAAAAGATAACATTCATCGCAGAGATCGGTGAACCATGAGGAACTAAAGCGACTTCACCTAGATAGTGGGAGCCTTCGTCCGTTTCAATCAGCTGCTTGAGTATTTCATAGCCCTGTTCAGCGCTATAATCAACAATGCGTCCGTTTTCAAAGGTAATCGAAAAGCGGTCAATCAAGTTGCCGTTATAATTAAGCGGCATGGTGCTGCTGACCTTGCCGTTGACGCCGTCCTTTGCCGGCAGCGTAAACACTTCTTCCGTTGGGAGATTCGGTACAAAGAAAGCTCCGCGTTCATTATAGACGCCGCCTGCAACCCACAGATGCTCGGGCGGCAATTGTATAGATAAATCGGTTCCTGGGGCTGTATAGTACAGCTTGCTGTAGTTTTTGCTGTTGAGAAAAGTAACTCGTTCCTGCAATTCCCTAATATGCTCTTCCCAGGCACCGATGGGGTCATCGCGATCCAAGCGCGTTGCCTGGAAGATATATCCCCACAGTTTATCTATAGCTTTGTCTACCGGCAAATCAGGAAAAACCTTGGCCGCCCAAGACGGCGTAGGTACAGATACAATTGACCAGCTTACTTTGCCGGCTTGTAGATAGGCTCGGTGCTCCTTCATTGCGTTCATTTGCGTCTTGCTGGCTAAGCTGATTTTAACGGGATCGATGCCCTGCAGCAGCTCGGGATTTGGCGCATGTACCGTTAGAAAGGCGGCGTCTTGACGGGCCATTTCAGCATATCCGGCAGCTTTCCATTCAGGAAACCGTTCGAAGGATTCATCACGGGCATGCAGAAACCGGATTCGCCGGATCGCTTCGTCATCCCATTCTACCAGCACCTGCAGTACTCCTGATTCGTAAGCCTTTTGAGCGATTTTACGTACAAAATCAACCGCGGCAATAGGAGCCGTCACCACAAGTGTCTGCCCCTCATGTATGTTCAGACCGACCTTTAAAGCCAGTTCTGCGTACTTTTCCAGTTGAGCTTCGAAATTCTCCATCTTATTCTCAACCTCCCTCATCTATGCAACTCTGATGTGCTCAACTTATATTATACGGGGAAAGAACTTGAGAATGAAGTTTTGCTTATAGGATGAATCTATAGATATCATTTGTTTTATATATTTATAACTATTTTCGGATTCTTATATACTTATAACAACAAAACGGTTGAAAGGAAGGATCGGAATGGGACACTCGGTAAAAGAACAGTTTGATGCTATAGCCAAACAGTACGATCAGCAAAGAAGGCAATTGATCCCTTGCTTCGATGATTTTTACGGAGTGG
Organism: Paenibacillus sp. GCM10027630; assembly: GCF_042676305.1. Lineage (NCBI taxonomy): Bacteria > Bacillati > Bacillota > Bacilli > Caryophanales > Paenibacillaceae > Paenibacillus > Paenibacillus sp. GCM10027630. The sequence continues at coordinate 122,396 of NZ_JBHTGY010000015.1, read as the reverse complement.
CTGCCACATTGGCGGTTGTACAGAATTTTTCTATTTCGGGAATCCGAGTCTTGGATCTGGGCGCAGGAACCGGCCTATTTAGCGCCTTCGTTAAGCACAAGTACCCGGATGCGGAGTTCACCTTAATCGATCTAAGCGAAAACATGCTACAGACAGCCCGTGAACGTTTCGGCCCGGCATCTAATATCGAATACATCGTTGCTGACTATACCAATTATGACTTTTCCAAAACCTATGATCTTGTCATTTCGTCCCTTTCCATACATCACCTGACACATCCTGGAAAAAGAAAGCTGTTTCGGACTGTTTATGATCTATTGTCGGATGGCGGGGTTTTTGTCAATGCTGATCAAGCGATGGGGAATACGACCTATGTTGATACATATTATAAGCAGCAATGGGAGGCGGCTATTCAACTAAGTGGATTATCCGATGAGTCGATAGCGGCTGCCAAGGAGAGACGGAAACTGGATATTAACGCAACTGTAAATGAGCAAATTGTATGGCTGCAGGAAGCGGGTTTTGCAGACGCAGACTGTATGTACAAATATATGGATTTTGCCGTCTTTTTTGCAAGAAAAACAAGTTTAAAGCAGCCATAATCTTGGCAAAAAATAGCGTCAATTGTACCTTGCATCTGTTTTTTCTTCAGAGCCGCGAGGTGCAATTGGCGCTTTTGGTGTTTGATCACGTGTACTTGACGAAAAGGCCATTTAATATTATAGTGGCTTTATACCCATACGGGTATATGTAATAAACATAATGTGAATTATGTTCTTTTTTTGGTCCGTTACATACCCATATGGGTATGTGCGGCGGATTGAGCCGAGTTAGCGGTAGCATTTGTGCTCTCTTGATGATCTGAATCCCGGGTTCATTCATCTTAGGCATGATTGGTATTACAGCGTTATTACTGCGATAGCCGTAAAATTTACTTCCACATTATAGTTGAAGGAGAAATAACAGGATGATAGATCCAGTTCAATTGCAGGGAATGAGTGCGGAATCATTAGCTAAAAAAGTTTTGGATAATGAATTGGTTTTTATTTTGGACGTTCGTAACGAAAGTGATTTTAAGGATTGGCAGATCGAAGGCAGCAATGTTCATATAATGAATACCCCCTATTTTGAATTGCTTGATGGGGTTGATTCTATTTTAGATACAATTCCGGATGATCAAGTAATTCTGGTTGTGTGTGCCAAGGAAGGGTCCTCCAAGTTTGTAGGAGAACAGCTGGTTAAGGAGGGTAAACAAAATGTTTTTTACTTAATTGGTGGGATGAAATCTTGGAGTGAACATTTGGAGCCTGTCAAAATTGGGGATTTAAAAGACGGAGGGGAGATTTATCAATTTGTCCGTATTGGCAAAGGCTGTCTGTCTTACATGGTTATGTCCGATGGAGAGGCTGCTGTGATTGATGCAGTTCGTATGACCGATGTGTTTGAGAATTTTGCAAAGGCAAAGAATGTCACGATTAAACATACTATCGATACTCATCTTCATGCTGACCATATTTCTGGCGGTAGACAATTAGCTGAAAAAACAGAGGGTTCTTACTGGCTCCCGCCTAAAGATGCGACAGAGGTTACATTCCATTATGAAAAGCTTGAGGAAGGCAAAACGCTTATTGTAGGAAATGCGCAAATCAGCATTCAGCCGATTTATTCGCCGGGTCATACGATAGGGAGTTCTTCATTAATTGTGGACAATCAATACTTGCTCACAGGGGATATCTTATTCGTCAAGTCAATTGGACGCCCTGATTTGGCTGGCAAAGCAGAGGATTGGGCTGCAGACCTCAGAACGACCTTGTACAAGCGTTATAAACAGCTGGCAGATGATTTGACGGTGCTTCCTGCACATTTTGGTAAATACACAGAGTTGGGCGATAAAGGACAAGTGTCTGCGCGTCTGGGTGATTTGTATCGAGATAATCCAGGCTTAAACATTCAAGACGAATCCGAATTTAGAAGAACCGTTTCTGAAAATCTGCCACCCCAACCGAATGCTTATCAGGAAATACGTCAGACGAATATGGGCAAGATCAGCCCTGCGAATGAAGAACAACGGGAAATGGAGATTGGGCCGAATCGTTGCGCGATTTATAATTAGCTTGCGAGAACCGATGCCGCTGTGGGAATCAATAAGTATTTATATAAAATGGAGGTTTTATTCATGTCAACATTACAAGTGAACCGTACTTTAGAATGTGAGGGACTTGCCTGTCCCCTTCCGGTGGTTCGAACTAAAAAAGCGATAGAAGAAATGGAAGCCGGAGAAGTATTGGAAGTACGAGCAACAGATAAAGGCTCGGTTGCAGACCTTAAAAGCTGGTCCAGCCGTACAGGCCATCAATATGTAGGATTAAAAGAGGACGGTGGAGTATACCGTCATTTTATTCGCAAATCCGATGCAGTCATAACCAAGGCTGAGATGAACTACCCTCATACGGTAACGAATGATGACCTTCAAGCAAAAATAGCCGCCGGAGAAAAGCTCCGAATTCTCGATGTTCGGGAACCGGCCGAATATGCATTCGGGCATATTCCAGGAGCGATATCCATCCCGTTTGGCGAGCTGGAGGCTAAGATCAGTCAGCTTGACAGAAACAGCGAATATTATGTAGTTTGCCGTACTGGGAGTCGGAGTGATGCTGCCTGTCAGATGCTCAATGAGCAAGGGTTCAAAAGCATTAATGTCATACCCGGCATGTCTGAGTGGGTTTATAATGTTGAAAAGATGGAGGGTTAAATTTTTATGGCAGAAATTAAAGAAAAATCAACCATCGTACTTTTTAGTGGAGACTTAGATAAAGCTATTGCTGCATTTATTATTGCAAACGGCGCTGCTGCTTATGATCACGAAGTAACCCTATTTTTTACCTTTTGGGGGCTTAACGCTCTTCGTAAGGATGAGAAGCTTATGGTAAAAAAGGGGTGGTTAGAGAGCATGTTTGCCAAAATGATGCCGCGCGGCGCGAACAAGCTTGGATTATCTCGAATGAATTTTGGCGGAATGGGGCCCAAAATGATCAAGCATGTGTTGAAGAAGCATAATGCTTTGTCATTGCCGCAATTAATAGAACTGGCTCAAGAGCAAGGTGTAAAATTGGTGGCTTGTACGATGACTATGGATCTGCTTGGTTTGCAGCAGGAGGAATTAATGGATGGCATTGAATATGCTGGGGTTGCAGCCTACTTGGGTGATGCCGCAGATGCTAAAGTAAATTTGTTTATTTAATGGGTGGTCTCCTCTTCCCTTACGTTGTTTTTATAAAACATATCGGCAATAATATACCTATACAGGTATGGATAATGGGGAGGGTATTTAAAATGAAATACGATGAGGATGTCAAAAAAAGATTAAAACGTGTAGAAGGCCAAATTCGGGGCGTACTGCGAATGATGGAGGAAGAGCAAAACTGCAAGGATGTTGTAAGCCAGCTGTCCGCGGTCAGAAGTGCAGCCGATAAGGCGATTGCCTATATCGTTGCGGTAAATTTGGAGCAATGTATTGTTGAAGAAAAGGAAGCCGGCAGAGACACCAGTAAAATGGTGAGACAAGCAGTGGAATTGTTAGTCAAAAGCCGGTAAGGCCTAGCAAGAATAGCAATAAATTCAGACGGACTCCTATATGATTATGAAGTATTTAAAATCATTAGCTATTTATATGGCTAATGATTTTTTTTGCATATAAGTAAGTACTAATTTAATAGCTGTATGGCATCAACCTTGTGTCATTGCATGGGATAAGGAGTGACAGTGGGTATGAGTATAATGACTCTGGCAGGGGTAAAGAGTCATTGTGATATAATGAACATAAGATATGAGCTATCGATTGGTTAGAGGAGTGAGGAGTAAGTGGAGTTTTCCAAAGTGTTAATTATAAATATAAGTATTCTAACTACATTGACCTATACCGCAATGTTAATCCATAAATATTTGCTTCACCAAGCTTCAGGTGTGTTGAAATATGCCCTTTCGGTATTGCTAGCCATCGGTGCTGGTTGGCTAACCATGGTCTATAGCTTTGATTTTGGTCTCGATATTAAATTCGATTTGCGGTTTCTGCCTTTAATTATTTGTACTTTAGTCTATTCCAATCCCATTATCTTACTTGTTATCGGTGTTGGGATTGGGGCGGCCCGTCTTACGTTTGGTTTGAATAGCGCAGCTTGGGCAGGCTGCTTAAATATGGTGCTTCTGGGTGTTCTGTGTGTAGTTTTAAATATGCTACTAAAGAAAGTGGATTGGAATTTCTGGGCTAAGATTACAGTTGTCATTTTTGCTGTCAATATCGCCAATTGTGTGAATGTTGTTTTATATGGAACCATTCCAAAAGAAATTTATATTAGCCAAATTGTTCCCGCCATCCTCCCGGCAAGCATACTTTTAAGCTTTTTTTATGTGTTTATGCTCAGCGATTTTCATTTGGAACGGCGTAGAGTGGCTGATGTTCAAATCGCACATGATTCTTTGCAGAAGCAAACCGATCAGCTGATTGAAACGCGCAAAATATTAGAGGAGAAGGCGCATCAACTGATGCTTTCCTCTCAATATAAATCAGAATTTCTAGCTAATATGTCGCATGAGCTAAGGACCCCTTTAAACAGCATTATTGCACTATCTCAATTTATTATCGATGGAGATAAGCAGGAGGAAGGATCCGAGGCAGCCGAATATGCAGCCATTATTCATTCCTCAGGGCAGGAGTTGCTTAGGCTGATCGACGATATATTGGATCTATCGAAGGTAGAGGCAGGACGGATGGAGATTTTGAGTGAAGAAGTCATTATCAGCGAAATCACCTACGTAATGCAGCATAGCTTTCGCCATATAGCTGAGCAGAAGGAGCTCGAATTTATAATCCAGGAGGATCCTGATCTTCCGGCTCTAATTCATACGGATGCGCTTCGTCTGCAGCAAATTTTACGGAATTTGCTTTCCAATGCGTTCAAGTTTACCGCATACGGAAGCGTAACACTCAAGGTGTGGAAGCCTGAGCCGGGGATTGAGGGGATGTCCGGGGACTGGGTAGCCTTCTCAGTAATGGATACAGGCATTGGAATACCTGATAAGATGCAGGAGCCGATATTCGAGGCGTTCCAGCAGGCTGACGGCTCTATAAGCCGCAAGTACGGTGGGACCGGCCTTGGCCTATCGATAAGTCGTGCATTAACCGGACTGCTCGGAGGACGTTTGGAATTAACCAGCACGGCGGGGCAGGGCAGCACCTTCACTTTATTTTTGCCAATTCGTTAACGTGCTGTGACTAGAACCAACAAGCTAGAAGAGTACAAGCTTCCCATAACTGCTGAAAAGCAGGGGAGGCTTTTTTTTGTGTGAAAAACGGCAAGTTTTATAAAAATCCTAAAAAAATTACAAAAAATTCTAAAATCAATCGCGTTACGTTCCTCTCACAAATTCATTACAATTAGCTGTGTCAGTCAAATGAAAACACTTACATCAAGATATAGCAAGAGGGAGGATAAGGAATTGAAAGCATTGAAACGTATTGCGCTTTCCATTGACAGTTTTTTCGAAAACTTTTCGATGCTGGCGCTGCTGGCCATGATTTTGATCGTAACCGTTCAGGTAATGACCCGCAAGCTGTTTAATTTTGTGTTGTTCTGGTCAGAAGAGGTGACTCTGTTGCTGCTAGTGTGGTTTTCCTTTCTCGGTATTGCTATCGGGTTCAGAGAGAAGCTGCACATGGCTATCGACACGTTTACCAGTAAATTGCCGGCAAGGTGGAACTGGGTGTTGGATCGGGTTATTTACGCGAGTACCTTTGCCTTCGGTGTGTATCTGGTCATATCCGGAGCCGAATTTACGGAGTTGATGAATGAAAGCACTCTCGCAGCTACCAAGCTGCCCAATAGCGTTATCTACGTGATTATGCCTATCACAGGCGTGTTGGTGTGTGTATATTCGTTTCTGCAGTTTATCGGTATTGAAACCAAAAGGCATTACGGTATAGAAGAGGGTGAGCACTAGTGGAAGAAGCAACAATTGCCGTATTGATTCTAAGCATAAGCTTTGTGCTGTTTATGATTCTGAGGTTTCCGATTTCTCTTACTTTGGCGTTATCCACACTGCTGACGGTAATGTATTTGGAAATACCGCTTGCAGTAGTCGGCCAGCGGATGGTCCAGGGGATAAGCTCCTATTCGCTGCTGACGATCCCGTTCTTTATATTGGCGGGCCATATGATGAGTGAGGGGAAGCTTGCTTTGCGGCTCGTCAACTTCGCCCAATTGATTGTCGGAAGAGTTCGCGGCGGATTGGCGATGGTTAACTCGGTGGCGTGTATGTTTTTCGGAAATATTTCCGGATCTGCCGTCGCGGACGTGTCCTCTATCGGTTCGGTTATGATTCCTATGATGAAGAAAAAAGGGTATGATACCGATTATGCAGTCGGTGTAACCGTATCCTCAGCTATTCAAGGTGTTGTTGTTCCGCCAAGTCATAATCTTGTGCTATATTCTTTGGCAGCAGGTGGAGGAGTATCCATTGCGAGTTTGTTCTTGGCGGGAATCGTGCCTGGTATTATTCTGTGTATTTCATTGATGGCAACCAGCTATGTTTACGCAATCAAACGGGGATATGCGAAGGGCGACCCTATACAGCGTAAGGATGTCCCCAAGATTGTGCTTGACGGTGTGATGTCTTTGTTAACGGCAGCCATCATATTGGGTGGTATTTTTACCGGCTGGTTTACTGCAACGGAGTCCGGTGCGCTTGCCTGCTTGTATGCATTCATCCTGACATTTGTTGTTTACCGCGATATTCCGGTTAGTCGTATGTGGCTAATTTTGAAGAAGACATTCCGTACGGTATCGATGGTTTTATTCTTGATTGCCGCATCCGATGCCTTCAGTTGGTTATTGGCTTACTTGAAAATCCCCGGTATGGTGACAGATTTAATGCTCGGCATCTCCGACAGTCCGATTATTATTTTGCTCATTATTAACATATTGCTACTAATTTTGGGAGCTCCGATGGATATGGCGCCGCTGATCCTGATCATGACGCCGATTTTATTGCCGGTTGTTACTCATCTGGGAATGGATCCAGTGCACTTCGGAATAATTATGATGTTGAACCTGGGGATAGGGTTGCTTACTCCTCCTGTAGGGACGGTGCTGTTCGTAGGCTGTGCAATAGGTAAAATATCAATTAGCCAGGGTACGAAAGCAATGATGCCGTTTTTCTATGTGATGTGCGTGGTCTTGCTAGTACTGACATACATACCTGATTTGGTAATGTGGCTGCCTAATATGATGAAACATTGACTATTGAGTCGGCAAGGCTGGGGTTAAGAGGACTCTTGACCCCCTATGTAGGAAAAAAACTACAAAGTAAAGGGGTAATATAAACAATGAAAACGTTAACAAGAACCGTAAGCATCATTTCCAGCTTGGTCATAGCAGGAGGTTTGCTTGCAGGCTGCGGGAGTAAAGATGCATCTTCGAATGCCGCCGGAGGAGAGAAGAAAGACGAAGGAAAGAAGTATACCTTTCGGTTGGCTGATACACATCCTGCCGATTACCCGACGGTCATTGGGGATAAAAAGTTTGCTGATCTTGTTAACGAACGGACGAAGGGGCGCATCAAAATCGATGTGTTTCCAGCATCCCAGCTTGGAGAAGAGAAAGCAGTTCTGGAACAGGTACAGCTGGGTGCTATTGAGTTCACTCGTGTAAGCAGCGGACCTTTGGCTGAATTCAATAAAAACTATGGTGTGTTCAGCTTGCCCTATGTATTCGATAATGATCAGCATTTGTGGAAATTCCTTGAGAGCGATCCCGCTAGTAAGTTGCTGGACAGCTTGGAAAGCTCCAAAATGAAAGGCTTGGCCTACTACAGCTCAGGAGCGCGTAATTTCTACTCCCGTAAGCCATTAACTAGCTTGGCTGATGTAAAAGGGCAAAAAATCCGTGTCATTCAAAATAAAATCAACATTGATTTGATGAGCGCACTTGGTGCTAACGCTACACCAATGGCTTACGGAGAAGTATTTAGTGCATTACAAACAGGCGTTATTGACGCTGCTGAGAACAATTATCCGAGCTTCCAATCGTCCAATCACTTTGAAGTAGCCAAAAATTTGATTCTTGACGGTCATCAGCGTGTGCCGGAAGTGCTATTGATCAGCCAAGCGGCTTGGAATAAGCTGTCTGAGGACGATCGCAAAATTATTAAGCAAGCGGCGTTGGATTCCGTCAAAACCCAACGCGAGTCTTGGGATAAATATGAGAAGGAAGCCGAGGACAAAGTGCGTGCCGCCGGCGTTAAGATCACGGAAGTTAAGGATGTTAAGCCTTGGCAGGATGCGGTTAAACCGGTTATCGATAAGTACCGCGCTGAATACAAAGAAGTGCTGGAACAAATTGACGCAGCTCGCAAAAAATAATTTCTTGGCACCTCCTAGCGTGCCCCTGTTATTTTCAGGGGACACGCTATTTTACTTCTGTTACTATACTTGTATAAGCTTTCATTTGGTCTATTATGTACAATTTGGTATGGATTCGTAAATTTGAATCCATTATTCTTTCTATTTATCCAGGCGTGTTTAAAGACGGGATAAATTTATTCGGCTGTAGAGATGGAAGGCTTAGCAGGTTTCGGAGAAACGATAGTGTTCGCCTTTGTTATTTTGTTGTAACCATACTGAACTACTAATTGAAACAACAAAATAACAACAGCGATCGGAGAAACCTGGCTAATGCCTGTAATCGGTGATGGCCGGAAAGCTATTGACTTTAATCACGCCCCCTCCGGAGGCGACACTCATGCAAGCATGGAAACGAGCGGCGGACTGGTTCCAACGCTATATTTTACTTCGAAATCTGCCGCTCACCAGCAAAATGTTTTTCTACTCCGCGCTGATTGTCGTATTTCCGATGCTGCTGGTCGGCTTGATATCCTATGAACGCTCGTCTGAGGTATTGGAGCGGGAGGCAGGGCAGTACAGCTGGCAGATTATCGAACAAGTAAAGACGCATGTCGAGTACTATGTGCGTGACTTTGAGATCAATACGCTGCGAATTATTAACCATCCCGATATGGTTCAATTTTTAAGAATGAGAACGCTAGAAGAGGTACAGCAGAGCGGGATACGGGATGAGATTGAGCAGGTATTGAAAAATGCGACTTATTCAAGGTCGGATATATCGAATATAACGGTCATTTTGAACGATGTGCAGGTTGTGGATGCAACGGAATTTAACAGTCCAACTCCTGCAGAGGAATTGGAAAAGGAGTATTGGTATCCCAATATTCCACTGGATGGCTCTCCAAGATTGATCAGTCGAGTCATCCAATGGCCTGATCGTCAGGAGCAGGTTATTTCTATCGTGCGCCGTTTGATTAGCCCTCATACTCTCGATCCTATTGGTGTCATGATCATGGACGTCAATTTTAAACGAATTCAAGAAATTACAGAGAAGGTGAGCATTGGACGAACAGGTTTCCTGTATATTCTCGATGCGCAGAATCATTACGTATATCATCCGGATATGCAGCAGGTCGGCAAGCGGGCGAGTGATATCAATATCGGCTACATGCTGCAAAACGACAGCGGCTCGATGATCACCATGGAAGAGCCGAGTAATTTCCTCACCTACAGCTTATCTCCTTATCTGGGCTGGCGATTAGTGACCTCTATTCCTTACAAAGAGCTGACCAACGGAGCCAATTATATCGGTCACACCATCTTTTGGACGCTATTGGTGACACTGATTGTGGCCTATTTGCTGGGAATAGGGTTCGCAGCCAGCTTGCTGCAGCCAATTCGAAAGCTGCATCATTTTATGAAAAAGGTCGAAGTCGGAGATTTCTCGGGGAAGCTTGAGGTGCGCTCCAAGGATGAGCTGGGGCTGCTAACGCACGGATTTAATAAAATGGTTGAGAAGCTTGAAGGGCTGCTAGAGGAAATTTACTTTACGCGGTTGCGAGAAACAGAGGCTTCCTTGCGGCAAAAGGAAACGGAGCTTAAGGTGCTGCAGTCCCAGATGAACCCTCATTTTCTATACAATTCTCTGGAAACGCTGCGCGGTATGGCATTGGATCAGGATATGGACGACATTGCTGAAATGTCGGCTTCGTTAGCCAAGCTGCTGCGCTATAATTTGAAGAATGATTCCCCGACAGTCAGCCTTCGGGAAGAACTTCGTTTCTGCGAAGTCTATTTGCGGATTCAGAAGTTCCGGTTTGAGGAAAGATTGGAATATGAGCTGGATGTGCCCGAATGGGCGTTGGACCAAAATATTGTTAAGTTTTCGCTTCAGCCTATCGTGGAGAACAGCATGATCCATGGCATAGAGCCCGGGATCGGTCTTATGCAAATCCGCATAACGGCTGTAAGAGATACGGAGGGGACCTTCTTCGTGGCTGTAAGGGATACGGGGGTTGGCATGTCTGAAGAGCAGCTGAGACATATTCATCAAGATTTGGAGGGCAAGGATGTACTGGCAGGAGGCGATCACATTGGGATCGTTAATGTTCATAGGCGTATTGCCTACTTGTACGGCAAGGAATACGGGGTCACCTTAAACAGTATTCCTGGCAAAGGGACGGCGGTACGTATCCGGATTCCTTTTCTGGAGGAGAGCGGCAAGGCGGTTCCCATAACATTGGACGAAAACAGCCGTGCCCTGTTCTAAAATTGCCCATAATGAGTCAAGCATTAGCTTAAAACGGACTAAAGGAGGTGGAGCGGTGCCATGTATCAAGTGATGCTGGTGGATGACGAACGGTGGGTGCGTACCTCGTTGAAGCGGGTGCTTGAGAAAACAGAGCTGCCTTTTTCCGTAACGAAGGAAGCTTCAAACGGTCTTGAGGCGTTGGATTGGCTGGCGGATAATAAGGCGGATCTCATTCTGACGGATGTGCGGATGCCGGTTATGGAAGGATTGGCATTTGTACAGGAGGTGCGGAAGCAGGATAGCGGGCAGCAAGTTATTTTAGTCAGCGGATATGATGATTTTCAATATGTACAGCAGGCACTTAGGCTTGGGGTCATTGATTATTTGCTTAAGCCGGTTGAAATAGAAGACATGAAGCGATGTCTGGTTAAATGGATGGAGCACAAACAGGGCCAACAGCTCGAAAGGTCAATGGCTAACAACAAGGCAACGAATGACGACAGATTGCATAAATCGCCTATAGAGCAAGTGAAAGAGTACATTCAGGCTCATTTGGCAGGAGAAATTACACTGACCGAGGCAGCCGCGCGAGTTCATTTGAATCCCAGCTATTTAAGTCAACTTTTTAAGCAGCAGTTAAACCGTAATTTTGTTGATTATATCGTCGAGGTACGGATGGAGGCGGCTAAAAGGCTGCTGTGCTGCACTTCTCTTCGGATCAATGAGGTAGCGGATCGAGTTGGTTACGCGGATGTGGCGTATTTTAGTAATACGTTTAAGAAATGGAATAGCTGTACGCCATCGGAATTCCGCAAGGAGCAGGCGAGAACCGGAGCTGCCCAACAAGAGTTCAAATAGCGGAGAATAGTGAAGAGGCAGGCCATAGAGCCTGCCTTTTGAATTCCTTGAAATAGTATGGATTAGAAGCTTTATATAGAAGCTGCCCTCTGCTATTTAATTTAGAGACTTCGCTGCAGGTTCTGAATTAATTGATTCATTTGCTGCAGCAATTGTTTATATTGTTCGTTCGACAGATTAAAATGCGGGATACAAGTCTCGGGAATACAAATGGCTTTTTCTTTGAGCTTGTGACCTGCTTCTGTCAGTTCAATAAACACCACACGTTCATCAGATTTGGAGCGTTGCCGGGTTACTAAACCGGAATCCTCCATCCTTTTTAACATAGGTGTCAATGTCCCCGAGTCCAAATATAAGAGTTCCCCAAGTTCCTTGATCGTACACGTTTGTTTCTCCCATAAAACCATAAGAGCCAAATATTGCGGATACGTAATCCCCAACTCATTAAGCAATGGCCTGTATAAGCTGGTGATTTCTCTTGAGCAGGCATAAATGGAAAAACAAAGCTGATTCTCTAGCTTAAGCAATTCTTCCGAATTCATTGTAATGATTCGCCATTCACCAATTTTTGAATATCTTCCTCAATGGCTTCGGGTTCCATCCTTGCAGGATACTGCTTGACTACTTGACCTTCCTTATTAACCAGGAATTTAACGAAATTCCATTCAATATCCCCTGTATGATGCGGAGCGGGTACGTTGTTAACCAAATAATCAAACAGCGGATGCGCATGCTCGCCTTTTACATCAATTTTGGCAAAAAGAGGGAAGCTAACGTTATAGTTCAGCTCGCAGAAGCTCTTAATTTCTTCATTGGTCCCTGGTTCTTGATTTTTAAACTGATTGCTTGGAAAACCTAATACCTTAACTCCTGAATCCTTGTAAGTGTCATAGATATGCTGTAAACCTTTATATTGCGGAGTAAGTCCGCAGCCGCTTGCCGTATTCACTATGAGGAGGATGTCTCCTTTGTAGTCGGAAAGAGCTTTTTCTTCTGAAGAAATGGTTTGAACCGTATAATCATAAACGGACATGGTAGAACCTCCTAATTATATAAAGATTTTAAAATTACGATTAAAAATTGTGTGAAATTAAATTGTACACAATTAAAATTCTTGAGCTAAATATAGCATGTGGTTATACAGAAGTCAATAAGGTTCATTCCAATAATATTCGGGTAAAAAAGGTCAGGAATACATGCGGAGGCTTGGAAATAACTACGAGCACTTGGTATACTTAGGTTTGGACAGAAGATAAGGAATGGGGGAATAATAGATGGACTATATCCGCGTTACAGGAATTAATGATCCGTACTTCAGACAAATGCATGATCTGATGAAATCGGTTTTTCCATCTGAGGAAGTGCTGGAATACGATCTATGGGCGGAGCCATTGAACGATCCGAGCATTCGTGTATTCGTGGCCGTACATAAGGGTGAAGTCGTCGGCGCGACCGAATACCGTTACTATGATGATATGAGAGTGGCGATGACCGACTTTACCATAATTGGCCGCGAGGGTCTTGGAATTGGGCCGTTTTTAGTGAAAAATCGGACTGATGATATTAATCTTTTGGTAAATGCGGGGAGCGGAGTTTTGCTTGGCATGTTTGCTGAGATCTATAATCCCTACTTGGCACAGGACTACAGCTTTGGAGGGGTTAAGGCGATGGACCCGTTCGTACGGCGTGAAGTGCTTGCTCATCTGGGTTATCGCAAGCTGGATTTTCCGTACGTTCATCCATCCTGGCATAATGACGGCTCAGCTGTACAAGAGCTTGATCTGTGCTTCATGCCGTTCGGCGAAGGCGCATTTGATGTGGAAACTATTGTTGCAGGCACCATTACTAACTTCCTTGAAAGATATTATGAGGTTCTGCCTAATAAGCCTGAGCAATGGTACAAGATGATAGAGCAGTTGAAGGTCAGTGAACCCGTTCGTTTGCTGCCGCTGTAGAGCTTGCTAGAACAAAAAAACAAAAGGCATCCGTCATGTCAATAACATGGTCGGATGCCTTTTGTTTGAACCATTTTCTATTGGTTATTCATAAAGGGCTTTTTCTCTCTAAGGACATAATTCATCTTGGAGGGCTCCGTTTGAAGGAGCCATTGATCGAACGCATCCTTGTAGACATCACAGGTGATTTCATAAACGACCGATTCCACAGGTGAAATTGTGACGCCCCGATCGTTTTTTACAGCTTTGGAAACCGTAATATCAGCGGTAAACTTGACCTTGGCTGTCGCTCCGGAAGCATCCATGGTGATTTCTTTTACAATTATGCCATTGTTTTTGATGCCGTCACCGCTAGTGATGGACATGGCCGCTTGAATAAAGCTGCCGCTGTGAGTGACATTGTCGATAAGTCGATGAATTCGTTTTTGCGGGTCGGTTTCGAATTGTACTTGGACCGACCGATTGGATTCATTCCAGGCAACATCGGCACCGGCGGCTTCGCTTACAAAGCGAAGCGGGATAAAGGTGCTTCCATTCTCCAATGAAGGCGTTACATCCAGATAATATACCGTCTCATTCACCATTGCGGTTCCACGATTGATAGATAAAGAAATGCTTAAACCGCCGCGAACGGCTTTTGCTGTTTGCTTGTCCGCGTCCCATGTTACCAGAAAGCCCAATTTCTCGAATAAGGCCCGCATTGGAACCATGGTGCTTCCATCCTTAATAAATGGGGATGGATCCCACTGCTGCAATTCCTGCTGTATATATACATGAATCTTTGAAGTTTCCTGAGCACTGACTTGCGCAGGAATGATCGCTATCAACATAGAAAAAATAAGAGTAATTGAGGCTAAACGAATCTTTTTTATTCCATGCATGTAAGCCATTCCTCCTGGGAGCTTTGCTTTAAGCAAAGTTACTTCGTAAGTTAATTTGCCTGAATCTATTAAAAGAATTCTAAGAACTTGTACGGGTCAATGATTGATGTGCCGACTGCAATGCTTTAATTACCTCCGCCAGCTCCTGTTCATTCCAATGAAGAGTGATGTACCTGGGGCGGTAGCCTCCACTGTTCACTTCGAGCATAGCAGTTTGTTTCTCATCATCGACAACGAGCGTAAGAGCATCAGTTTCATACATCGTAATCCAAGCCATCTAAATAATTCCTCCATGTAATGCAAATAAGGGCCAAAGTAAGCAATTCAACAGAGAAGCGCGAAATCCTTTTATTTAAAACCTTACAAAATATACCATGGGTTTGGACAGTCGGGAATTGTTGACGGTTTCCCTTTTGCCGTTTTTTTGGTATCTTGTCAATAGCAGCTTGCACTTGCACGGTAATGCAAAAAGCAAATACAGTAAACGAAAGGGGCATCAAGGGATGGCAGCGTCTTTAATATCGATCATCATTCCTACGTATAACAGGCTGGGTTATATCTCTGAGTTGATTGAGTCATTATGGAGGCAGACCTACCGCCATTTGCAAATCATTGTGGTTAATGATGCCGGCGAACCGGTTGATGCAGTAAAAGAGCTGTACCCCGAGCTGGATATAACGATCGTTAATATGAATCAGAATTTAAAGCATGTCCATGCAAGGAACCGGGGTCTGGAGCTTGTAAAGGGCGATTATATTCTGCTGTGCGATGACGATGATCTGCTGGTACCGACTCATATTGAACGGATGCTCAAGGAAATTGCCGACGCTGACTTGGTTTATTCGGATGTTGAGATATTCGACTACATTCTACAAGATAGTACGCGCAGGGCGACGAAGCGTTTCGTCTTTGCCTATGAGCATGATGAGGCAGCGATGAGAAGGTTTTCGACATTCGTCTCCTCGGGCTGCTTGTATAGGAGGGAACTGCACGACCGATTGGGACCGTTCGATACGCAAATGTACCACTACTGGGATTGGGACTTCTTCCTTCGTGCAGTTGATCATTTCAGGGTGAAGCGGGTACCGGTAGCCAGCGCGTTGTATGCTTTTTCCCAGCAAGGTGGTAATATGTCGGGACAGCATGAGGACATGAGGCCCTATTTGGACAAGCTGTCAGCTAAGCATGGACTTGGTGAATTGCCTACGAAAAATTTCTTCGTGCTTCTGGAGGAGCCTGAAGTCAGAAACCGCAAGGCGGTAACAGAAATCGTGTGGGATGGAGAGCCCATTGTATCGAGGCTTGCGAGTAAGCAGGAACAAGCGGAATAGAGGACGAGGATCGGGCACATAGATTGATTTAGAATGGCTGTTAAGGGGGACGTATTATTTTGGTTGGCACGATAGAGCAGGCGGAAGCTTTGCTGAAGAAGTACTATGGCTACGGAACATTTCGGGATGGGCAAAAGAAAGTAATCGCCAGTGTGTTGGAGCAGCAGGATACGCTTGGCATTATGCCAACAGGCGGGGGGAAATCGATCTGCTATCAGGTGCCGGCGATGCTGTTGAACGGTACGACAATTGTCGTTTCTCCGCTCATTTCGCTGATGAAGGACCAGGTGGATGGGCTCGATAGTATCGGAGTGCCGGCGACCTACATCAACAGCTCGCTGTCCTATGCGCAGGTGGAGCAGCGCATCCGCAAGGCAAGTCAGGGCGAATACAAGCTGCTCTACGTTGCGCCTGAGCGGCTGGAGTCGGAGCGATTCGTAGACCTGCTGACGAATCTGGCCGTGCCGATGGTGGCGGTGGACGAGGCTCACTGCGTATCACAGTGGGGCCATGACTTCCGCCCAAGCTACCTGGCCATCAGCCGGCTCGTGGAAAGCTTGCCGACGCGGCCTATCGTGGCTGCGTTCACAGCCACAGCAACGGATCAGGTGCGCGAGGATATCGTCAAGCATCTGAGGCTCAGAGAGCCGCAGATGTTTGTGACAGGCTTCGCGCGCGACAATCTCGCCTTTTCGGTAATCAAAGGCGAGAACAAACGGGATGTGATGCTCGATTACATCCGCGAGCATCAAGACGAGGTAGGCATCGTATACGCAGCCACCCGCAAGGAAGTGGACAACCTGTATGAGCTGTTGCGCAAACAGAAGGTGCCTGTAGGCAAGTATCACGCAGGCATGACCGATAAGGAGCGGGCTGAGGCGCAGGAGAAATTTCTGTTTGACGAAATTCGTGTCATGGTAGCGAGCAACGCCTTTGGCATGGGTATCGATAAATCCAACGTACGATATGTCATCCATTACAATATGCCCAAAAATATGGAAGCTTATTATCAAGAAGCGGGCCGTGCAGGGCGGGATGGCGAGCCAAGTGAATGTATGCTGCTGTTCAGCCCGCAGGATATTCATATTCAGAAATTTCTTATTGAGCAGTCCATTGGTGACACCGAACGCCAAGCCCAGGAGTACAGACGCCTTCAGCAGATGGCGGATTATTGCCATACGTCGCAGTGCCTGCAGCGCTACATTGTGCGTTATTTCGGCGATGACGTCGAGGATTGCACTCGCTGCAGCAGCTGCAGTACCGAGCGGCAGCTGACGGACATCACTTTGGAGGCGCAGAAGATCTTCTCCTGCGTACGACGAATGCGGGAGAGATTCGGAGCAACGACCGTGGCGTCGGTGCTCAAGGGCTCCCGCAACAAGAAGGTGCTGGAGATGGGCTTCGATGAACTGACAACTTACGGTCTGCTTAAGGACCGTACGGAGAAGGAGATTGTCGACCTGATTCAATTGTTGGTCGCCGAAGGCTACCTGCTGATCACCGACGGCAAATATCCGGTGCTGCGGCTGCAGGCCAAAGCCCAGGCGGTGCTCGCAGGCAGCGAGCGCGTGGTGCAGAAGCTGCGCATCAAACCCGAGCCGGCGGCCCGCGAGGTCGAAGCGGAGCTGTTCGATGAGCTGCGCAGGCTGCGCATGGAGATCGCTAAGCGCGAGGGCATACCGCCGTATATAGTGTTCCCGGACAGCACGCTGCGGGATATGTGCGGGATCAAGCCGACCAATCCGGCGGCGATGCTCAAGATCAAGGGTGTCGGGGAAGCGAAGTTTTTCAAGTACGGAGCTTACTTCATCGAGTTTTTCAAAAACTATAACGGGTAGAGTAGAGGTGAAGGACTGTGGCGAAGCAGAAATATTACGTGGTATGGGAAGGGAAGGTACCCGGAATCTATACCTCATGGGCAGAATGCCAGGTGCAGACGAACGGCTACCCGCAGGCGCGGTTTAAAGCTTATGAAAGCGAAGCGGAAGCCAAGGCCGCACTATCGCGCGGCTGGAAAGCCTCCTTCGCTGGAGCAGCCAAATCGGCCGCATCCTCAAGCGCGGGCGGCGGCTCTGCCAAAAGCGGAGCGGCCAAAGGAGCCGCAGGGAAATCCGCTGCTGGCCTTAATGGCGCGCTTCCCTCTGAAGTCGTACTCGACAGCATTTCCGTCGATGTGGGCAGCAAGGGAAATCCCGGCATCGTTGAATACAAGGGCGTGGATACCCGGACCGGAGAGATCATCTTTCAGCATCCTCCGATTTCGAAGGGTACGAACAACTTGGGCGAGTTTCTGGCCGTTGTTCATGCATTAGCCTATTTGAAGCAGAAGGGCAGTTCAATGACCATCTATAGCGATTCGGTTACAGCGATGAGCTGGATACGCAAGAAAGAGGTATCCACCAATCTGCCGCGAGATGCATCAACGGAAGAGATATGGACGCTGGTCGACCGTGCTTTAGCTTGGCTGCACAATAACACCTACAGCAATAAAATTATCAAGTGGGACACGAAAGCTTGGGGCGAGATTAAGGCCGACTACGGCAGAAAATAAGGACTCGGGTGGTAGTTTGGCTTTTATCATTGTCTTTTGTTGAGAGGCCGGTCTTAATATCGTTATAAGGGGAGGAACCCCATTTAGCTGGGAAAAGTATATGAAGACTGTAATGATTAGTTTCCAGGCGGAGAATCGACTAATCAGGCACAAGAAAGGGCTATAAGTGCGTGTTCAAAAAGTCAACTTTTCAGCACCGAGAAGGTTGCAGGAACCTGAAGAAGGAGGAGGAGCGTAGTTTAGGGGCAACCTAAATGAGCACTGGACTTCGAAGGGGAAAGCATGATTCGATGTCGAATAAGCTTCCTGAGTTGCTTCGTGATCAAAAGGAGACTTTTTGAACAACCTCTTAATGTATTTAAGAAGATTATTGAAGAATTTAAAGGATAGAGAATTGTAATAGGAACTCACGGAGATATCATGACATTGATGACGAATTATTTTGATCATACGTTTGGCTTTGAGTTTTGGGAGTCGATAACGATGCCGGACATTTATAAATTAGAATTTTAAGAAAAGGCTTTCATTTTGTGGATTATATCTTGCCAACAGTAACAATTGGTGATATATTTATCATGTGGTACCGGTTACATATAGGTTGCGGAATACACATGATGATCTGTCATACTATTATTTTAAGGGGGTGTTTGTAAGGTTGGGCAATTTTGATTTGGTTTTGTTTGATTTGGATGGTACGTTAACCGATTCCAGCGAGGGGATTGCAAATGGTATCCAATACGCACTTTCCAAGTTTGGCATGCGGGAAGAAAGCAAGGAGCGGTTGATACAGTGGATTGGACCGCCGCTTCTGGACACATTCCGGACTTATTACAGGTTTGACGAACAAAAAGCTAGGCAGGCAGAAATGTATTACCGCGATTACTACACAAGGAAAGGCATGTACGAAAATACAGTCTTTACGGGGATTCCTCAGATGCTTGATGAACTGCAACAAGCAGGCACGCAAATGCTAGTGGCCACTTCAAAATCTGCACCGATTGCCAAAAGCATTTTGCAGCATTTTCGTCTTCGCTCCTTTTTTAAGATGGTAGCAGGGAGCGACCTAGACGGTACCCGGGCTTCAAAATCGGAAATTATTGATTTTGCTCTTAAACAATTCACTACTGGAGAGAGTCGAAAGGTCGTTATGGTCGGAGACCGCAAGCACGATATCGTCGCGGCCCATGACAATGGAATCAAATCCGCAGCTGTCTCGTACGGATACGGTACACTTCAAGAATTGGAAAAAGTGCAGCCGACCTATTTCGTACATTCAGTGAGCCAGCTGAGAGCACTATTGCTCGCTTAATTTAGAAAAGGGAGACAACGATGGATACATTACTGGCACAAGAAATATACCAGACCGCCCATTTGACGGGCACTTTTCAGCTCAGGTCAGGACGAATATCGAACGATTATTTTGACAAGTATTTATTCGAGTCGGAACCAAATCTTTTGAATCGAATAACGGATCAGTTAATTGCCAAAATTCCGGATAACACGGAATTGCTTGCAGGCTTGGAACTTGGAGGCGTTCCCATCGCGACCGCATTATCTTTGAAAACGGGCATACCTGCGCTTTTCGTCCGCAAAAAAGCGAAGGAATACGGAACATGCAAGCTTGCGGAAGGGATGCCGCTATCCGGTAAAAATGTTTGCATCATTGAGGATGTCGTGACGACAGGAGGGCAGATTGTGCTTAGTGCAAACGATATGAGGGGATTGGGGGCGAAAGTGTCTCATGCCATCTGCGTAATCCGAAGGGAAGAGGCCGCTCAAGAGCATCTTCTGGCCAACGGACTGCAACTGTCCGCTTTGTTTACATTTAAAGACTTAATGACTTTTTGTAAATAATGTGGTAACGGTTACACATTGGAGTTATGTTTGTCGAGAGGGCTTCAATCAGAAGCTTTTATTTATAAGATATGCGGTAACGGTTACATATAGAGATATTTATTATTTCGGAGGAGGCTGCATCGGTGGAACAAATGATTTTGGATACAGATATTGGAACAGATGTGGACGATGCTTTGGCGTTGGCATTGGCCTTGAAATCCGAGGAGATCATGCTTAAAGGAGTAACTACCGCTTACGGGCATGTAGATTATCGCGCGCGAGTGGCCAGAAAGCTATTGCGGCTGTGTGACCGAGAGGACGTCAAGGTATATGCCGGAATTGGAGCGACTTTACTCCGTAAACGGCAATTGATCGGTTACGGCCATGAAGTGGACGAGGAAATGCTGACTGACGAGCGTTATAATTACGAATCCATGCATGCCGTTGATTTTATTATTGATACAGTGTTGAAAAATCCACATCAAATTACGTTGGTCTGCATCGCACCGATGACCAATATAGCGGCAGCGATCATCAGGGAACCTAAAGTTGCCGAGCTTGTCAAACAAATCGTCCTCATGGGAGGCGTGACCCGATTAGGCGATAACGGGGTTGAATTGCCTGTCTTGGAGTATAACGTAAAATGCGATCCGGAATCAGCCTCCGTCGTTTTTTCCAGCAAGGCGCCGATTTATATGGTGGGATTGGATGTCACGACGAAAGTGAAGCTGACGGAAAAAGAACAAGAACTTCTAGCGGGCTCAGATCAGCCTCTGAATCGAGAGTTGGCGAAGCTGATCACCAGGTGGCAGCGGCTTTCGGGCAAGGATTGGTGCGCCATGCACGATCCCCTCGCCGTATCGCTCCTTTTTGACCCTTCTCTCGTCAAGTTCCGTAAAATGGATGTTCAGGTCGAATACGATCATCGTCATCCTTCCGGTCAAACGGTCGCTGTTGCAGACGCACAGTCTACAATTCACGTCGGCCTGGAGGTAGAAACGGATAAGTTTATGAATCAGCTAATGCGGAGACTTCTTGCAAATTAAAAGTACAAAGGGGAGATTTACATGAAAAAACCGGTTTTCAAAATGAGTTGTTTCCTCAGCCTCCTGCTGACAGTTTCGGCATGTTCGTCGGCTAACCAAGCGAACGTTGCGCCAAAGCCGAATACGCCTATAGAGCTGACTTTTGTTACTCTTAACGGTCGGGATAATGACGGATACAACGAAGTGATCAATCATTTTGAAAAAGCCAATCCCGACATCAAAGTCAGACTGGAAATGTACCCATACCGCCAATTGCTGGAAACGGTAGAAGTAAAAATGGGCTCTAAATCAAAAGATATCGATATCCTCTCGGTTGACGCTCCGTTGGTTGCGAATTATACCGTAAAAGGTTATCTTGAACCGCTGGAGCCATTGTTTAAAGATGTGAACTTCAAGGACAAATGGATCAAATCTTCGCTGGACGCAGGAACTTACAACGGTGCGCTGATGGCCGCTCCCATCAATACATCCAGTCAGGTGTTGTATTACAACAAAGATATTTTAAACGAAAGAGGCATCGTTCCCCCAAGCCCGGATATCGACAAAAGATGGACCTGGGAGCAGCTCGTTGATTCAGCCAAAAAGCTGACCTTTAATAAAAACGGAGGCAATCAACCTGACGTCTTCGGTTTCAGCTTCGAGCAGATTGATCGCCCTTACCAGCTATTAGCTCTGCCACAAAGCCTAGGTGCCCAAGTAATAAGTGCCAACGGAATTACGGCAACAGGTTATACGAACTCATCGCAGATGAGTGAAGCAGGCAAATTTTATTTCGATTTGTTCAACACGTGGAAGGTCAGTCCCAAAATTTCTTCGGACTTATCGGTCGAATTTTTTATGACAGGCAAAGTCGCAATGTTTATCGGCGGACCTTATAACGCCGAGAAGTTTAAAAATGCGAATCTTAATTTTGGCATCGCCCCGCATCCTTATTTTCAAGGGAAAAAAGTCGCTACACCGACTGGAAGCTGGCATGCAGGTATTTCCAAATACTCCGCCAAAAAAGAGGCAGCCGCCAAATTCATTCAATATTTGACTTTCGGTGAAGGCGCGAAAATATGGAACGACAAGCACCATGACGTCCCGGCTTATTTAGATATATTGAATGAAATTGAAAAAGATCCGAAATATAACGCGTTCCCAAATCAAGTTATGCGCATAGCCGCATATGAAGCGAAAAATACGGGGGTTCCGCGGCCTTCAACTCCGGGATATTTGGAATGGGAATCGGTATTAGGAAAGTCGTTTGAAGACATGAAAAACGGGGCCGAGCCCAAATCAACATTGGACACGGCATCCAAACAAATCGACGGTTTATTAAAAAAATACGAGTCGCTTGTCAAGTGATGTCGCGGTAAACGGACAAAGAGGAGCGGACCATTCGCTGAGCTCCTCTTTTCCTCCCACGGAACAGGCATTATATCTCTCTTCAAAGGTGGCTGTCAGCATGCTCCGAAATAAACTCGTACCGTATGTTTTTCTTTTTCCGGCAATTCTAGGTTTGCTTGTTTTTAAGCTGTATCCGATTACGGATGCCTTGATCCAGAGTTTTTACGCACCGACTTTTCTTGCCGATGTCAAGCAGTTTATCGGTTTGCGCAACTATATGGAGCTTTTAACCGATTCTGTTTTTTGGAATTCCGTGAAGGTGACGCTATTGCTGAACGTCGTCATAAATCCTCTGCAAATTGCGCTTGCTTTCCTGCTTGCATTGCTTCTAAACCGCAAACTCAAAGGAATCGGTATTTTCCGCGGTATTCATATCGTTCCGATATCCGTCTCCGTCCCGATTGCGTGCATATTATGGGCGATTATGCTGAATCCCGAGCAGGGTCTGGTCAATACGATACTTGTTTGGATCGGTTTCGACCCCCAGCCCTTTTTAGCGAGCAAAAATCAAGCTTTATGGACGATTATTTTGATTGCCACTTGGAAGGGAGTAGGATATTGGTCGATATTTTTGCTGGCCGGCTTGCAGGAAATTTCGCCTTCGCTGTACGAATCGGCTTCCATAGACGGCGCGGGAAAAGCCCAGCAATTCCGAAACGTAACTTTTCCCATGCTGAAACGTACGTTGACCTTTGTTACGGTTGCTGATACAGTGGCCAACTTTTTGCTCTTTGCCCCGATGTACATCCTCACTAGAGGAGGTCCGGAGAACAGCACTAACGTCCTCATGAATGAAAGCTTTAACCTGGCGTTCGTCTATTCGGATATGGGCAAAGCTTCCGCGATCATTATTCTGCTTCTGCTCATGCTCGCAGTGATTATTTTGCTGCAGTTCAAGTTTCTTAAAGCGGAACATTAAAGGGGACTAAGAAAATGTCTAAGGGAAAATCCAACTCTGCGTTTTTTTTCTGCATTCATCTCATCATTGCATGTTTGGTACTGCTGCCGTTATTGTTTGCCTTAGTCTCCTCATTTCGGCCATTAACCGAAATTTTTCGGTACGTTTCGCCATTTTCTTGGAGGACCTTCATCCCAACAGAGCTTACATTTGACGCCTATACGAGTTTGTTTACGGCAAGAGGTTTTGGGAGGATATTCCTAAACACCTTTCTTGTTACATTCGTCACCGTGATTGTCGGAGTTCTCATCAACTCGATGGCGGCGTTTGCGTTTTCCAAATTCGAATTTCGCGGCAAAAACACGCTGTTTTTGCTTGTTCTGGTGACGTTCATGATTCCGTTTGAAGTCATTGCCATTCCGTTATACAATTTAGTTGACCATTTGGGCTGGATCGATACGTATTGGGGACTTATTGTTCCCGGACTCGCCAACGGCTTGGTCATTTTTCTGTTCAGGCAATTTTTCATGGATATGCCTACGATGCTCCTTGAATCGGCTCATTTAGATGGCGCTTCCTGGTCGACTATATATACTAAGATCGTAATGCCGCTGAGCAAGCCTGTTACGATCAGCGCGGGTTTGCTGCTATTCCTTTTTCAATGGGAATCGTTTTTGTGGCCCGTTATTGCAACACGTTCGAAGCAATATAAAGTCATTCAAGTGGCTATGAGCGATTTTGTGACAGAACATGCTACTTTTTGGAACGAAATGTTTGCGGCATGTACACTCGCAGTTCTCGTTCCCGTACTTGTGTTGCTGCCGCTGCAAAAATACTTCGTGCAGGGCGTTACCGGCACAGGCATTAAAGAGTAAGGGCTCCCGTTTATTATAGAGAGGAATGGATCGAAATTATGGCAACTATTCGCGATGTGGCAAAGCTGGCAGGCGTGTCGGTGGCGACCGTTTCAAGGGTGATTAATCAAAGCGGTTACGTCAACAAGCAGACGGAAGACAAAATAATGAAGAGCATGCGCGAATTGCAATATACTCCCAATACATTGGCAAGAGGGTTGGCCAATAAAAAAACGGACTCGATTGCGCTGATCATACCGAACATCACAAATCCGTTTTTTCCGGAGCTTGTGCAAGCTGTCGAGGACGCCGCCAACCGTTACGGATATACTTTGCTGCTCGGGAATTCCTACAATAACGAAGAGAACGCCCTTCAATACATTCATATCTTCAAAAACCGGTTTGTGGACGGAGTGTTAATATTCGCTTCACATCAATTCGATTCAAAAGATTTAAGTGAAATCGACAAAATTGAAATTCCGACGTTCGTGATCGACAAAGCTTTGGACAACAATCAGATTTTCTCGGCAAAAAACCGCAATTTTATGGGCGCCACCATGGCAGTAGAGCACTTGCAGACGATCGGCTGCCGACACATTGCGCATATCCGCGGCCCGGAGAAGCTTTTTCCCGCCCGTGAACGATTCCGCGGCTACCAGGATGCTCTGGAAAAGACGGGAGACTTCAATCCGTCCTATGTGGAGAACGGCGATTTTTCGATGGAAAGCGGCGTGGAGGCGACCCTTCGTCTTCTGGACAAGCATCCCGAGATCGACGGCATATTCGCCGCCAACGATCTTATGGCGATAGGAAGCCTTAAAGCATTGCAGCGCCAAGGGAAAAAGGTTCCCGATCAAGTCGCGCTGATCGGCTACGACGGTATTCAACTGCTGCAGATGTTCGAGCCTGAGATCAGTACGATAGCGATACCGATTTACGATATCGGCAACGCCGCAGTTTCTGTATTAATCGACCTCATTAACGGCAAAGAAAACCGTTTCGGAATAAATTCGAATATTATGGATGAATTCGAAGTTAAACTGATACAAAGAGCGACAACAACCAAATAAAAACCAGCAGTTTGAGAGGTGAGCCTGATGAGTATTTTGGTAGCAGGCAGTATAAATATGGATATTGTTAGTTATGTCGATAAGCATGCCGTTCCAGGCGAAACCGTTCAGGCGCTGCGGACGGAACATCATGCAGGAGGAAAAGGAGCGAACCAGGCCATGGCGGCATTACGGTCCGGGGCTTCGGTTACAATGATCGGTGCGGTCGGAAACGATGCTACGGGGAAATCGCTGCTGCAGGAGCTCCAGCAAGGCGGGTTTTCTACCGATCATATATGCGAGAAAGCCGGTTTATCGGGAATGGCTTTCATTACAGTTGACAAAGCGGGTGAAAATCAAATTGTTTTATCGTCAGGGGCGAATGCCGAGCTCACAATACAAGATTTGGAAATGGCGTTTTCCGACACAGCTGCCTTTCATGGAGTCCGAATGTTGCTGCTGCAAAACGAGATCCCTTGGGAGCTTAATGCCTATTTGATCCAAACGGCTAGACGGCTGGGCATCAATACGGTTTTTAATCCTGCCCCGGCTTTAAACATTGCACCTGAGATGCTTCGACAATTGAATACGTTGATTCTGAACGAAACGGAAATCGCAGCGATTACAAACCGTCAAATCGATAGCTATGTTCAGGCAGAAGAGGCTGTGAAGGAAATCGCGGCACTGGGTGTCAATGAGGTCATTTTGACGATGGGGGGCGAAGGTTCCCTTTATTATAACGGAGAGGGCCGATTGATCCGGACAAAAGCTTTTTCTGTCCCTACCGTGGATACTACAGCCGCCGGCGATACGTTTATCGGTGCCTTTGCTGCGGCAAGCTGCACTGATATGGAGGTGGAAGAACGGCTGCGATTTGCCACGGCTGCTGCTGCTTTGACCGTTTCCAGACACGGAGCGCAGATCTCCATTCCACTTCGCTCTGAAACGGTCGATTTTTTGAGTTCGACCGCATTTTGAATAGAGTAGAGGTCTAATTGGCCATTCATATTTTTTAATCTGGAATGAGGTCTTTCATGGAAAAAGTATTTATATTGCTGTTTATTGTCGCTGGCATCGGTCTCAGCTCTCAGGCTGCCATCAACGGCGGCTTAGGCAAAACGGTCGGTGCGCTTGAAGCCACATTCATTTCCTTTCTGGTGGGGACGATCGTCTTGTTTTTATTCATTTTGTTTTTTGGAAAAGGCAACGTGCTGCTGCTGTTCACTGTTCCCAAATGGCAATTGGTCGGCGGTCTGATTGGCGCCGCTTACATCGCCATTCTCACCTTCGCCGTACCTAAAATTGGGGTCGGTGTGTCGATCATTTCAGTGATCTGCGGGCAAATTTTGATGAGTATGCTAGTCGATCATTTCGGTTGGTTCAACGGTGCCAAGTTTCCTATCAACGGTTCGAAAATCATCGGCGTCGCCTTTTTAGTCATTTCGTTAATCTTTTTGGCTCATGGCAATTCCACTAAGGCAGCCGGATCGCTGGCTAAAGAATCGGAGTCAAACGTAACGGACAATGCCGAAGTCAATCCCAGGCTACCCACGGAACCGAATAAGTCTTAAAATGCACATTTTCAATATTTCGGGCTGTCGCGATCGCGGCAGCTTTATTTGTTTAAGTAACTTGCGTAGATTCATGGCATAAGTACCCATTCCATTCAGCTATAAACTCAGTTTTCGATAATGCACCTAAGAGAAACGCAGCATTTGGATGAAATCTGAAGAATTCCTCTGAAAATACTTGCCTATACGGCTTAGAATAACAATATAAGGCATGAAAAATAGTCTGAACTCGTTTATAATCGATGACAGTGAGCATCGGACCCGGCAATCCTGAGAGTGGAGAGCTAAACAGACAACAGAATAGGAGAGGGTTTTTCTTGTTTTTGCAGTACATTAAACGAGGCTACTTTGGCAATGTCCGTAACGATGTTTTATCAGGAATTACGGTTGCTCTAGCACTAATACCAGAAGCTATTGCTTTTTCAATTATGGCGGGTGTTGACCCGATGGTGGGGCTGTACGCGTCATTTACAATCGCTGTAACCATTTCTATTGTTGGGGGCAGGCCGGGCATGATCTCGGCAGCGACGGGGGCGATGGCCTCCCTGATGGGTCCCATAATTGCCAAGTATGGGTTAGATTATTTGTTTGCGGCAACGGTATTGACTGGACTTCTGCAATGGATACTTGGGATTTTTAAAGTGGGGCGCTTCATTACATTTGTTCCTCATTCCGTCATTATAGGGTTTGTTAATGCTCTGGCTATTATTGTTTTTATGGCTCAGCTTCCTAATTTTATTGGGGAGTCTTGGCCTATGTATCTTATGGTAGCAGGGACGCTTGCGATTATTTATCTGCTTCCATTAATAACCAAAGCGATACCTTCTGCGTTAACGGCCATCATTGTAATTACAGTTATTGCAATTGCAACAGGCTCAGATGTCCGCACAGTTGGGGATATGGGGGAGATTAAGCAGGCGCTGCCGTTTTTTCATATACCACAAATTGCTTGGACATGGGAGACGCTATTCATTCTGCTTCCTTATTGTTTGGCGCTGGCTGTTGTAGGTTTGACGGAATCGCTGCTGACGGCAACCATCGTGGATGAGATGACGGAGACGAAAAGCAACAAAAACCGCGAGGTACGCGGACAAGGAATCGCTAATATAATTACCGGATTCTTCGGCGGTATGGCCGGTTGTGCGATGATAGGGCAGACGGTTATCAATGTTAAATCGGGCGGAAGAACGCGCCTGTCCACCTTAGTTGCAGGTCTGTTTCTCTTATTCCTGATCCTGGTGCTGGGAGATATCGTGAAGCAGATTCCAATGGCTGCATTGGTAGGAGTTATGTTCATGGTATGTATCGGTACGTTTGATTGGGGCTCCATACGAACGTTGGGTACAATTCCACGTGGTGATGCTGTTGTTATGGTATTGACCGTTGTTATTGTTGTTGTGACCTCTGATTTGGCGATTGGAGTTGTGTCGGGCGTAATATTAAGCGCGTTAGATTTTGGCTGGAAGATGGCAAGCTTGCGCTGTCAGGACCATAGGGATGAGCAGGGACGTAAAGTTTACCGTATCTCAGGCCAGCTCTTTTTTGGGACGATGATGCATTTTATTGAATTGTTCGATCACCACGCAGATCCGGAGCATATCGTGATTGATCTTAGCGCATCTCATGTGTGGGACCACTCTGCCATAACCGCTATTTCTAAAGTAATTCAGAAGTATGCCGGATTAGAGAAAACGGTCTCGATAACTGGACTGAACAAGGAGAGCCAACGAATGATGGATCAGGTAGGATTTTCCGGTTATTCTTCACATTAAAAATTACAAGCTCAAAAAAAGGCAGCCTCGTAACCCTAGTTGGGATGAGGTTGCCTTTTTAGGTTGAAAGTATAGGTTATACTTGGCCTCTAATTATTTATCGTGGCGGTCGATATGTAGACGAGGCTCTGTATTGGATGTTGTGTCTTTGTAGATTTCTTGCTCTTGGCTTTCCAGAGGAAGACTGACAAGGGTCCACTCTGTTTGCCCGTTAGTCGGGTCAAAGGGGAATTCATCGCCGCGTTTTAGCGTTTCCTCACGGCCCCACTCATTTTCATAGATTCCGGTCGTTTCAACTTCTTCACCGGAAACCGGCTGCATGCTTTTATTGTCTGCCATATGATGAACTAAACCTCCTTATATTTATATCAAGGGATAGTATGCCCGACTTCCATGGAACTATGAGGGAGGAGGAGGCTTGGTGATAAATCTGCACTTTCTTTAATGTTCAAAAAGAGTATACTAAATAGGAAATTATAGACGGAATGTGTTGATGCGGATGGGAGAAATAGAACAAAATGGCATTGTGGGGAACGATAGTTAATGCGGCTGCAATCATTGTCGGGGGGCTGCTGGGACTGGTGCTTCATCGGATGAGTGAGGGCATACGGACAACCGTTATACAGGGGATAGGCTTGGCACTTTTAGTGCTGGGAGTATCCATGGCATTGAAATCAACGGACTTCCTGCTTGTTGTCGCGAGTCTTGTGATTGGCGGAATAATAGGGGAGCTGCTGCAGGTGGAACGGGGGCTCGAGCGTCTTGGTGGTCAATTGGAGCATGGTGTTAAAAAAGTTTCGGGGCTTTGGCAAAAGAGAGCGGATACGCTGTTAAGCTCAGCGACGACCATGGGCAAGAGTGAGGAAAAGATGCGAGGACGAATTGCCGTAGGTTTTGTCAATACTACACTGATTTATTGCGTAGGCGCTATGGCTATTTTGGGTGCGCTCGACGGTGGACTTCGCGGCCAGCACGACATTTTGTATACGAAGGCGATGTTAGACGGATTTTTATCCATTATTTTTGCATCGACATTAGGAGTCGGCGTCTTGTTTTCCGCTATTCCGGTGTTCTTGTACCAAGGGATGATTGCACTTGCGGCATCCGGGATTACAGAGCTTATCGAGCAAACCTTGCTTAACGAAATCATAACTCAACTAACAGCGGTAGGCGGCGTATTAATAATGGGGCTTGGTTTAAATTTATTGGAAATACGCAAAATTCACGTAGCCAATTTGCTGCCATCCCTTTTGATAGCTGCTCTAGGCGTACCTATCGTCCATTGGGCATCCTCGTGGTGGTGAACAGGTAGAATGTGCACGAGTTTAGAAACAAAGGACCTCTCAGGGAGGGGACGAAGCTGCCGTAAATATTCGTCACGTAAGTGAGGGGTTGGAACGGCTTTTCTTGTATGGTAAAACGAGAACGTATGTGCTATAATTGAAATGGTCATTGGTTGTTTTTTCCATATGATAACGTATGAAAGAATTGTTTTAATCATAAATTCCTGTGCTGTAATCCCCCAAATATGGTATCTTGCTTTAGGAACTACATCCTGCCATTTATTTGAAAATGTTGGCGTATGCTTATTAAACGAGCTTTCCGCGCGGAAGCTTTCAGGAGGGTTTGACTGTGTCTTTTATTGGAAGGTTGTCGTGGTTTTTCCAACAGCAGTGGGGAAAATACGCATTGGCTATTATACTGATGGCTACTGTAAACATATTAGGTATCATACCGCCGAAGATGATTGGTAATGTAATTGACCAGATTCGAATAGGAGGACTTTCAGCGGAAGCGCTTAGGAACAATGTCCTGCTGCTTGTTGGCTTGGCTGTGCTGATTTATATCATGGTATACATATGGGTAACCACATTGTTCGGAAATTCGATTTTGCTTGAAAAGCTGCTGAGAGGACGGCTGCTGCAGCATTTGACACGGATGTCGCCATCCTTTTTTCAGAGGAACAGCACAGGAGAACTGATGGCGCTTGCGACCAATGATGTGCTGGCGGTCAGCCAGACGGCCGGGTACGGAGTGATGACGCTTGTTAATACATTAGTAGGTACAGCGGTAGTCCTTATTACGATGGTTTCATTGATCAGCTACAAGCTGATGCTCGCCGCGCTCATCCCCATGCCGTTTCTTGCGCTGGTTATTAACGTGCTTGGCAAGAAGACCCGTAAACATTTTATAGCTGCGCAAACGGCTTTCGGCAAGATGAATGATCAAGCATTGGAATCAATTTCGGGAATGCGTGTCATTCGCTCTTATGTGCAAGAGGAGCATGATATAGCCGCATTTGATCAAGTGACTAAGGACGTTATGAACAAGAACAGGAAAGTAGCGGCTGTCAATGCGCTCTTCCATCCTTCTATTGCACTTATAGTTGGTCTTAGCTATGCAATTGGTATCGGGTACGGAGCTTATATGGTGTTCCATAACCAAATTTCGCTTGGACAGCTGGTTTCGTTCAATATTTATCTTGGCATGCTGATTTGGCCGATGATTGCGTTCGGCGAATTTATTAATATTTTACAGCGGGGAAATGCCTCTGTAGATCGGTTGACGAAGGGCTTCGAACAGCAAGCCGATGTGCAGGATGCGGATATGACGATTCCAGTAGAGGTGCCGGGGCAGATCACGATGGATCGCTTGAGTTTCCGTTATCCTGGTGCAGTACACGATAGCTTGAGGAACATATCGCTTCAACTAGGGCGGGGGCAGACGCTTGGCATTGTAGGACGCACAGGGAGCGGCAAGAGCACTTTGCTCAAGCAATTGCTGCGGCAGTATCCGGTTGAACCGGATCGGCTGTTCATTTCGCAGGTGCCTGTCGAACAGATTGCGCTGTCGCAGGTACGCGGCTGGATTGGCTATGTGCCGCAGGAGCATCTGCTGTTGTCCAAATCCATACGTGATAACATTGCCCTCGGATTGCCTGGGGCATCGGATGAAGCCGTGTGGAAGGCAATTGAAATGGCATCCTTTACTAAGGACATCGATCATTTGCCGGATGGGTTGGAGACCATAGTAGGCGAGAACGGAGTTATGCTGTCAGGGGGGCAGAAGCAGCGGGTGAGTATCGCACGTGCTCTTATGACTGATCCTGAGATATTGATTCTGGATGATTCGTTATCGGCGGTTGATGCCCGGACTGAGAGTGCTATATTGTCCAATCTGCGTAGAGAGAGATTGGGCAAAACAACCTTTATTGCAACGCACAGGCTCTCCGCCGTAGTACATGCCGATTGGATTCTAGTGTTGGATGATGGTGCAATCATAGAGGAAGGCACTCATGAGCAGCTGATGCTTCTAGGCGGCTGGTATAAGGAGCAATTTGACCGCCAGCAGATGGAGGCCAGCCTGGACGGAGTATAGAGTCAAGAGCAGCTTGAAAGGAAGTGAACCATGAAGGGAAAACAAACAGTAGCCAGTCGATTAACGGCTTATGCCATGCTGTATAAGCTTCGAATTGCAGCAGCGTTATTGGTATTATGCTGTGCTGTAGGAGCGGAGCTGGCGGGGCCTTTCATCGCCAAAACTATTATCGATAAACATATTAGCAGCGTACAACTTCCTTGGTATGAGGCGAGTGCCGACAAACAGCCTCCAACGGGCATGAAATCGATAGGGATAGCCGGGAAAACCTACGTAAGAAGCGATTGGATATCCTCGCAATCGGCAGGGGACAAGGCTTCTCTTCTAGCAGCATGGAAGGAAGTACGCTTTATGCAGCTTGAAGGCGGAATGTACTTAATTGACTCCACGCCGCAATTTGAAGGAAATTGGTCGTTGTCTACCGACAATACAACAACAGGACAGCGAGCGGCAGAAGGAAATCAGGCTACCGTTATGGTGAAACGAAACGCCACAACAACTGAGCTCTTTCCAGCCAAACGGCTTAGTGTTGCCGAAGCAGGAGCGTTATACCAGTACGAAGTGGGAGCTATTATACAATGGTTGGGGCTGTTCATCGCTCTGCTGCTAGCTGCCAGTGTGCTGCACTATTTGCAGGCGTATACGCTGCAGTCTACTGCGCTGCGAATTATTCAACGGATGAGAATGGATCTTATGCGGCACATCCAACGAATTCCGATCCGTTTCTTTGACAGCACGCCGATAGGCCAGGTTGTCTCCCGGATTGCTAATGATACAGAGGCTATCCGTGATTTGTTTATGAGCTTTATGGCCACATTCGTGGTTAGTTCAATTAATATTTTGGGAATCTATGTGGCTTTGTTTTTATTGGATGTCCGACTTGCGTTAGTTACATTAGTATTCATTCCGCTCTTTGCCGCAGTAATGTGGGTTCATTTAAAATTTTCCAAAAAGTATATTACTATAATGCGGGCACGACTCAGTGATATGAACGCAATGATCAGCGAATCGATTGCCGTTATGCCGATTCTTCAAGCATTCCGTCAGGAGAAAGCGCGGCTGTCTGAATTCGAGGTGCTTAATAACGATCGGTACCGCAGCAATGTGAAGCAGTTCCGGGTGTTTTCGTTGTCATCCCGTAATTTCTCCGGGCTTGTAGGGTCATTATTTACCGCAGGCACGATCTGGTACTTTGGCGGGCAATCGCTGCAAACAGCTATATCCTTCGGTGTATTTTATGCTTTTATCGATTATTCGGGCCGCTTCTTTCAGCCTATTATCGGTATTTTCGATCAGCTTATGAATGCGCAGCGGGCTGTGGTTTCAGCGGAAAAGGTGTTTTATTTGCTTGATCTGGAGGGACAGGAGCTTGAAGATGCCGTTGGCATTGCGAGGCCGGAAGGACATGTGGCTTTTGATAATGTGACCTTCGCATATAAAGAGGGTGAGCCTGTGCTTCGCGGCATTTCCTTCGAAGCGAACAAGGGTGAAACTATAGCGCTTGTCGGGCATACAGGCTCAGGTAAAAGCTCGATTATGAACCTTCTGCTGGGCTTTTACGAGCCATCTAGTGGTGAAATTAGAATTGATGGCCGCAGTATAGCGGGAAAGTCAAAGCAAGCACTGCGTAAGCATATGGGCATCGTGCTGCAGGACCCTTTTCTGTTTGCGGGGGATATCAAGTTTAATGTGAGCTTGTATAACAAAGAGATCGATGAGACGAAGATCAAGCAAGCGTTAAGAGATGTTGGTGCATCCTCATTTATTGAGAAGCTGCCAGGAGGCTACGATGAACCGGTTGTGGAACGCGGGAGCACGCTATCGGCTGGACAGAGGCAGTTGATTTCCTTTGCACGGGCTCTGGCTTTTGATCCGGCCATACTGATCCTTGATGAAGCGACAGCCAGTATCGACAGCGAGACAGAGGGATTGATTCAGCAAGCCCTTAAAGTAGTAAGCAAAGGAAGAACAACCTTCATTATAGCCCACCGTTTGTCGACGATTCGTGACGCTGATTTAATTCTTGTCCTTAATCGCGGAGAGATCGTAGAGCGTGGCTCCCATAACCAGTTAATGGAGCAGCAGGGTCGCTACTATCAAATGTACCAGCTGCAAAAGGGCGGCGAGAGCCAGTTTGCCAAGCGGACGGTGTGAACAGGATGGTTTTGTAGCCGAGTTACCTTAAGTTTCAGGTATTCAAAAAACGAAGTGTATTGGGATAGGAGACCTTTCATTCCACTCTAATTGGGGAGTGAACGGTCTTTCTGCCCTTTTTTCTTTCCAGGCAGCGGTGTTTGATTTTTTGAATAATGGGGAAATAGATATTAGGGAGGATTGAAGGGCAAACTTACAGAAAAGCTTTATCGAAGGATAAGGTCAAGCGGAGGGGAAAATGAAGATAAGATATAGCAATTTAGATAATGTAACTAATAAACAGTCGATCATGCAAGTTTACAAGTGGATGAAAAAGAAGAAGAAAATGTCGAGATCTTATTATATCCAACATCATTCAGATATCGATAAACATTTTTTGCGTGAAAACAATTCAAAGACGACGATTACCTGGATAGGTCACTCAACGTTCCTCATCCAGATGGGTAAAACTAATATTATAACTGACCCTGTATACGCTAATACTATGGGTATTCGGAAAAGGCTGACCAAGCCGGGAATTCCATTCACCGAGCTTCCTCCAATAGACATTGTCCTTATCTCTCATGCTCATTATGATCATTTGGATTTTCCTACAATTAAAAGAATCGGACGAAATGCTCAGTATTTACTTCCCATCGGTCTTAAATCACTGTTTGAACGCAAACAATACCATCACTCCACAGAGTTGGCATGGTGGGATAGCAAGCGATTAAATGGCATTGAATTTACGTTTGTTCCGGCACAGCACTGGACCCGCAGGACACTTTTCGATACAAATACCTCTCATTGGGGAGGATGGGTCATGAAGAATGGGGCAAGTGGAGAAACGGTTTATTTTGCCGGGGATAGCGGTTATTTTAAAGGATTTGAATTGATTGGAAAAAGATTTACTATTGATTATGCGCTGCTGCCAATAGGAGCTTATGAACCGGTATCCATCATGAAAATAGCTCACATGAGTCCGGAAGAAGCAGTGAAGTCCTTTATCGACTTAAAGGCAGCTTCATTTATCCCTATGCATTATGGAACCTTCAAGCTGGCTGATGACACGCCCGAGGAAGCTTTATTACGGCTTAAAGCGGAGTGGAAGAGGCAGAAGCTAGATGAAGCAGAATTAAAAATTCTTTTGCTGGGGGAAACATTGATCCTGTAGGTCGTGTGACAATGAAAATGATAATATATAACAAACCTCCGATGCCGTTTGTAGAACGAGCTTCGGAGGTTTGTTTGTGAGTTGAGGGGTGAAAGGATCAACAGCTTATTGAGATCTGCGTGTCATCTGCTGCCAGACAGAGCCTTCGGCCGCATGACCGCCTTCTATTCGCTCTATGGCCATTTTGATTTGCATGCGAATTTCAAACTCAGCATCATTTTCTACTTCATGCAGGGCGGCAAGGGCTTGATCATCGCCGACTTCATAGAGAAACCGGGCCGCACGCCAACGGACCAGCTTGTTCGGGTCCTTCAGCGCTTGGATCATAGCTGGAGCGGCAGCAGGGTCGCCGATGTCGGATAATGTATCGCCCGCTGTTCGCCGTACTGATGCCGACGAATCCTCCAGCGCGCGGTATAAATAGGGTAGTACTTGTGGCTCCTTCAGGTCCCCGAGGTATACGGTGGCCAGCCTTCGAATCGATGATTTCTCATCATCGAGTGCCTGAATCAATAGTGGCAGCGTCTCGGCGGACGGTTTTACCTGCTGGAGCGCAGCATAGCGCTGCTTCCAGTCAGGGTCAGCCAGCTGCCGCAGCAGCTCCTCAGGGCTCAGCGTCGCGCGCCCTGCCGACCTTACAGCAGCGGCGCCCTCGATAGAGTCGCCGCTAAGCTGCTGCTGCGCCTGCTCTATAAGCTGCTGCAGGCGCGCCTCATCGTAGGTGGCATCAATTTCTTGCGCCACCTCTTCAAGCACTTCCTTCAGCTCGCCGTAGCGGATTCCCCAATCTTCGAGCGAACGCTCTTTGATGAGATTGGGGGATGCCGCTGCCGCCTGGACGGCGGCTTGGCTGAAGCGTTCGGGCAGAGCGGTGCGCTGCTGCTCGGCACCGCTTTGTACGCGCACCTGCAGCGGAATGCCGCGGAAATGCTGCAGCAGCACTTGAACCTCGCCGAAGGCTGCATCGGTGTCGCTATCCGCATCTGCTCCAGATAAAGCAGCTTCCATACCGGCAGCATCTCCGCCCAGTATTTCGCGCACCTGTGCGAGAATGTACTGCCAATCGGCTTTGGCCGTGCGATCGACCGCAATAAAATCGGCTGCATGATAAATGCTTTTTACGCCTTCAATGTTCAACAGCTTTTGAATGAAAAGAGGTGTTTTAGCTGAAGCTGCCTGCTCTGGCGAGTAAGTAGTTCGGATTCCATCGGAGAGCCGTTCGTTCAGCTGGACTTTCATTGTATTGGGACTGGGAGTGGGCTCTATGGATACAATTTTCATTTAAGATCGTTCCTTTCCTATGAAAAAAAGACCGGTTAGCTCGGCAATGCCGGTTTCGGTCTTCTTTTCGTATACTATGTTGAAAAACTTAGTCTTTGTCGATCAGGTTGCGATGAAGGTAATTCTCATCAAGTGTTTTGGTGAGATCAAATACGGTATGCGCTAAGTCCAGGTTTTCAAATATATGCTCGCATTGATCCTTATACGCCATTTCATCTTCGAAATGAGACATGTACCGTTCAATTAATTCCGGTGAGTCTCCACGATCTTCTTCACGCTTAAGGATGATCTGCTTGTCAGCATAAATAAAGACGCGGACTGCTTTTGTATCATACAGCTTTTTTACGGCTTCAGCACCAAAACGGTTGAGGATTAAGTAAACAGCTCCGTGCTTTTGCAGTGTGTTTACAATATCTTGCCCTTTAACCCCATAAAGATTACCGTCAATTTCGATAACCTCGATAAATTCGTTGTTCTTTTGACCGTTGGAAAAAACCTCATGGGTTACAAAATGATAGTCCTGACCATCTACTTCCGCCGATCGGGGAGCTCTTGTCGTGTACGAAATTACCTGCTTCATTCCCAACGTGTCGCCTGACATCTGGGCTACC
Source organism: Paenibacillus sp. GCM10027630 (assembly GCF_042676305.1). Taxonomy (NCBI): domain Bacteria; kingdom Bacillati; phylum Bacillota; class Bacilli; order Caryophanales; family Paenibacillaceae; genus Paenibacillus; species Paenibacillus sp. GCM10027630. The sequence goes on along the minus strand of NZ_JBHTGY010000015.1, from coordinate 85,179 downwards.
GTCTTGCGGCCTGCGCCATTGGGTCCGGTAAAAATAAAAATAACATCTTCTTCTTTTAACTCGTACATGGATACCCCTCCTTGGTTTTGGAAGTTTGATACAAAAAGTGGCGTGTACTTTATTTTACCTGTTTTGATTCGATAGGTAAAGGACATTTACAGGATTACCACACTAGAGTATTTCCATTGAAATGGGTAAAATATGTGATCTAAATAAAGAAAACTATAAAGCGGCTTAATTATGAAGAACTTAGTGTGGTTCCGTTAGCGGAGCAGCTTAGCGTTTTCTTGTTCCGCGTGGACCGCCATCGTTGCGTCCTGTACGAGGCTTGCCGCCGCTTGGCCCTTGGCCGCGCTGGCTGTCTCGTCCCCGACCGGCTGCGCCTCCGCCGGAAGCAGGGCTGTCGCCGCGACCACGTCCTGCCGCCGCGTTAGCGTTCCGCTGTGCTTCATGCTTCGTAGTCCACGCCCCGGCATCGCGCCCACGCCCTGCGTTGGCAGGACCGCGTGATGCCGCGCCTGCCGCGCCGCGTCCGCCGGCACTAGCCCCGCGTGTGCGGCCAGCGTTAGCGCCGCCAAAGTCGCCAGCGCCATCGCGCTCGCCACCGGCGTTGCGCCAAGGAGTCGCTCCGGCTGCGCCGCGAGAGCTCGCCGCGCCGCGTCCGCCAGCACTGGCCCCGCGTGTGCGGCCAGCGTTAGCGCCGCCGAATTCGCCTGCGCCATCGCGGTCGCCACCGGCGTTGCGCCAAGGAGTCGCTCCAGCTGCGCCGCGAGAGCTAGCTGCGCCACGCCCGCCGGCACTACTGGCCCCGCGTGTGCGGCCAGCGTTAGCGCCGCCGAATTCGCCTGCGCCGTCGCGCTCGCCACCGGCGTTGCGCCAAGGAGTCGCCCCGGCTGCGCCGCGAGAGCTCGCCGCTCCGCGTCCACCGGCACTGGCACCGCGTGCGCGGCCAGCGTTAGCGCCGCCGAATTCGCCTGCGCCTTCGCGTTCAGCTGCCGCGCGCTCAGTTCTGGCTTTGGTCCAAGGCGAAGTCGGAACTTCGCTTCGCGCCGCAGCCGCCCCGCGTCCAGCACCCGCATTTGCTCCGCGGCCGAAACTAGCGCCGCGCCCAGTACTTGCTCCGCCGCGTCCACGTCCACCTTCACGTCGAGAGTTGGAGTCACCGCCACGAGCTGCGCCGCGTCTTCCTCGTTGAGCGGAATCACGATCACCTCGTGTACTCATATCAACCCTGTCGTCTTTGTCAGATGACCTGCGTCCCACGACGTTTCCGCGTCCGCTGGTCCGAACTTCGCTAAGCTCACCATCAGCTTTGACAGTCCGTCGAGGCAATTCTGCATTGATTCCTTGCTCGATAGCCTCAAGTGTGCCCAGGTCGTGCTGAGTAACCATGGTAACAGCCATTCCGCGCTGTCCGGCACGTCCTGTCCGGCCAATTCTGTGGATGTAGCTTTCAACGTCATGAGGCATATCATAATTGAATACATGAGTAATACCTTCGATATCCAATCCGCGGGCCGCAATTTCAGTGGCTACCAGAAGTTGAATTTTAGCATCCCGGAAACGTTTCATAACTTGTTCGCGTTTAGCCTGGGTCAAATCGCCGTGCAGTTCATCGGATGAGTAGCCCATTTCACGAAGAGCTTCATTCAGCTTGGCTGCTCTCAGCTTGGTTCGACAGAAGATCATAGCCAAATAAGGGTTGTATTCGTCGATCAAACGAACTAAAGCTTCCTGCTTACCGCGGTCCGTTGTTTTAATAGCAATTTGTTCGATCTCGGTCAATGTAACCTGCTTGGTTTTTACTTTGATTTCCTGTGGCGATTTCATGTAGCCTTTGGCTAAGTTGCGGATCGGTCCCGGCATTGTTGCTGAGAATAACAAGGTTTGTCTTTTTGGAGAGGTTTGAATAATGATTTCCTCAACGTCCTTTAGAAAACCCATATGCAGCATTTGATCCGCTTCATCCAGTACTAGCGTAGATATACGCTGAAGTTGCACGGTGCCTCTACGCAAATGATCAAGCAGGCGACCGGGTGTTGCGATAATCAAGTGAATGCTTCCCTCTAGCTTTTTAAGCTGCCGCTCTACATCTTGTCCGCCGTATGCTGCAAGTACACTTATTCCTTTAATTGGAGCCCATCTTTGAACCTCGCTAGTTATTTGTATAGCTAGTTCACGAGTAGGTGTCAAAATAAGCGCTTGAGTGTAACTCTTCTTGGGATCCAGTTTTTCCAATATAGGCAGCACGAAAGCCAATGTCTTACCTGTGCCCGTTTGTGCCTGGGCGATGACATCATCTCCGGATAAAACTACTGGGATAGCTTCTTTTTGGATTGGAGTAGGCTCTGTATACCCCTGCTGGCTTAACGCCTCCGTCAATTCGCTGCTAATGCCAAGATTGGCAAATACATTTTTCATTCATTTAATCTCCTTATTTACCGTTCATTCCATTCCATACAATGCATGAATAAAACTCACGTTCATTTTCCATCCTACTCACTTAAGAATATTCAGGTTCTAACTGCATTCTACAGGAACCCGTGGGAAAAAGAAACCAGTCGATTCGCAGCAAAACCCTCTGCGTTTCTTCATATATAATATGAAGGAAAACAGAGGGGAGCAGGAATCCCATTCTATTGCTGCTTTGTATGTTCAATAACGGAGATTGAGCAGCATGAGAGGGGGTGAACAATAAGCTTAATGTTTAATGAATCTGTCTTCCAATAGATTAGGACTAGCCTTCCGATTGGGTAGGGATAGTAGGCTGGGTTCCAAAGATATAGTCGGAAATGGCATCGAACTCTTTAACATAAGGGGTTAGATCGTTGCCCTTCCAGGATTCTTGTGCAAGTCTGTTTAGCTCATTGATATAATCCCGGTGTGCAGATATATATACATCAACGACTGTTGGCTGCAAAGAACGGATTTTCTCAGCAATTTTTTGCTTGAATAAATGGGAGATTTGCTCATGATGCTGAACGGTTTCGTAGGAATTTGTGCCCGTAGCCAGCTTGTTGGGATCCGCATAGTCATTAAAAGGAGTGGCAGGGTTGTACAAACCGCGTACTGTTCCTCCATTGTTCGTTTCCCGGGTACTGCTTTTTGTGCCGGATGCCGTACTGTCTATGATAATGGCAACATATGCCGTATTATCCGCCATCATCACAATAGCACTATTAACCCCATTCATTGCAGCGACCTGATCCGACAAAAACTGATTCATTTCGAGACGGGTGTGATTGTGCGATACCGTTGTATATTGCTGCGCAGTCTGATAGGCTCTTGAAGTATCCTGACGGTGTTCATCACGCTGGCTTCCATAATTGCTTGCACTGTTGTAATCATACCAACTGTAGCATCCGCATAAGCCGAATAATGAACTTGAACAAACAATTCCTAGAAAAATCCGGTTAAACCGCATAAAAGGGCCTCCTTACCTTTTTCATCGAATGTACTTCATATACAATATCTCCCTTGGAAAACAGCTTTTGCGGGCATTGAATTCTATATGTAGGATTCATCAAATCAAGGTAATTATACATAGATGTCAAATCACATTTTCTTGCATAAAACTCTTTGTTTATGGAAATAAAATACGAGAGGCATAATTGAAAAAACCAATGGGGGCGCAGGATTGAGAACAATTTGTGAACTTCTCCAGATTCATTGACAAAAAAGGGGTACGTATTTATAGTTAATAATGGTGAATAGGTTCATTGACAATATATGACCTTTTGTTCGAAAAATATTAGCTTTAGAGGTGGGATTGATAAGATGAATCGATGGCAAAATCTGTGGCGTTTCATCCCTCTTTTCGGGTTGATGATGTTGCTTTTGACGGGGTGTGGAAGCGATACGATTTCAGCCTTGAGACCTAGAGGACCAGTAGCCAGAGACCAGCTGTTCTTAATGAAGCTGAGCTTAGGTATCATGATCGTGGTAGTTCTGGTTGTTTTCGCGATCTACTTGTACGTGTTAGTGCGCTTTCGTAAGAAAAAGGGCGATAAAGATATCATTCCAAAGCAGGTTGAAGGCAGTCACACGCTTGAAATCATTTGGACAGTTGTCCCTATCATTTTATTGCTCATTTTGGCTGTACCTACGGTCAGTTATACGGTTAAGCTGGCTGAGAACAATATTCAGAATAAAGATGCGATTCATGTTAAGGTAACAGCGCATCAATTCTGGTGGCAGTTCGATTATCCGGAGCTGGGAATTGCAACAGCCCAAGATATGGTTATTCCAGCAGGCAAGAAGATTGCACTGGAAATTACCTCAGCAGACGTGATTCACTCCTTCTGGGTACCGTCACTTGCGGGTAAACAAGATACTAACGTTGGCATGACCAACATTATGTATTTCGAAGCGGATGACGCTGCTGTCTTCTTAGGGAAATGTGCCGAATTGTGCGGAGCTTCGCATGCATTGATGGACTTCAAGGTTGTTTCCAAGAACGAAGCGGATTTCTCTAAATGGGTGGATAAAATGAAGCAGCCGGCGGTAATTCCTGCGGACGCCAAAGCCGGTGAGCAAGTGTTTAAAGACAATTGCCTATCCTGTCACGCGGTTAACGCGCAAGGACTTGGTTTCGGACCTAACTTGAACGGGTTTGCATCACGTGAAATGATTGCAGGTGTCCTTCCTAAAGGTACTGCTAATGATAAGAGCTTGCATGATTGGATCAGTAATCCTCAAGAAGTGAAGCCAGGTAATAAAATGCCTGCGTTTGGTCCTACTGGTTCTAAACCGCTGCAAGAACAGCAAATTAATGATTTGATTAAATACTTGAATGCATTGAGATAAAGAACATCTTGGTAAAAAGGAGGTAAATACGTTGGATCACTCTCACACTAGAAAACAGTACACCGGTTTAATGGACTGGTTGACTACGGTTGACCATAAGAAAATCGGTATTCTGTACTTGATTTTCGGGGGATTTTTTTTCCTGCTCGGCGGTCTTGAAGCTGTTCTGATTCGGATTCAGTTGATGTTTCCGGATAACAAAATATTTATCGGCGATACGTTCAATGCGTTAACTACCATGCACGGTACGACGATGATTTTCTTCGCGGCTATGCCGATTATCTTTGCATTTATGAATGCGGTAGTGCCGCTTCAAATTGGTGCACGCGACGTAGCGTTTCCTTTCGTAAATGCACTTGGCTTATGGTTGTTCTTCTTGGGTGGTATTATGTTGAACGTGAGTTGGTTCTTGGGCGGCGCACCTGCTGCAGGCTGGACGGCTTATGCACCACTATCAACCATCGTTGACACCACCTCGTCTTATCATGGGGTTGACTTCTATGTACTAGGTTTGCAGATTGCCGGTTTGGGTACGCTGATCGGGGGTATTAACTTCCTTGTAACGATCATTAATATGCGTGCACCTGGTATGACCTATATGAGAATGCCTTTGTTTACTTGGACGGCGTTCATTACTTCTGCGCTTATCTTGTTCGCTTTCCCTGCTATTACAGTAGGCTTGGTTCAGTTAATGTTTGAGCGCCTGTTCGACGGTGCATTCTTTGATGCCAGTCGAGGCGGTAATTCAGTACTCTGGGAGCATATATTCTGGATCTTCGGTCATCCGGAAGTTTATATCCTGATTCTACCTGCATTCGGTATTATTTCAGATATCGTAAGTACATTTTCCAAAAAGCGTTTGTTCGGATACAGCTCCATGGTATTCGCTACAGCGTTGATCGGATTTTTAGGCTTCATGGTTTGGGTCCATCATATGTTTACAACAGGGATTGGGCCTGTAGGTAATGCTATCTTCGCTATTGCAACAATGGCAATCGCGGTTCCTACCGGTGTTAAAATCTTTAACTGGCTGTTTACCCTTTGGGGAGGACAAATTACGTTCTCCACGGCTAATATATTTGCTACAGCTTTTATCCCGACGTTCGTTATGGGTGGTACTACAGGGGTTATGCTTGCGGTTCCAGCGGCTGACTTTCAATACCATGACACCTACTTCGTCGTAGCGCATTTCCACTATGTTATCGTTGGCGGACTTGTCCTAGGCTTGTTTGCAGGTATGTACTACTGGTGGCCAAAAATGTTCGGACGTATGCTTAACGAGAAATTGGGGAAAGTTCATTTCTGGACCTTCTTTATCGGCTTCCATCTGACATTCTTCCCTCAGCATTTCTTAGGATTGATGGGGATGCCGCGCCGCGTATTTACATATCAGCCTGGCGTTGGTTTGGAAGAAGGCAACTTGATCAGTACATTCGGCGCCTTCTTGATGGGTATCGGAACTATCGTTTTCTTAATCAATGCAATTGCAACAGCGCGTTCGCCACAGAACGCTCCAGCGGATCCGTGGGATGGCCGTTCCTTGGAATGGGCAATTCCGTCACCTCCGCCAGAGTACAATTTTAAACAAACTCCACTTGTACGTGGATTGGATGCTTTCTGGAAAGAGAAAATGGCAGGCAACAAAGAGATGACGCCGGCAGAACCGATCGGCTCGATCCATATGCCTTCACCATCTATACTGCCGCTTACCTTCTCAATCGGATTCTTTATTTTAGGCTTTGGATTCATGTACCACAATTATGTTGTAGTTGCTATTGGGGCTGTTATCATGTTGGGAAGCATGTTCCTAAGATCCGTATACGATGACAAAGGATACCATATTGAGCCTGAAGAGCTGGAAGATAAGGGGGTTAAAGCATGAGTGTACATCATGAAGTAGGTGGTGCTCTGCCACCTCATGCGGAAACCGCAACTTTGGAAGGCAAGAATAAAGTAATGGGCTTCTGGCTCTTCCTTGGCGGAGAATGCGTATTGTTCGGTATGCTGTTTGCATCCTTCATAGCATTGCGCAATCAAGTACCGGATGGACCGACTGGCCAGGAAATTTTTCAATTAAGCATTGTAGCTTTATCGACATTTATCTTGTTGACAAGCTCATTGACCAGTGTATTTGGAACTATGGCATTGCACCGCGGTAATTTGAAAATGCTGAATTTCTGGATGATCATTACCGTATTGCTTGGCTTGGGCTTCTTGGGCTTAGAGATTTATGAATTTGTTCACTATGTGCATGAAGGCCATATATTCTCGAGAAGTGCTTTTGCTACTTCGTTCTATACACTAGTAGGCTTTCACGGAGCGCACGTAGCTTTCGGGGTATTGTGGATTTCGTTGTTGGTCATTTCATCTATCAAAAAAGGTCTTACAGTCGTAACGGCGCCGAAATATTATGTTGCCGGTCTGTATTGGCACTTTATCGACGTAGTTTGGGTGTTTATCTTCACCGTAGTGTACTTGTTAGGGAAGGTGGGACCATAAATGAGCAGCCATCAGCACACATCAGACGCTGGCAAGCGGCATAAGTTAGAAGGCCCAAGAAATCACTACTTGTCCTACATTGTTTCGATTGTGTTAACTATGCTGGCCTTCGCGGCCGTGTTATACGGAGGCTTGGACCATTCGTTTCTTATCATTTTCCTGGTAGGCTTAGGTTTAGTGCAGGCCGTCTTCCAGCTAGCTTATTGGATGCATATGAAAGATAAGGGACATTTTCTTCCGATTGTCGGATTGTTGTTCGGATTTTTCGTTGCTTTGACTGGAGTAGCTATGGCGGTATACTGGGTTTGGTGGTAAAAAATTAAGAGGTGGCTTGAAGAATGAGCCCCTCTTTTTTTTACAAAACTTTGCACTATTTTTCACAAATTAGTAACAAGTAGGAAATAGTCTGTAAAAGGAAGGAGAGGTTGACATGGATACAAGTCAAATGGGGCATATGGGACACACAGGAAGCGGTGCATTTTCAGAATTTGCTGCCCTATGGAGTCCTGGCTGGATCCTCGTTGTTATCATTGTAGGTTGGTTGTATGCAATGGCCGTTGGTCGTTGGAGGCAGCAATTTGAAGATTCTTCTCCTGTAAGAATAGGCCAGCAGCTTTATTTCTATACAGGTTTGCTGCTGTTTTACGTAGCTGAGGGGAGTCCCTTATATTATTATGGTCACCATTACAGCTTTAGCGCACACATGCTGCAGCAATCCATATCGTATTTGGTAATGCCGCCGCTGATCCTGCTAGGCTTGCCAGGATGGCTGTTAAGACCGATGTTTCGAAGAAATGTGGCTCATTTGCTAATGAAAGGGTTCACGTCCCCATTGATTTCGTTATTCCTGTTTAACCTTATTTTCTCCCTTTATCATATTCCGATTATTATGGATTATTTAATGGCGAACCCGTTGGCGCATACGATTTACACCGCAATTTTTATGTTGGCTGCCTTCCAAATGTGGTTTCCCGTATTCTGCCCGCTGCCTGAGTACAACCGGATGAATGAGCTGCGCAGAATGGCTTATATTTTTGTTAATGGGATTTTACTGACTCCTGCCTGCGCTCTAATTATTTTTGCGGAAGAACCGATCTATGCTTCTTACAAAGGCATATCCGAGCAGTTTCTATATATGTCCGTATTGAATGATCAGCAGCTTGGCGGGGTTATAATGAAAATTATTCAAGAGATTGTCTACGCCATTGCATTAGGCTATACCTTCTTCCGTTGGTACCGTAAGGAACGCAAACAGGAGGAAGAGGAAGAGTTGGCGCTTGAAGGCTATGTTCAGCCGCATGCCAATATGAACCGGGCTTAAATTATTTATTTATTAGGTGGGAATACGAATGCAAATATTGCCTACGGTTAGCACGCTATTTATTGTTATCAGTGCTATTTTTGTAGCCTTCGGTTGGTATCATATTGTGAAGGGAAACCGTGAGACGCATCAGAAGCTGATGTTATGGGGGGCCGGATTCGCTCTAGCCTTCTTTCTGGTTTACGCATCACGGACAATCTTTGTCGGAAATACGAGCTTTGGCGGCCCGGAAGAGCTGAAGCTGGCGTACCATCTGTTTTTATTTTTCCATATCGCATTGGCGACATCGGCTGCAGTATTCGGTATCGTTACATTGCTGCATGCCTTCAACAAGCGTTTTGCCAAGCACAAAAAGATAGGCCGCATAACGGCAGTCGTCTGGCTCCTTACAGCTCCAACGGGTGTTGTTGTCTATGTGCTCCTATATCTGATGTATCCAGGCGGCGAAACGAAGCCGATGATAGATGCCATATTAGGCTTATAGAGTTTTTGATCATGCGTTACTTGAGTCACATTTGTTGCAGGTCCTGTTGATGTGAAGGACATTGCAATGAAGGTGGCTTTTTTGTATATACCCATTTAATTATTTGGTATTGATCCGACTAATTTTCAAAGCGGTTGCTTGGGCAGGGTAGGATTGATTAATCATGCCATCATTTACTATGCTAACTTTATCCCCGATAGCCAGAGAATCGTATTCGCCGTTGTTCTTAACTGTAATCCAAGCTGCATCCGGCTTAACTTCATCCAGGAGCTGTTGAACGGATTTTTTGCTAATATCTTCAGCTTTAGTGTTTTTGACGACTAGTACCTTATGATCGGATTTGGAAATTATATAGCCTTCCTTATAGTTCCAAACCTCCTGTTTAGATGGCGCTGGGGACTCCTTGCTCGATGAACATCCGGAAATACAAGCGGCTAAAACAGTTAATATCATCAAATACCGCACTTTGTAGCCCTCCATAGCTTGATTTATTAAGACCGATTTAGTTTGACAAGTCTTCTACAAATTAACGGTGCAGGACAGTATAATGTTGCTAAGATATGGAAAATTCATGATGATCATTTATTTAATATGGTTTGTTATGGTTACTTTTAGGTACCGGATTTATACTTACTTCTTCGTAACTTGCCACAAAAAAGTAACTAACTGGTGTTAACTTCAGCTCTTACAATATCTCAATTAAAGCTGTATCATTCGAGATAGCATAGTAAACGATTTCATACATAAATGGAAAACCGTTTCTGAATTTCAGCCTGCTGGAAGGAGATTTTATGACATCAAAAGCGGCTTCATCCCAGTACCGCATTCCTTTGTTTTGCGTTGTTACACTATTGTTCTGGTTCTCTATGTACACTTGTGTGCCCATATTAACCGCGTATGTTGAATCATTGGGAGCCTCCCACAAAATGGCTGGGTTAATTGTAGGCATGTATGGGTTTAGCCAAATGCTGCTGCGTATTCCGGTTGGCATTATGTCAGACCGATTTCACAAGCGGAGACTATTTATTGTGTTTGGCATGCTGTTCACGACGTTGGCAGGGGCAGGGATACTGGTTTCACAGAGTGTGACCTGGATCCTCATTCTTCGGGCTTTGGCAGGTGCCGCGGCAGCTACATGGGTTGATTTTACGATTCTTTTTACAAGTTATTATCGCAAGGAAGAAACAACAAAAGCTATTGGGACGATTACCGTATACAACTCTTTAGGGCAAATGCTTGGTATTTTAACCGGCGGCTGGTTTGCGGATATGTATGGTTGGGAGTCATCCTTTCTAATAGGGGCTGTTGTAGGGACGATTGGTTTTGCGGGATCCTTCTTCCTGGTAGAGAAGTTTGATAATAACGCCCAGAAAATTACGATGCACGGCGTTGTCGAGGTAGCTCGGGATCGAATGCTGATTGTTGTATCGTTCTTAGCTATTTTGTTTCAGCTGCTGACATTTGCCACTGTATTTGGCTTTACGCCGGTATATGCCCAAGCATTAGGGGCGACTAAGCTGGATATGGGGCTGCTCACGTTTTTTTCAACCTTTCCGACTGCAGTAGCTGCATGGGTGGGAGGAAGGCATTTGTCTGCGAAGCTTGGTGAGAAGAATGTAATTATCGGTGGATTCATTCTAAGTGGTATTTTTACGGCAATAATCCCAATGACCTCTCATTTGGGACTATTAATATTGACACAGGCGATAGCCGGATTTGGAAGGGGCTTGTCAACACCGATTCTGATGTCGCTTAGCATTAAACACATGGATTCAGGTAAACGTGCGACAGCAATGGGTTTTTATCAGGCAATCTATGGGCTAGGGATGTTTATGGGGCCTTTGTTTATGGGAATTGCAGGGGATTTGCTGACGCTTCAGCAAGGTTTTGTCATTGTTGGAATACTCGGCTGCGTTTCAGCATGGTTAGCCTACCGATTGATTCAAGTCAAGCCGCTTGAGAACATGGCAAAAAGTTAAGCTTGGCAGCTGAAAAGAAAAGGAAAAGGCGTACACTTTAACGAAGGAGTTGACACGTATGGAAAAGAGAAGGTTAGGCAAAACGGATTTGCTTGTAAGTGTTCTGGGCTTCGGCGGTTCCGAAATTGGTTACGAGAACGCCTCTTTGTCTGAGGTGGAAAGGCTTCTTGGAAGCGCGTTGGATGCAGGTCTTAATGTTATCGATACAGCAGAATGCTATAAAACGAGTGAAGAACTGATAGGCCAAGCGGTAGGGCACCGCAGGAACGATTACTATTTGTTCACTAAATGTGGTCATGCATCGGGTTTCGATGCTCCGGATTGGGATCCCAAGATGCTGGCTGATAGCATAGATCGCAGCTTAAAGCGACTGAAAACCGATTATGTGGACCTGATTCATCTGCATAGCTGCAAGGAGGAGCTGCTGCGGGATGGAGAGGTTATTGCCGTGCTGAAGAAAGCTCAGGAGGCAGGGAAAACTCGCTATATCGGATACAGCGGTGACGGCAATGCAGCCTTGTATGCTATACATTGCGGGGCATTCGACTCGCTGCAAACCTCTATCAATATTGCGGATCAACAAGCGGTTCAGCTGACTCTGCCTGAAGCAGTGGTCAGACAAGTAGGCGTGGTTGCCAAACGTCCAATAGCTAATGTAGCATGGCGTTCCGGCGCAGAGAAGCCGGCGTCTGCTTACCATCATACCTATTGGGAGCGTCTGCAGCAGTTGGAGTATGATTTCTTGAAGGGTGACCCGTCAAAGGCGGTAGAAACAGCGCTGCGATTTACGCTCAGTCAGCCGGGAGTGGCTACAGCTATTGTAGGGACAGCCAATCCGGACCGCTGGGTGCAGAACGCCGTGCTTGCTGACAAGGGATCGCTAACTGACCAACAAATGCAGGCGATTAGAGCGCGTTGGAATGAAGTTGAGGCGGGTAAAGGCTGGGCTGGGCAAGGATAGTAATTTTTGTCCGCCCGATCAGTTTAATGCAGGGAGGCTATCGGATGGATATCCGTCGTATAGGGCATGAGGAGGTTCAGGAGGTACATAGGTTGATGGTTGATGTAGTTTCCAGGCTTCCCTCCAGTGCGCTGTTCTCGATGGATAGTACAGACTATCTGTATACTCGTGTTCAAGACCATGGTGAGATATATGGTGCTTTTCTAGAGGAACGGCTTGTTGCTTTTACAGTCCTTGCATTTCCAGGTGTCGGCGCAAGTAATTTGGGGCGGGAGTTCGGCGTGCCGAAGGCAGAACTGCTCCGTGTGGCTGTTCTTGATGCGACGGTGGTTCATGAGACTGCACGAGGTCATGGGCTGCAGCGTCAGTTTCACGAGCTAAGGGAAGAACGCGCACGGGTTTATGGCTGCCTGCATCTCTTCTCAACGGTTCATCCAGAGAACCACGTGAGTAGGCGAAACCTGGAGGCCGCGGGGTTTACAATTCAGTTTACCCGTCCGATGTATGAAGGCCATCTACGGCACTGCTATGCCAAACGGCTAGTTTAACCATCTTGACCTAATCTCCAATGGAGCTTATTTCCATTCGAGCCCACAAGGGTGACGAGCTTTCCGTATGGACTTTTTTATATTCGGATAGCGGAGAAGTAGCTATGTGCTCTAAAGATCCTGAACGGAACTGAAAATTCCGTTATTTAATCTACGGCCTCCAATTTAGGACGATAGCGGAAGTCGGATTTCCGCTATTCGGGGCAAATAGGGGCTGAATGAACCAAAACAGAGAGCTAACGGAAGCAGATCTTCCGCTATCTCTCTGTTTTTTGTGCTTTCCATGCGATAGCGGACGAATTACTTCCGCTAATGCGCTTGGACTAATTCATTCTAGGAAAGTAACCGTTAAGACGCGGAGGTATCTTCATCGAAAGGGCTTTGGTCAGAAGTTTTTACCCTCTACATACGGGTAAAGCCCTCTTCCAGTAAGTATTCCTCAGCTTCCTCATAGGTTTCAAACGCGAATTCCAGATTAATGCCGAAATATAGATTCCAAAGATCTTCCTCAAGAATTAGAGTGAGGATTTGATTGTCACTGCTGATCCAACGCTGAGAAGTCTGTTTCTCAGGGGCAGGCTTGGGGGCCTCTGCATTTAGCGCAGCAGGATCTGCCGTAAGTGACTGGATAGATGCTTGAATTAGCTCATGTAGAGCCTCTGCTGAGTACTCCCGTATATTAACCATGTCTTTATCATCTTTCTGATAGCCTTTTAGAAATCCCGCATAAACAAAGCCGTTACCGTTAGGGTGCAGGTGGTAGACGACATTTTTTTTATCATAGCAGCTATTTTCATAATGGAAATTAACCCGTCCAAGTGATACATTATGGCGCTGTAATTCGGGGAATGATTCAATAATAGTTAATTTTTCTTGAAAAGTCAGCATGGATGCGATGCCTCCGTATAGTTTGGATGAAATATTTATGTATGCTAATTATAGCATATGCTGCACATTCGCCCCAATTTCCATACAAAAACCCGAACCCCAGGTGATAAACCTGTGGATTCGGGTTATTTGTGATGCTTTATTTCAACGCGCTACCGCCAAACATAAAGCGGTATTCCCAATGTTTTCCTGCGATGCTATCTATTCTAACACCACCGGAGTCCTTGGAATATGTATGCAGAATCTGTCCATTTCCAAGATAGATACCTACGTGACTGATGGTCTGATTCGATGTGTTGCTTGGGTATGCAGACTTGCTAGTACCTTTGTAATCCATAAAGAACATCAGATCGCCAGCCTTGAGGTTGCGCCAATTTGATGTGGAATTCCCCAGGCTTTTGACATAGCTGCCTTGTCCTCTGGAATCGCTTGGCAATGTAACACCTGCGCCATCCTTGAAGGCTTGACGGACAAAGTCAGAGCAGTCGAAAGTGCGTGTATTGGAGCGGTCAGATCCGAATTCGTAAGGTGTACCCAAATATTTTTTGCCTGCGCTGATGATTTTGTTAACAGTGTTGCTGGACGAGCCGCTTCCACTTCCGCTTCCGCCGCCAGTTGATGAGCCTGCGCCTGCATATTTTACATATTTGCTGCTGGTAGAAATGTAACCTAGTTGGCCTTGGGTAGTTTGAACATAGTACCAATAGTCATTTACCTTGGAAATAATTTGAATTTTCTCTCCGGTTTTCAATAAACGTAGGGATGATGCGCTGGTGTTAGGAGCACTTCTGAAGTTAACACTGCTAACAATAGTTGCTTCCGGGGCGGCATGTGCTTCAGTAGGAGCAATAAGACTTGCGCCTGTAGTGACAGTTGCGGCAATCAGCAATGTAGCAAGGAATTTCTTCATAAATGGTAGTACCTCCGTTGGTCTAAGATGAGTTTTCAAACCTTTTATATGAATTGCTTTCGGCTTTCTAGGCCGTTAGCAAAGGCTTGCATGAGAGAATCTATAAAAAATACATGGTACGGTTATTAAAAACGTTAATTTGACTTGTCACTGCCCTCAAGCCACAATGTAGTCAAGAGATGCAAGCTCTCCCTCAGAAGGCTAAGTAAGTGCTTACGGTCTAAACTCTGGAAAATCGCTGGAAGGAGAAACCAATTGGACGCATGGGTGCTTGGACCGCTGGTGTTACAAAAAAGCGTGCTGCTCATAGCGGTTGCGATCTTGGCAGGCTTTGCAGTTATGAAGCTGCGCTTGCGCCGCGAATCGGATTTAGATAATAAAAGCTATGACCGGGCATTTGAAGCATTGCTCATCTGGTTGTTTACCTGGAAGCTGAGTGTGCTGTTATTGGATCCACAAAGTGTAATAGAAAGCCCGTTATCCCTGCTGTATTTCAGCGGTGGAGAACAAGGAGCGTGGATAGCTGCAGCAGTCGCAGGTGGTTATGTATGGTTGAGAGACCATAAATCGCCTAGGTGGCCCCTATATATAGATTCGTGGCTTGTCTCCCTTTTGGTGGGGTACATGGTTTATCGGTTTTTCAAAATATTATTTGAAGAGGTAAATATTGCCACAAATGGTTTACTTCTAAGTCTGAGTGCCGTGATAGTGATTCTATTGTGGAAGGGGAGGGTTAAGGAAGGACGAAAGAAACTACAGCAGCTGTTCCTTGTCTTTGTACTTGGACATGCCGTGATAAGTGTGGTGGCCTCAAATACTTGGGAAAAAGCGGGATTAGGAAGCGATTTGGCGTTTGCAGAAGCCGGAGTTGCAACTGGAACCCGTGTAGGTGAGAGAGCCCCTGACTTTGAACTAGAAGCTTTAGGAGGTGGTCAGATCAAGCTGTCGGATTACCGTGGCAAAAAGGTGCTAATTAATTTCTGGGCAACCTGGTGTCCTCCCTGTAGGGTAGAGATGCCGCATATGCAGCGGTTTTACAGTGAGTATAAGGATCGGGATGTTGTTATTTTATCGGTTAATGCAACGCAGACGGAAGCAAGCAAGGTTGTAGTTAATGCTTACGTTAATCAATGGGGGTTAACATTTCCAATTGTGTTGGATGCGCTAGGTGATGTGGGGAAAATCTACAAAGTCGCTGCTTATCCTGTAACCTATTTGGTCGACGAGCAAGGTATCATTCGAAAAAAGGTGCAGGGCCCGATGAACGAAGATTCACTGAAAAAGGCAGTGAGGTAACTTCATGAATTTTCAAAAAATAAACGATCAGAAAACTAATTTTAGGAGTGGTTTTAATGGCTAATACAAGTATTATTTTGCGTGTAGAGTTGGCTCATGATCAAGTTTCGTTCGGAGATGTTGCTTCTGTGATAAGCCGCGCGGGCGGCGATGTATCGTCGATTGACGTTATACGTGTAGGCAAGGAATCTTCAGTGCGTGATATTACCGTTGATGTGCAGGATTCTTTGGAGGTTGAGGTCGTTACGGCCATTAAACAGCTTAAAGGAATAACCTTGATCAACGTATCTGACCGTACGTTCTTGGCGCATTTGGGTGGAAAGATTTCCATGCAGCCGAATATGCCTATCAAGAACCGGGATGATTTGTCACGTGTTTATACACCTGGTGTGGCACGCGTATGCACGGCTATTCATGAAGACCCGCAGAAAGCTTATTCATTAACTATCAAAAGAAATACGGTAGCCGTAATTTCGGATGGCACAGCGGTTCTTGGATTGGGTGACATTGGACCTCAGGCAGCTGCACCGGTGATGGAAGGAAAAGCGATGCTGTTTAAACAGCTGGCAGGAGTGGATGCGTTCCCAATCTGCTTGGATACAAAGGATACAGAGGAGATTATTCGTACAGTTAAGGCGATCAGCCCTATATTCGGCGGTATTAATCTGGAGGATATCAGCTCGCCGCGCTGCTTTGAGATTGAGTCGAGGCTCGAAGCGGAACTAGATATTCCTGTGTTCCATGATGATCAGCACGGAACGGCTGTAGTCATGCTTGCAGGGCTCTTGAACGCACTGAAGGTCGTTGGGAAACCGATCGACTCAATCCGTGTAGTGGTGAACGGGATCGGGGCAGCGGGCGTGTCCGTGTGCAAGATGCTGCTTGCCGCTGGTGTGAAGCGGCTTGTGCCTGTGGACCGCGATGGGGCAATCGTTCGCGGGGAGACTTATTCACAGCCGATGTGGCAGTGGCTTGCTGAGCAATCACAGGTAGAGGCAACGGCAGGTGGCTTGGATCAGGTAATTGCAGGTGCCGATGTATTTATAGGCGTGTCCAGAGCTGGCTTATTGAAGGTTGAGCATGTTAAGGCAATGGCAAAAGACCCCATTGTATTTGCACTGGCCAATCCGCAGCCCGAGATAGATCCTGATCTTGCCGAACCGTATGTGAAGGTGCTTGCAACCGGACGGAGTGATTACCCGAACCAGATTAACAACGTGCTGTGCTTCCCGGGAATTTTCCGCGGGGCTCTGGATTGCCGTGCCAATCGTATTAACGAGGAGATGAAGCTTGCGGTAGCAAGGGCTATTGCCTCTGTTGTTAGCGATGATGAGTTGAATGAATTATATATCATTCCGAGTATATTTAATGAGCATGTAGTTGATAAGGTGCGCCATGCTGTTATCGAAGCTGCAATCCGTACTGGAGTAGCAAGAAGGATTCCGCCGGATTTCCGTTAAGTTGAACTCGGGAAGGATCGTTTGGAACGAATCGCTTTTTCATGAGGACTCATACCGACTATAGTTCTATTATTATTGCAGAACGCTAAATCCCGAATAGGGGATTTAGCGTTTTTTAACTGACTAGATAATGAATCCCTCACCTCATTTCGCTTAGAATACTCAGGAGGCTTAGTTGGAGGGATACACCCAAATTGTATTATAGGGATTGATGGATAAGAATACCGGTTAACTGTCCGAACCGCCAGTTTCCATTGACTAACGAATAAACGACAGCTTGCCGTTATTCGCCTGAGGTATATCATTCCACGTTCGGTTCTCCCCGTTGAACTGCGGCAGCCAAGGGCCAAGAGCATCGAACATCTCGTCGCACATCCGCCATACTTCATCGGTAGTGCAGACGGCAGCAGTCAACGGATCATGCAGAACGGCTTGCTTAACTAGCTCACGATTGCCGGTGAGCGCTGCTTCTACAGCCATTTCCTGCACGTTGATGCTAACCTTGCATGTAGCGGCGCAGGCTAGCGGCAGTTGACCGATGAACGTCGGCTGTATGCCGTTACGATCCACATAACAAGGAATTTCAATCGTTGATTTATCAGGCAGGTTGGTGATCAAGCCTTGATTCTCAATGTTGAAATGCCCGCGGTAAACTCGGCCGGTTTCCAACGCCTCAAGGATATACGAGCCGTGTTCTTCAGAGCGCTCGCCAAGCTTAATGAATTTCAACTCACCGCTCATCCATTTCGGATAATTCTCCTTGTACTCATCCCCCCGGCTTAGGCAATGATTCAAGTAGCCGCCGGTTACTCCGCCGATCCACGTATCCGGACAGATCCATGAATCCGTTTCACCCTTACGTTTGCGGTACCAAGGTAAATATTCGCTCAGATGACCGTTCGATTCTGTTGAAAAATACCCGAAACGACGCAGTACATCGATCCGGCAGGGCTCTTTGCGTGAAATATCGGGATGCTTCTCCATGCTTTCGAGAATATGAGGAAGCATGTCTTTACCTTGATGGGCAACCTGAACGAACCAGGTCTGATGGTTAATGCCGGCTGCGGTGAAATCAACTTCAGCCTTAGGAAGGCCAAGAGCTTGCGAGATCAAGGAGTGGCTGTGCTGAACCCCATGGCACAGACCGACTACACGAACACCGCCAGCGCGACGTACAGCCCATGTATTCATTGCCATGGGGTTGGAGTAGTTGAGCAGCAGCGCATCCGGTGCGAGCTCGCGCATGTCGCGGGCAATATCCAGCAGAACCGGGATCGTACGCAGCGCGAAGAATACGCCGCCTGGCCCCAGTGTATCGCCTACGCACTGATCGACTCCATAGCGGAGCGGGATTTCGATATCGTGGCGGAATGCTTCCAGGCCGCCTACACGAGCGGTACAGAACACATAATCAGCATCGGCAATCGCTTCTCTCTGGTTCGTAGTAGCTTGGATGGTGGCGGGCAAGCCGTTCTTCTGAATCATATTCCGGCATAGATCGGCTGCCATATTCAGACTCTCCTCATTGATATCCATGAAACGAAATTGCGCATTCTGAAATTCTTGGATAGATAGAATATCCATTACGAGACGGCGTGTGAAGCCGATACTTCCTGCCCCGATCATTGCGATTTTTAACATGAGAAATAGCCCTCCTGCTCCATTTTAATAAATAAAAATAATATCATTCCGTTGACTTCCCAATTGAACAGTTTCATGATAAAACAAAAAGACAGGGCGTACAATGATAACATATTTTCGAAAGGATGAGACTATATTGCTGTTACCGCATGAGGTTTGTGAGAAAACAAGCTTCGGGTTTAAATATCTGAGTCCGGCTGCATTGCCTATTCGGCTCATTAATATAGGGTGGGATAGGGTCGTTTCAGCAGACTACCGTTGGAACGGTTTGAAGCGTGGGGGAGGTTTTGTAATTTTTCAATATACACTATCGGGGAAAGGCGCTTTACGCGATGGGGCAGCCTTATATTCCTTGGTGAAGGATAGTGCGTTTATTACTGTTATACCTAGTGATACGGAGTACTATTTGCCGGAGGATTCCGATGAATGGGAGTTTCTTTATGTAGTTGTGAACGGTGCGGATGCCGTAAATCATTTTACAGAAATTCAGAAAAAGCTGGGGACGGTCATTTCGTTCAAGGATCACTCGGAGCCATTGACGATATTGAGTAAACTATATGCTGAAGTATTCCATAACCCTCAGTTGGATAAGTTTGCAGTATCCGCTGTACTGTATGAGCTTCTGATGAGCCTGCACCAGCTAGCAGAAGGGCGGGACATCATACGTGCAACGGAGGACATGCCAGCTTCGATCCGTGCGGCTATTAAACTGCTGAAATCTCAATATGCGCAAGATTTATCGGTGGATGATATGGCGGGTGCGGCCGGATTGACGAAGTATCACTTTTGCCGGCAGTTCTTGAAGAAAACGGGGCTGAAGCCCAATCAATATTTGCGTAAAATCCGCGTCGAGCAGGCCGCTTGGCTGCTGAGGCATACTGAGAAAACAGTCGAAGCTGTCGCTAAGGAGACGGGCTTTGAGTATACGAACTATTTTATAAAAGTGTTTCGGAGCTTTGTCGGGGCTACACCGAATGAGTATAGGTTGGGGAAAAAAGTAGATCCGGTCTATTTTCTTCGTATTGAGCAGTAATGGAGGAATGTGGTTAGCGGTTATGAAGTTACAGCAATTATTAAAATTTCGCTTATGGCCGCTATCCCCATTGCTCAGGAATTATATCTGAGGCAAAGGGATAGTATGCAAAAGAGTATCCAGCACCCATACTGAGACAATGAGATAGTACACATAAGAGTATCCTCCCTCCAAGCTGAGGCAAAGGGATAGTGCACAAAAGGTATCAGCACTCACACTAAGGCAATGGAATAGTATGCAAAAGAGTATCCAGCACCCATGCTGAGGCAATGGGATAGTGCACATAAGAGTATCCAGCACCCATGCTGAGGCGATGGGATAGTGCACATATGAGTACCCAGCACTCACAATGAGGCAAAGGAATAGTGCACATAAGAGTATCCAACGCCCATCCTGAGACAACGGGATAGTATGCAAAAGAATATCCAGCGCCCACGTTGAGGTTTAGGGTGTGCAAGATCGGGGCTCCAGACGCGGCGGAATTATTTCGAGGAGCACAATCAGGTTCGTCGCGGTGAAGCTAATGATTTTATAAAGCAGAAGATTCTTTGAAAGCTTACGGCAAAAAGCCCGCTTGGCTTATAAAAATCCGGTCTTTTGCGAAATGCTCCTTCATCTGTTCTTGTACATGCAGATAAGCGTTGCGGTTATACCACTGGTTCATACCCATATCCTCATAAATTCGGCGTATGCCGAGCCTTTCTGTACGCTTGCCGAGACTTCCATCGCCCATGAAGAAATCATCGAGGCATACTCGATTGACGACGGACGCCAGGCTGGCGGCAAACTGCTCGGAGCATGGCAGCAGCGGAGAGACCGCCGCTTGTACGTCAAGCCCTGCGGAGCTGAGCTTATCCAGAGTACGCAGCCTAGCTGCAATTGGAGGGGCACCCGGGGTGAAAGCCTTACGTACCGACTCCAGATCGGTTTCGACTGTGACGCTTATGCGAACCCGGTCCTTCATCTGCAGCAGCACATCCGTATCACGCGTTACGAGCGGACTGCGGGTCTGCACAAGTAGGAAGTCGGGCTGCTCCTGCGCCATCGTCTCCAGCAGGGAGCGTGTTAGCCTTTCTCGGTATTCTAGAGGCTGGTAGGGATCTGTGGCGGACGACATGAAGATTGTAACAGGGCCCTTCTTCTTCGCTTTGACTAATTCTTTATGCAGCAGCTCGGAGGCGCCTTCCTTTACATCGACCCATGTTCCCCAGGCTTCGCGGCGGAATTTGGCCACAGGCATTTCCCTAACATAGCAGTAGGAGCAGGAAAATGAACAACCGGTATATGGGTTAAGCGTGTGGCTGTAGCCGGTTAAATAACCACTGGCAGGGTTTAGCAGTTGCTTGGGTGTTTTACGGGATACGATTGGCTGCATGGATATTCGCTCCTTTTTTATATATTTATAGGTCAATTATTCACATGGGACTGTACTTACTACGTATTAGGAAACTTGGCTGGCAGTAAGCAGCTTCTGCACTTTGTCGGGAATGCGGTTGGGCATTATCAATATCAATCGGTCGAGATGGGAATGTTTCATTCTACCTCATCAATTATATCAACCACCTTACAAGTTTAAACTGAATATTGAAATTGTGCATTACTGGGGCTTGCTCTTTTGTTCAAATGAACAAGCTATAAAACAGTTGACTTACCCATGGGGGGTATAGTATGATTGATCCATGGAGAATAGGAGGCTAACAAAATGGATACTCTTAAAGCAACTAATGCAGATCTCGAAGAGGCTCCCAATTGCAGCTCAAATAGACAAAGTCATCATTCCGATAAAACAAAAGCAAATTTGATTACACGACTTAACCGTATTGAGGGCCAGATTCGTGGCGTCAAAGGTTTAATAGAGAAGGACACTTACTGTGACGATGTATTAAACCAGATTGCTGCAATTCAAGCGGCATTAAATGGTGTCGGTAAGCTGCTGCTGGAAGGTCATATGAAAAGCTGTGTGATTGATCGCATAAAGGCTGGGGAACATGAAGTTATCGATGAACTTTTGATTACTGTTAATAAGTTAATGAAATAATATTAAAAATAATGGAGGAATGGATATGCAAAACGTAACATTAGAAGTAGAAGGTATGACTTGTGGACATTGTGTAAATTCGGTTGAAGGCGCACTTAAGAATATTGGAGCTAAGGGGCAAGTAGAGCTTGCAACTAAAACCGTAAAGGTTCAATTCGATGAAAATAAGCTCACATTGGAGACAATCAAAGAAACAATTGAGGAACAAGGATACGATGTAGTATAAGAAAGAGAGCACAGCGGGAGATAGACTCGTTGTGCTTGAGTACTATTTTTTTTCAATTAAATATACCCCCCATAGGTATTGAGGCGGTATTAGGAGGAAGCAGGCTATGGAAAAGCAGCAAGCAATACAGGAGCAACAAACGACATTGCAAATTACCGGAATGACTTGCGCCGCGTGTGCAAACCGCATAGAAAAAGGACTGAACAAGCTGGAAGGTGTGTCCGGTGCGAACGTCAATTTTGCTTTGGAGAAAGCTTCGGTTACATTCGATCCAACTAAAGCGAATTTGGAACAGATGGAGCAAAAGATCGAAGCCTTGGGCTATGGAACCGTTAAACAGGAACAACAGGAGACTGGTGATCATCGGCAAAAGGAACTTAGAAACCATAAAATCAAACTGATTACTTCAGCGGTCCTGTCTTTGCCTCTACTTTGGGCTATGGTCAGTCACTTTTCTTTTACTTCGTTCATCTGGTTGCCGGATTTGTTCATGAACCCGTGGTTCCAATTAGCTCTGGCTACACCTGTTCAATTCATTATAGGAAGACAGTTCTATGTAGGCGCCTATAAAGCGCTTCGGAACGGCAGTGCGAATATGGATGTCCTGGTTGCTCTGGGAACCTCTGCAGCTTACTTTTATAGCCTGTACCAAACGATTCAATCAATAAACAGTCATGGTCATGAAGTGGCTTTATACTATGAAACAAGCGCTGTTCTGATTACATTGATTTTGCTTGGAAAGCTCTTTGAGATATTAGCTAAAGGCAGAACCTCTGAGGCTATTAAAACACTTATGGGACTTCAGGCTAAAACAGCCACCGTTATTCGTGATGGCAGCGAGATTAGTGTACCCATTGAGGAAGTTGTGGTAGAAGATGTGGTTATTGTTAAGCCCGGTGAAAAAATTCCGGTGGATGGAGAAGTTATTCAAGGTGCATCCTCGGTCGACGAATCGATGTTAACTGGCGAAAGCATCCCGGTGGATAAGCGAATTGGAGATCCGGTAATAGGAGCCACTATCAATAAAAATGGGATGCTTAGAATTAAAGCCACAAAAGTAGGTAAGGAAACCGCCCTTGCCCAAATCATCAAAGTAGTAGAGGAAGCCCAAGGTTCCAAAGCACCAATTCAAAGAGTAGCTGATGCCATTTCCGGTATTTTTGTTCCTATAGTGGTCGGGATCGCCTTGTTGACTTTCTTTGTTTGGTATTTCGGTGTGGAGCCGGGCAGTTTTTCAAGTGCCTTAGAAAAGGCGATTGCAGTCCTTGTCATTGCTTGTCCTTGTGCGTTGGGGCTTGCTACTCCTACGTCTATTATGGCCGGTTCGGGGCGGGCGGCGGAATTAGGCATTCTGTTTAAAGGCGGAGAGCATCTGGAGGCCACCCATCGTATAAATGCTATTATTTTAGACAAAACCGGTACGGTAACCAATGGCAAGCCTGAACTTACAGACATTATGGCAACTGAAGAGGTGAGCGAGGATAACTTCTTACGATTCGTAGGTGCAGCTGAGAAAAATTCAGAGCACCCGTTAGCTGAGGCTATTGTGAATGGGATTAAGGAAAGAGGAATCGAGCTTCCGGAAGCGGAACAGTTTGAGGCTATTCCAGGCTTTGGTATACGTGCTGTAGTTGAAGGTAAGGAGCTGTTGGTCGGAACAAGAAAGCTAATGGCCAAATATGAAGTGAATGCAGAAGCTGCTTTTGAAACAATGAACCGTTTGGAAGAAGCGGGAAAAACGTCCATGCTAGTAGCCATCGATGGTGTATATGCTGGAATGGTTGCTGTAGCCGATACGATCAAGGATACATCCAAAGAAGCGGTGGAGCGTCTGAAAAACCTCGGAATCGAGGTTATCATGATCACCGGGGATAATGAACGTACAGCCAAAGCGATCGCTGCTCAGGCGGGTATTGATCATGTATTGGCCGAGGTATTGCCGGAAGGCAAAGCTGCCGAGGTTAAAAAGCTCCAGGCAGCCGGACAAAAAGTAGCCATGGTAGGGGATGGAATTAATGATGCTCCCGCATTGGCAACGGCGGATATCGGTATGGCGGTGGGAACCGGCACAGACGTAGCCATGGAGGCAGCAGATGTAACCTTAATGCGCGGCGATCTGAACAGCATTCCAGATGCTATATTTATGAGCAAAAAGACAATGGCAAACATTAAACAGAATCTGTTTTGGGCTCTGGCCTATAATGTGATAGGTATTCCGATTGCTGCCTTAGGCTTTCTGGCTCCGTGGCTCGCAGGGGCTGCTATGGCTCTTAGCTCAGTATCCGTAGTATTAAATGCACTAAGACTTCAGCGTATTAAACTTTAAGCATATAAATTTAACTAATTAAGGTGCTATAAAGGGCTGTATGCTTTCCTTTAGTGTAGCAACAGGTCCGCCAATTAATTGTTCCAAATCCAGAGAAGTGGAAGAAGTATCAAGCTTGCCCAGGAACCCATAGATCCAGTTCTGGACCTGTGGGTCCTGTCGGTGAGTGATGGGCTTACCAGAGAGCTCAGACAGAATATTCGCTAGTTCCTCAAAGCTCCATGCTCGCGAAGCGGTAAGCTCATATGTCTTGTTCTTGTGATCGGGTGAGGCCAGCACGGCTGCGATACCTAAGGCGAGATCATTTCGTGTCACCGTATTAAATAGCCAATCTCCGGGGTAAGTGACCAATTCACCTTTCGATATAGCTTCCTTTAAGCCGAGAACTCCGACAAAGTCCGTATACAAAGCGTTGCGGAGAAAAGTATGAGGGATACCGGATGTAAGAATGGCATGCTCTGTGGCCAAATATTGATGCGAAGGCGACATATTGCCCGTTCCCAGAAAAGCAAAGCTGGTGAAAAGGATATGTTCAACCTTCGCTTTTTTTGCTGCCTCTATGACATGGGCGTGCTGACGTACTCGAATCGTATCATCGTTGTTAGAACTGGAAATGAGCAAAAGCTTGGAAGCGCCAGTAAAGGCTTTATCAAGGGACTCAGGTTGATCGTAATCACCATAACGTACTTCAATTCCTTGCGCTAAATACTCAGAAGCCTTCTCAGGGTGGCGGACGCAAGCAATGATTTGTTGTGCAGGTATTTTCTCCAGAAGATGCTTAATAATTAAGCTGCCTAATTTACCGTTAGCACCTGTAATAATAATCGACATCAGGTTGTATCCTTTCTATCTATGGATTTAGTTAAGTACTTAACTACATGTTTTTAAAAAAACAGGTCACTTGTGTATGGACCTGGTTAATTTGTTTAACAAAACAATCAATTGGTTCAGCTCTTGCTCTTCTAAGCCTTTCATTTGTTCCTCAATGCTTTGGCGATTTCCCGGTAAATGGCTAAGTAGCAGGCTCTGACCTTCGCTTGTAATAGAGATTACCGTTTTTCTACCATCCTTCGGATGGTTGGCCCGACGAATCCATCCTTCGTTTTCTAAAGGTACCAGCAATAAACTAATATTGGGCTTCGTAACTCCAATTTTTTGGGCAAGTACGGAGGGAAGAATGGTACCCCCTTCCTTAGAAATCTCGACTAAAATACGGATTCTAGCACCATTTAGTCCCTTGGATTGCCAATATTTCTCCGAAATGCCAACTAAATGGGCTGTTGCTTCAACTAGAGAAAAAAAAGCCTGCGTATGCAAGGGCGGGTTGAGAACATATTTTTGCAAATCGGTCATACTGTCACCTGTTCTTCTTCATATAGTTAAGAACTTAACTAAATTCAAGATAATATAGTCGTGCAGAATTGTCAAACCTATTTTGAACATGCAATACCTCCGAGCACAGTGGTAACCCGGAGGGGTGTTAGTATGCTTAGTCTTCCTCCGCTACTTCCCAATGAATGCGGATCATCTTGTCCGCCCATGCACGGATGTTTATTTCGATAGCTTGTTCAATCTCTTCATCCGTAAGCTCCCCCAGCTTGGTTTCCGCGATCAAAAGATTGTCTTCTTTTACCATTTGATCACCAATAGACAATTGGACTTTAATTTTCATCTGTGCCCCTCTTTTCATTTTCCGGTTTTTCATAAACGCGTATAATGTATACTTTATAGTATATCTAATTTCTAAGGTAGTTGTCCCGTGACCAAGTGTCCAGCTGCCTCAAAGGAGAACGTTGCATGAGTGAAGTTGAAATTCGATGGGCTGAATATACAGATTGGAAGGTATTGGCTCATGTTCATTCGGAGTCGTATCGAAATGCATATAGTGGCATCATTCCGGATTATTTTCTAGAACGATTTACAGTTGCAAAGCGAGAGGAGTATTATCAAAAATCGTTAAGTGAAGGTATTGAAAAAATAGCGCTTCTGGTTGTCGATAATCAGGCTGCTGGCTGCATGATAGTCGGAAAATGCCATGACGATGATTTAGACGAAAAATACGGTGAAATTGAGGCCATTTATTTGTTGGATGCGCATAGGGGGAAGGGTTTAGGTAAGGTGTTTATAAACTGGGGGATAGATAGACTAAAGGAGTTTGGGTATGTAAAAGCTTCCCTGTGGGTGCTTAAGGAAAATATTAATGCCATAAGCTTTTACGAGCGTTTAGGTTTTGTATTTGACGGGGCAGAGAGGTTGATTAATAGAGGCAAAGAATTAGCTCAAGTGAGATGCCAAAAGACGATTGAGTAAAAAAAGTAGAACCTGTAAAGGCTCTACTTTCGGTTCCGGCTTTTTTAATATAGTTTAAGCTCTGACTACGCTTTCGAACTTGCCCTTATGGGCCCCGGTACAAAACGGCTTGTTACTGGAGAGACCACAGCGGCACAGGTATGTAGCTTCTTTGGTAGCAAGCTCCTTACCCTCGCCGTCGAGCAGATCAATCCCTCCGTTAACAATGAGAGGACCGTTATCTGCTACCGTTATTTTCACATCGGTCGTTACATGAACTTCTGACACAAGAATCACCTCCTTCAGTAAGGAGTATGGACTTTATCTTGTTTTTGTAGTCGGCCAAGGCGCCAAAACAGCAAAAAGTGTAACGCAGATGCCTGGCATCGCATTACACTTCTAGTTGGTTCTATATCGGGGTTCGTTCCCTGATTGTATGATTAATCGGAATGGTGGTTTGTTGGCATAGCTTCCGGAGAAGTTAGTTTGTCATAAAATTCAACAAACTTATCTCTGTCATCGCTGGCACGCAGCGCCATACCTGAACGTGGATGCTCGTTAAGCACGCCTGCGATCATGTAAGGAATGACGTAGCCCCATTCAACTTTTTGACGGATAGGTACTAGATGTCTTTCGACCAGATCAAGCACCGGACGCAATTCGTATCTAGTATTTTTCAAGTAGCTGACAAGCAGCTCAGTAGGGCAGTTGCCTGCAGCGCGGCCCATGCCGTATACGGAGGAATCCAGGAATTGAACTCCTTTGCCTGCGCCCAGAATCGTATTGGAGAATGCCAGCTGCATATTGTTATGCATATGTACACCCAGCTTTTTCTCAGGAAGCAAACGTTGGAACTTAGATACCATGTAATCTACATCTTTGTGATCCATGCTGCCGTAAGAATCGACTACATATACAACGTCTACAGGGCTTTTGCCGATTTCTTCAAGTGCTTCGGTAAGCTCGTTCTCCATAACGTGAGACAGCGCCATAATGTTAATGCTTGTCTCGTACCCGTAGCCGTTAAATTTCTCTACAAGCTCTAACGCTTTATCTACATCTTTAATGTATGTAGCTACACGAATTAAATCCAGGTGGCTTTGCTCGCGCGGCAAAATATCATTCTCGTCAACGCGGCCGATATCAACTAATGCGGACAGCTTAGTATCGGTCTTGGTTTTAATAACTTCCTTCAAGAAATCTTCGTTCAAAAAGCGCCACGGACCCGCTTCTGCACCCTTCAGCAATTTAGCGGAGTTTTTATAACCGATTTCCATATATTCAACGCCAGCTTCGCTCAAGCCTGCGTACATATCCTGAACCATCTTTACGCTAAAATCCCAGTTATTAACGAGTCCTCCGTCACGAATGGTACAATCTACGATTTTGTGGGTGTAATCTTTTGTCATTTGAATTAGCTCCTTCCAGCTATACGGCACTAGTCCGCAAATTCTCGGCCATTACCGATTTATATAAGGCACTTTAAAGCTTTTCGGCTTTTGTGCTTCTACGCTTCTGCGCTTTTAAGCAGTAAATCATTTTCGCTTAACTTATAATCACATACCACCCCTAGTTTTGTCAACGAAAATAAATGGTTTTTGTCAAATGCTGTCGCTATTAGTGTTTCCATTAGGATAATAAAAAAACAGCCGCTCAAGAAGAGCCGGCTGTTTGCTGCTGCTATTACGTTGTAGCTCCACTCAAGGAGTTTTGATGATAGTTATGCCTCCGATAAGAGGGAGTGGCTTCAGTTGGCCGTTAGCGGCTTGGATGATACCGAGTATGGCTAGAACTAATGTCGCCAAATTGGCAAGCGGCAGCAGAATCCAGCCAATTACCGGGATAAGTCCGAGCACAATGTTGCAGGCAATTCCAAGAATGAGCAGAACGAGTCCCTGATTGGCATGGTACATAGCGAACCTGGATTCCTTAGCGGCAAGCAGCGGCAGGAAAAACAGGATGTACGCCAATACTCCAATCCATTTGTTAGCATTCACATCGGCGGGATCAGCTGTCAGAGTACTGTTGGACTGACCGGGAGAATTGTTTTCCGGAATTGAAGACAAAGTATCCACCTCTTTCATCAGAATGGTATGTATGTAATGTATGTAACGATAATTCAGCTTTGTAACCATCCTATGCGCTGCCAGCGTACTGTATGTCTATGGAATAACAATAGTTCCAATAGAAATAATCATGCTTCATTAGGAATAAGCTGGGCTGCTCATGGAAACGCTAAACCAGACTATTTTGCGATAAGAAAGGGAGCTGTCCGAATGAATGCTGAAGCCATTTTTTTCGAATTTGATAGCGTAGCATCCGCAGAGCTGGCCCAGAGCACATTGGAGGAGCTTGGATATAAATCAGGCGTTCACTCCGAGCTAAGCAGCCCAACGCTGCACATCCAAATCAACCATACTGAATTAACTTCCGCACTTGAGATTGCTCAAGCTCACGGAGGCCGTCTGATAGAGCATGGACAAGGAGCCAGGGAGATAGATGCCTATACACAAGCGTATAATAATGAAAATCTCATTTCTATTCCTGCCCATGTCGTGAACGAGGATTGGACGGATGACTATGCGACTAATGCAAATGTAGATCATTCGGCAGCTGATAGCACTGAAGAATCTGGCTCCGGTAAAGGTGAGGAGATGTTCGATCCATCCGAGCAGGATTATAACCATTTCGATGCAGGGGTGCATTTGTAAGTGACAGCAGGTTGGACTCGGTAGTGGGCAGCGTGTATCCGTGGAAGCGGGCCGCTGCTTCTTTTTACCTGAGGAAAAAAAGATTTGCCATGGAAAACAAAGTTGTGCCATCCCTAATTTTCGTTGCAAGGAAAAAACTGTTTCTCTAGACCCACACAAGGTTCGTTTGATATGATGAGGTCGAAAATAAATCGAGCATGTTCGACATGGAGCTGGAGGAGAGCCACACGTGGACACATACGACAATCTGAAGCAGGGCGAGAAGGGTGCATGGGTAAGTATAGCGGCCTATATTTTTTTGTCTGCATTCAAGATCACTATGGGCTATATCACGGGCTCGGCAGCATTAACTGCAGACGGTATTAACAATACTACGGATATAATCGTTTCCCTTGCTGTTCTAATTGGTCTGCGCATATCCCGCAAGCCGCCTGACCATGACCATCCCTATGGTCACATGAGAGCTGAAACGGTAGCTTCGCTGGTTGCTTCCTTTATTATGTTTGCCGCGGGTATTCAAGTTATAATCGAGGCGGCTCAAAGCTTTATGGCAGGCGATATAAAGGCACCAAATCTGTTGGCGGCATGGATTGCGCTGTTTTCAGCTGTATGTATGTGGATTGTGTACAAATACAATAGCAAGCTGGCACACCGAATTAACAACCAGGCTCTGATGGCTGCGGCCAAAGATAACCGTTCCGATGCCTTTGTCAGTATAGGTGCAGCAGTAGGGATCATTGGTGCCAGCCTCGGCTTCCCGTTGCTCGACGTGATTGCCGCTTTTATTGTAGGTATTGTCATCTGCAAGACAGCGTGGGATATATTCTCTGATGCTACACATGCGTTGACGGATGGTTTCGATGACCAGAAGCTGCGGGTGTTTAAAGAAACCGTAAGTGAAACTCCGGGTGTTAAGCGAATCCGGGATATTCGTGCCCGCGTTCATGGCAGCAACGTGCTGTTGGATGTTGTGGTCGAGGTCAGCGCCGAGCTTAGCGTTGAGCAGAGCCACTTTATCAGTGACGACATTGAACAAAGGATGCATAAGCAGCACAAGATCGACAATGTTCATGTGCATATTGAGCCATATTCCAATTAAAACAACCAAACAGGGTCTCCGAAATTAAAACATAGCGGTCCGCATAGCTGTAGCAGGTACATTACCTGGCTGTGGCTTTTTTTATGATGTTAGAAGTAT
This sequence comes from Paenibacillus sp. GCM10027630, assembly GCF_042676305.1. Lineage (NCBI taxonomy): Bacteria > Bacillati > Bacillota > Bacilli > Caryophanales > Paenibacillaceae > Paenibacillus > Paenibacillus sp. GCM10027630. Next base: position 54,565 of record NZ_JBHTGY010000015.1, on the reverse strand, counting down.
AAGTTTGAACCGGATAGAAGCTTTTCTTATAATGTCAGACTTAATAAGTTTTCTATGGAGTTGTTGAACAAGTCTGATATAGCAAGAAAAGCGACCTCTTAAACACGAATGTATCATCACCGAAACAGCCTCGAATAGAAGTTTTTCTTATGGCGAAATTGCGTTAAAAAAGGCTCTGTTTTTCCCTTGAGGTTAAGTAGAATCCAAATAAAAGAAAATTCAGGAAGTTTAAAGTTGGCGCTCAGTGTATTTTCAGGGAGGTGGGCTAAGATGTATTTGTAAGCAGCAAACAAAAAAAATAAAAACTTTGGAGGAATCATACTATGAAAAAATTGAACAAGAAATTGATCGTAACAGCATTGGGAGCCGTATTAGCACTAAATTCTTTTGGATATGCATTCGCCGCAGACGCTGCTCAAACAACAGACAATCAAGGATCTTCTAAATATTTTACAAACAAGCAAGAGCGTGGCAATAAAGGTGGATTTGGCTTCGTAGGCGGTAAGAGTCTGGAAGCACAAGCCGCAGAGAAAGGCATCACTGTAGACGAGCTGAAAGCTCAACTGGAGCAGGAGCGCCAAGCGAAGCTGGAGAAGCTAGCGGCAGAGAAGGGCATTACTGTCGATGAGCTGAAAGCGGAGATGGAGAAAAACCGCGGTGAAAAAGGAGGCAGAGGCGCTGGCTTTGGAGGCGGTAAGAGCCTGGAAGCACAAGCGGCAGAGAAAGGCATCACTGTCGATGAGCTGAAAGCTCAAATGGAGCAGGAGCGCCAAGCGAAGCTGGAGAAGCTAGCGGCAGAGAAGGGCATTACTGTTGATGCACTAAAAGCACAAATGGAGCAGGAACGTCAGGCGAAGCTGGAGAAGCTGGCAGCAGAGAAGGGCATTACTGTTGATGAGTTGAAAGCGGAGATGGAGAAAAATCACGGTGAAAAAGGAGGCAGAGGCGCTGGCTTCGGAGGTGGTAAAAGTCTGGAAGCACAGGCTGCAGAGAAAGGCATCACTGTCGATGAGCTGAAAGCTCAAATGGAGCAGGAGCGCCAAGCGAAGCTGGAGAAGCTGGCTGCAGAGAAAGGTATTACCGTCGATGAGTTGAAAGCGGAGATGGAGAAAAATCGCGGTGAAAAAGGAGATAGAGGCGCTGGTTTCGGAGGCGGTAAGAGCCTGGAAGCACAAGCCGCAGAGAAAGGCATCACTGTAGAGGCGCTGAAAACCCAACTGGAACAGGAGCGCCAAGCGAAGCTGGAGAAGCTAGCTGCAGAGAAGGGCATTACTGTCGATGAGCTGAAAGCGGAGATGGAGAAAAACCGCGCTGAAAAAGGAGACAGAGGTCCCGGCTTTGGTGGCGGGAAATCCGGTGACAGAGCTAATGGAGCTAACGGAGCAACCAAAACAAAATAATCTTATTGATACTTGATCCCCTAATCAGCACAAGGGTGTGAGTTTACTCTAAGATTTTAATATAGAACCTAGCGGTGATAGTTCCGCTAGGTTTTTTTACGTTGCGGTATCGGGATAACATGAATTCCGCTGACTAACGGAACGTCAATACTCTATTTGTTTGAAAATCCCCCCATTTCATGAAGTCGCGGAACTACAGTGCGTTATTTCGACTTTAATAGTCAGGAATGCGATATTTTAAACAAATAAGAGATCCTAGTTCCGTTTCACTTGAAAAATACCGTTAAAACAATGAAATAGCGCACCTCACTTCCGCACTTCCTTCTAAGCAATTGATTTGAAGCGCTAAAGGGAATGAAGACATGAGGGCATGAAGGCACATGAAGGCACATGAAGGCACATGAAGGCACATGAAGGCATATAAAGACATGCCACCCCTTTAACTGTGAGAGTAACATATGGAAAACCACAGTAGGGAATACGGCTAAGAATACCGGATGGTAGCCTAAAATATCGGTGGTAGCTGCAGAAGGATATGCGATAGCTGGAAATCCTACCGCTAATTTGGCTCCAAAAACCGAAGAAATCAATTTAGCTGGAAATCCTCCATCTAAACAAGGTGATATTTGGGTATATGGGCCAAATGAGAAGAATTAGCATGATAATTTCCAGTTATAGGATAGCGATGCTCTCTTAACGGGGTAACTAACAGGACATTTTCCTGATAACTAACGCTCGCGAATCCCGGACGCGCGTTGCGGCATAGCGACGGTCGGCTGAACCCCACATCGTCGACTGTGTTGCATCTCCACATGCTGCTGAATATGCCTGAACGTCTACCATGAGAATCACAGTTGTGCAGTTGCTTTTTTGAAAATCGCGATACGTAGTACGTTCAAGTCAAGTAAGAACGGTAACTCCTTTTGCATACGGCGTATTTGTTCTAGCATCAGAGGCAAATGTCTGAATTGACCTTGTGGTGGGTCCTTATTGTGCTATTAAACTAATATTCTTACAAACCGAAAACCTCCAGTTGATAATCTCTTAACAAATGCTGCTCATAATAGTAGAAAGATAAAACAATTTTAAGGGAGAGAAACCATTTGTTTAAAAAAAGCGGATTGATGATGGGGTTGGCAGTATTAATGATAGCTGGTGGATGCGGTACAAAAGACCAACCAACACCTGCACCTGCACCAACACAAGGATCAGAACAAACAAACGTGAATAAACCTGCAGCCGACACAGTAGCAGGGTCCCTATCGTTCTATACGTCTCAGCCGGAAGAGGATGTAACGAAATTACTGGCTGCCTATAACAAGAAATACCCTAATGTGAAGGTTGAAACTTTCCGTTCCGGTACGGAAGAAGTTGTAGCTAAAGTACAGGCGGAAAATCAAGCAGGCAAAATTCAAGCGGATGTCCTTTTGGTGGCAGACGCTGTAACCTTCGAAGGCTTGAAAAAGCAGGACCTGCTGCTTGCTTACAAATCGCCTGAATTAAATAAGATTCCCAAGTCGTTAGTGGACCCGGACGGCCTGTATGCCGGAACTAAAATCATAGCGACAGCCTTGGCAATTAATACGGAGAAGGTTAAAACCGTTCCGACTAGCTGGAAGGTGCTGAGCTCTGCTGAGAGCAAAGATAATAGTATCATGCCGAGTCCGCTTTATTCTGGAGCTGCTGCCTATAATGTGGGTGTATTTTCACGCACGGATGGCTTCGGATGGGATTACTTAAAAGGGTTGAAGGCTAATAACATATCGGTTGTTAAAGGAAACGGAGCGGTTCTGCAGTCGGTAGCAAAGGGCGAGAAATCCTATGCCATGGTGGTCGACTACCTGGTTGCACGTGAGAAAGCCAAAGGCTCACCCGTTGAGCTGGTGTATCCTTCCGAAGGAGTGCCGGTTATCACAGAGCCGATTGGTATTATGAAAAAGTCGGCTAATGATAAAGCGGCCAAATCTTTTGTCGATTTCGTTCTGTCTGACGAAGGGCAAAAAGTGGCTTCTGACATCGGTTATACCCCGATAAGGGAAGGCATTGCGGCGCCAAAAGGATTAAAATCGAGCTCCGAATTCAAAGTGCTTTCATCCGATATTTCCAAGCTGACTGAAGCTCGCGAGGCGGATAAAAAGGAATTCATCCATTTGTTCGGACAGTAAGAAGTGGAGCGAAACCCCAATGATTAATTCTAACTCACCTAATAATGAGACGAAGGGAAGCAGACGGGAGATCAAATTCGATCTTCTGTTCTCTTCTTTTTTTGTCGGCAAGAAAGCCTGGAGCTTGTTAGGTATCATATTTCTTATCATTTTCTTCCTTGTACCGATAGGTAAATTACTTTATTTAAGCATCCAGATTAAAGCGGGATTTTCTTTAGGAAATTATATGGAGATTCTCCAGCAAGCCCGAACGTGGAAGTCGTTCAAGGATACTTTTATTATTGTGGCAGGTTCTACGCTTGTGTCCGTGCTCTTAGGTGTAATCACTGCCTGTTTGATGGCCTATACGGATCTTTTACACAAAAAAGTGCTGCACATGGCGATGCTGATTCCCTTTATCCTGCCTTCCTATGTATTAACCTTGTCATGGTCCTCGTTTATGGGTTCTCAAGGTTTAATGGCGTATATCCTCCATTTATTCAATCCAGCGGCCAAGCCTTGGAGTATGTACAGCTATGGCGGCATCATTTTTGTTATGGGGCTCCATCATTTCCCGCTTGTATATATGCTAACGGTTGGTGTGCTCAAGAAAATTCCCAGGGATTTGGAGTGGGCTTCCAAAGCAAGTGGGGCCGGCAGGATTAAAACCTTTGCATTAATCACTCTTCCGATGGCATTACCGGGCTTGGCGAGCGGGGGACTCCTTGCATTCCTGGCTGGATTGGACAATTTCGGGATCCCGGCTTTTCTGGGTATTCCAGCTAATATTTCTGTGCTAAGCACTCTAATTTATGAAGAAATAATCGGATTCGGCCCGACGGCATTTGCCAGGGGGGCTTCTTTATCCGTAATTTTAGGTGTAGTTGCCGTAATGGGCACACTTCTTCAGTGGCTTTCAATCAGAAAAATCAAAGCAACGGATACGGTACAGGTCGACGAGCTTCCTCGCTATCATTTAGGTCGATTTCGCAAGTGGGTAAGTGCGCTCCTATGGTCTTTATTGACGCTAGTTACGGTCATCCCCTTGTTCTCGATGGTAGTAACTTCTCTTAAGAAAGCTTATGGATTGCCTTTTAAATTAAGTAATTTAACATTTTCTCACTATAGCTACATCCTGCTGGAGAATCCAAAGGTATGGAAATCGATTCAAAATAGCCTCACGCTGTCTGTTACGACACTTGTAATTTGTTTAGTGCTAGGCACGCTGCTTGCCTATTTACGGGTTCGCCGGCCTTCCTGGTTTACCAAAACGGCTGAAATCATCATTGGGATTCCCTTCGCTTTGCCTGGGATTGTATTCGGTTTATCGATGATCTTTACCTGGATGGAGCCTATTCCCGGATGGAACCCTGGTATTTATGGTTCTATACGTATTTTATTTATCGCCTATGTGTGCCGTTTCCTCATTTTGCAGGTTCGGGCGAGCATCACCGCTTTCATGCAGATTGATGTTTCTATGGAGGAAGCAGCCCATATTTTTGGAGCTAACGGGTGGAGAAAATGGGCGTTTGTCCTGCTGCCGCTGCTGCTGCCAGGATTGCTCAGCGGTGCTTTCCTCGTCTTTTTGACGGCTCTCACAGAGCTAACGGTGTCAGCTCTTCTCTGGTCATCGGGATCCCAAACGATAGGTGTTACCATATTTAACTTTGAACAGGCGGGAGATACGGTGTATTCCACTGCGTTATCCTCGTTGATTGTTGTTTTGATTGCTGCAGGAATGGGAGTTTTGCATATCGTGCAAAAAGTCCAAATGAAAAAAGGAGTTCAATTATGAGCATTGAATTGATTCAGGTGAGCAAAAAGTTCGGAAGCTTTGAAGCATTATCTTCAGTGAATCTAACTATAGAGGACGGAGAATTTGTGGCCATTTTGGGTCCTTCCGGCTGTGGGAAAACAACCTTACTGAGGCTATTGGCGGGATTTGAGCAGCCTACATCTGGCGAGATTCATATGAAAAAGGTACCTGTAGCCAAGCAGGGCTTCGCACTGCCACCGGAAAAGAGAAGGATCGGAATGGTGTTTCAGGCTTTCGCCTTATGGCCTCATATGAATGTCTGGGAGCATGTCCGTTTTCCTATTCGTCATCATAATGAAACACCGAATGCCATTCGTGCCAATGAAAAAGAACGAATTTCCAAGGTGCTAGATATGGTAGGACTGTCTGAGCTGGGAAAACGCATGCCTCATGAATTATCAGGGGGACAAAAGCAGAGGGTGGCTCTTGCAAGAGCCATCGCAGCGGAACCATCGCTTCTATTGATGGATGAGCCGTTGAGCAGTCTGGATGCTATGCTGCGAATGGATATGCGGAGAGAAATTCAGTCCATCCACAGGCAAACGGGGTCGGCAATCGTCTATGTGACGCATGATCAGGGGGAAGCTCTGGCTATGGCAGACCGTATTGTGGTAATGAAAAACGGATATGTTGAGCAAGTCGGAACGCCGGAAGAAATCTACTTGCGCCCGCAAACCGAATTTGTCGCCAAATTCGTCTCGAAAGCTAACCTTATCCGTGGCCGATGGAATGACGATGTTTTCGTGCCTCAAGGATCGGATGGTACCTGGGTATGGCAGGGCCGAGATGTGGCCCGCGATTTCAAAGCAAGCGGGCTGTATCCGCTAAGGCCGGATCAATTTGAATTGAGCCCGACAACCCGCCAGGGGATTCAAGGTGAAGTGGTTAATGTCCAATTCCAGGGAAAAGAGTTTCATTATCATATCCAAGTAGAGCAAGAACAATGGGAGATTGTTTCTCCCCTACGGTTTCAATTGCATGAGAAAGTATCCTTAAATAGGAGCAGCGGCTAAGGATTATTCTTCTAGTGACAGGGCAGCGCTTTTCCCAGCAGTATAACCGGTTGAGAAAGCAGCCGATATATTATAGCCGCCTGTATAACCGTGTATATCCAGTATTTCTCCGCAAAAATACAAGCCGCCGGTTAGCTTGGATTCCATTGTGGTGGGGTCTACTTCCTTAAGGTTAATGCCGCCGCCTGTTACAAAGGCTTCTTCAATGGAAAGTGAGCCATTGGCAGCTATAGTAAATGCCTTGATAAGCTTACACATCTCCATCCATTGCTGTTTGGGGATGTTGTCGTACGTAATATCTTCTTTTAGCCCAGCTTTATGTAGAATGAGAGGTATCATCCGATCCGGCAGAACGGTTTTCAGTAAATTTTTGATGGCTTTTTTAGGATTGGTTTTGGCTAGACCCAATGTGTGATCGAATACTTCCTGAAGGTTCATGTCAGGTATCATGTCCAAAGTTACAGCGATAGTGGGCACATTAAATTGTTTTAATGCTTTTACGACAAATTGACTGCAGCGCAAGGTGGCCGGACCCGAGATGCCAAAGTGGGTAAAAATCATATCTCCCTCATGTTCGATAAGCTTCTTGCCCTTGGGGTTCCAAACGGACAACGTAATATCTCTTAGAGAGAGTCCTTGCAGCTCTTTACTTCTAATAAATGGCTCGTTGGAGGTAAGGGGGACTTCGGTCGGATAAAGCTCGGATATGGTATGCCCCGCTCTTTCGGCCCATGCGTAGCCGTCGCCTGTTGAACCGGTGTGGGGCACGGATTTACCCCCGGTTGCCACAATTACCGACGTGCTGCTGATGACTTCTCCCGATTTCAAACGGACTCCGGCAGTCCGCTCATCCCTGTACAGCACCTCTTGAACAGGGCTATTTCCTCTGATGTGAACCCCTTGACTTCGAACCTTGTTTATTAATGCATCTACAACCGTTTTGGCTTTGTCCGTTACCGGAAACATTCTTCCGCGATCCTCTTCCTTGAGCTTAATTCCCATACCTTCAAAAAAGGCAATAATATCTTTGTTGCTAAAGTTAGCGAATGAGCTGTACAGAAAACGGCCGTTTCCAGGAATGTGTTTTATTAATTCATCCAGCTCCTTGTTGTTCGTAACATTGCAACGCCCCCCGCCGGAAATACCCAGCTTACGACCCAGCTTGTCTCCTTTGTCCAGCAATAAAACCTTTGCCCCGTGTTCGCTTGCAGCTATGCTTGCCATAAGTCCTGCAGAACCGCCGCCAATAATAATAATATCGTACATGAATAAAGCTCCTTTACAGAAAACAAAAGGTAATAAAAGAGGTTCCTTGCTTACCTGTGCGTTTTGCCGATTGATTGTACTGTACTGTACATTTTATCGTTTTTATAAGCTGTAGGCAATTTGCAGCGGCTCTTCATATTTCTCCCAGCGCAACCAGTATTCCTACAGATGCTGCAGCAGGTTCCGAAGCCATAATAATGGTACTATTCCGGCCAATGGGAGGACTGCCATGAATAAGCCGCTTCTATGGGCGTTAGCTGTTGTCTGTGCGGGTTTGATCCTTTGTTTTTCATTGTTTAAACCGGATAAATCAGAGCAGCGAGCCACCGATTCATCTGCTGGATTACAAGGACAGAGTGCGGGATTTCAGCATTATGAAACAAATAATAACGTTCACCCCGCAGCTGCAGCAGATACGGATGATGCCAATCTTGAAACAGTTCTAACTCAGCTTCAGCTTACAACTGCTCTTGCTCCAGAGGAAACGGCAATTATGGGTCCTCAACTACCCGATACTCGGGAATTGGATTACGAACAGATTGTCACCCCCAATACAACTAGTCCAGTTGAGGGGAAAGTAGCTTACCTGACATTTGATGACGGTCCCTCACAAAGCACACCTCGAATTTTACAAATTTTAAACGAGTATGAAGTTAAGGCGACTTTTTTTGTAATAGGCAAAACCTCGGAGGAAAGCAAGCGGCAGCTCAAAAATATTGTCAATCAAGGTCATGCGCTAGGCAACCATACTTTTACACATAATTACAATCAAATTTACAAATCCGCAGAAGCATTCAAAGCAGATGTCGATAGGCTGGACCGCTTTTTGGAGGAAACAGTAGGTGTTAAGCCCGAGGTTCTGCGCTACCCTGGAGGGTCGAATAATCAGCTAAGCTGGCGTGCAGGAGGTCGAAATGTGATGAAAACTATTACCCGGGAAATGTCGAAACTTGGGATTTCATACTTTGACTGGAATGTAAGCTCTACGGACGCAGCTGCGCCAGTGCAGGACAAACAATCTATTATAGACTCTGTAATAAGCAACAGTGCAGGCAAATCGAAGATTATTGTACTCATGCATGATATGGATTTAAAAACTACCACCGTAGCGGCATTGCCTGCCGTCATCACTCATTTAAAAAACCAAGGATACAGGTTTGATGTATTGAGGAAAAACTCATTTACATACCAATTTTTGAAGCCTTGATTGAATTTTTTCTAGGGTACACATAATAACGTTGGACTATTAAAACTACTTTTAAGCGAAGGGAGTTAAAAACCATGGGAACCAATCAAACATCAAACTCCAAAGAGCAGGAGCAGCAGGCTCAAAAAAATAAACAAGCTGCCTCGGCAAAGGCAGACACGGTGACGGATAAAAAGCTGGATGGACCGAACCGCCCCTCTGTTTAAGAGGTCGTTCAACTTATGGAATAAAAGGAGTGATGCTGGATGGACCGCAATGAGAAGGATAAATCCACACCTGGTAACAAAGCAAGCAGTGAGGACCAGAATGAACTGGATCCGTTTGAAATTAATTTCCTGCCGCAATTTTTGGAGGGTCGGGGGCCTAGGGAGCCGTTTGTCAATTCGCAAGGCGTAGTTATCGGGGATCATATGTATCAATCGGAAAATTCGCCGCTGGAGCAGTGGAGCAAAGAAACGGATCCTGTCGTTATGGCTGGCGATGAGTGGGTGCATCCTTTTAAGGATGTGGGGTTCCATACCGCGGAGAATCGCGATATTTTTGAGGAGGGCATTCCACCTCAGAGCGGCATTTTTATGCACCCTGATAAAGACGTCGCCTACCCAGCCTACAATAATGAGGCGGATGGCAGCGCAGGTGATGAAGCTCCAGCCAAGGCCGCGGCTAAAACTAACAAGGCTGCAAAAGATTAAAAGGCGCTCATAGGAAATGGCTACTTTGCTTTCATCTCTTACCGTTGTATAATAAGAACATATGATATTTTGTAAACCCATATGTAGGTAAAAGGAGTGAAAGTATAATGTCTATGTCATTTGAGTCATACATGAAGGATATGGTTCAACCGATGCGCGATGATTTGACTCGGATTGGAGTTACCGAGCTTCGCACACCGGAAGAAGTTGTTGAGAATTTGGAGGGTTCCAAAGGAACCACCTTGGTTATTGTTAATTCCGTCTGTGGTTGTGCTGCAGGCCAGTGCAGACCAGGCGTTGCCAAAGCTTTGCAGAATGATGTGAAACCGGATCAGCTGTTTACAGTATTTGCCGGTCAGGATAAAGAAGCAACGGCTAAAGCCCGCGAATACTTGGCTCCATATCCGCCGTCTTCTCCGTCTATCGCTTTGTTTAAGGATGGACAGTTGGTACATTTCATTCAACGCCACCAAATCGAAGACCGTTCTGCGGACATGATTGCTGCTGATCTGGTCGGAGCATTCGAAAACTACTGCAAATAAGCTTTAGCTTATTGAAACCAAGACTCCCGTCTTCAGCCGATATTATCGGTTAGACTGGGAGTTTTTTTCTATACGGAGGGCAGTCGTTTTTCACACATAACTTTGCAATCTTTTTCGTCTGGATTATACTAAAAGGAAAACGAGTGGGAGAGGTGCGTTTAAGATGAGCCTGCAGCAGGAAATTATCGCTAAGCTTGGCGTGAAGCCAGAAATCAATGTAGATGAAGAAATTCGCAAAAGAGTTGATTTTTTAAAGGACTATGTGCTGAAATCAGGTGTAAACGGGCTGCTTATTGCCATAAGCGGAGGAATTGACAGTGCCGTGGCAACAGGGCTGTGCATCCAAGCGACCAATGAATTGACCGAGGAAAAAGGTAAGGAATATAAAACAGTCGGAGTATTCCAGCCGTATGGCGAACAGGTGGATATCTCGGATAGCTATGCTGTAGCGGAAGCTTTTAACTTGAAATACAAGATCGAAACGAATATTGAAGAAGCAGTCAATGAGATTGCATTAGAAGCTGAGTTCGGCTTGAAATCCATCGGCGATTCCCGCCATTTGAGCCGCGGCGGCAAAGGCAATGTGAAGGCGAGAACCCGGATGGTGCTGCAATATGCATTGGCATTTGAACTGAATTTGCTGGTCGTAGGAACTGATCATGGATCAGAAGCAATCACCGGGTTCTTCACGAAATATGGCGATGGGGCTGTTGACATTACACCGTTAAGCACTTTGAACAAGCGCCAGGTTAGGGAGCTTGCAGCCAAGCTGGGAGTACCACAGAGCGTGTTGGACAAAGCGCCGACCGCAGGGCTGTGGGAAGGTCAAACGGATGAAGCTGAGCTTGGTATTACTTATGGAGCTAACAGCGCTTATTTGGAAGGTAAGACCATTGATCCTAAGGAACAAGAGAAGCTGGAGAAGCAATACTTAAAAACGGCGCACAAGCGTGAGCCGATTCCAGGAATTTAAGTGAGAAACAGACCGTGCGGCCGCACGGTCTGTTTTTTTTACGTCAATTTATTAGTTATCTCTAAACAATCGGTTTCTCTTGCTCTTTGGAATTTTCAAGGATCAAATGGTGGAATCGGAGGTTTTTGATGCCTTCCAATTAGCATACCAAGTTGAAATATGAGGTTGCGGCTCCGTTTCAAACTCCTCGTGAATCATTTTGTTCAAGGCGATAAACTGCTTTTCTACAGCAGTCCATTCCATACATTGGTCATATAATTTCATCAGAATAAAATATATTTCTTCCACATGCGGAAACAAGTATTGAATTCGGTTATACAGGATGATGGCCTCAGCTAACCTTCCTTGGTCTATCAAATGGTGACCGACTTCAAGGGCATGTTGATACCAAAGGATCCGCAGCCTCTCGCGTTCTCCTTCCGCCCATAGGTAATCATAGTCGATCAAGTAATCCCCGCGGTATTGGTCAAGTAAATCCAGATGATAGGCAAGTGTATCGGGTGTAATCGGAACAGCCGCTTGCAGAGTGGATTCCCATTCATCGGTATCTAGCTTCATACCATTAAGCTCAATCCGGTAGCCCTTATCCGAACTTAGAATGCGAGCGTCAAGCCCCAAGTCACGCAGTGTTTTGCGAATTTGATAAATAGCGGTATACAGCTGGGTATAACCCTTCTGAGCGTCTGTATCAGGCCACAGCAGCTCAATCAGTACATCTTTTCGCACAGGATGGAAGCGGCGGTGAACCAAATATGCGAACAGCTCCTGGGCTTTCGTTGTACGCCATTGAATAGATTTGGGCTGGTCGATATCGATCTGAAGATATTGAAAGCACCGGATCGTACCTTGTGAATCGTTAGTTTTGGCAGCGGGAGCTGCTGTGAGGCTTATAAGACGCCCGAGTGTGCGTGACAGTCTATCTTGCATGACCGGTTTAAGAATATAATCGATTGCATTAAGCTCGAACGCTTTGACTGCAAATTCTTCGTAGGCAGTAACGAAAACAATATTTATGAATGGCAGTCTGTTTTGCAGCTGCTCGGCAACTTCAATCCCGCTTAGTTCAGGCATATCAATATCGAGAAATACGACATCAGGCTCTTCGTCAAAAGCTGCATCGAGAGCTGCTCGGCTAGTTTGGTAGGAGCCAATGATTTCAATTTGGTTGGTTTTATTGAGCTGCCTCTCCAGATCGCGAAGCGCTAATTTCTCATCGTCAACGAGTATGGCTTTCATCTATTTGTACCTCCATAAAAGAGAGTAGGAACGGCCTGCAATTACTCCCTTGTTGTATCAGGAGTACATTAATATAAGAATATAGGATCATAGGACCATAGGAGAATAGGGCTATAGGATCATATGGATAAAACTTGTATGAATCAGATTCGTTTCCTTTAGGTATTATCGTATATTGACAGTAATAAAAACGTTAAATATTTCACGGAATCCAGATTTTTTCCAAATATTTTCCGAAACCGGTTTTGCGGGTTTGGATTTTTTGTTGTTGTCTATCGGATAAGAATACGCAGCTAATGGATGTTGATAACCGTGGATTCGATTATGTTCAATAATTGTTCAGAGCGCTAATGTATTATCGGAATCCTATGTGTATTAATCATTGTATTCGATGAAGCTGCGGTAAGAGCACAGGAGGGGGAGGCGAATGATCACGAGTAATGAGATGTTTTACGGTAAGCAATTGAAGCAGGATAAATTCAACCATTCCGGTATTCTCATAGTGCCGGCTAGGACACTGCTTGGTTTGGAACAATTGCAGGTTTTAAACCAGCATGGGATTTCATTGGATGAGCACGATGTCAACGAAGGAACCGAGAGAACCGATCATAGTGCACTTGTCGATGAAAGTGTCTTGATAATTGAGGAAATTTTTCAAGAAATACGTTACACGAAACAAATTCCTTTGTTAACTATTCGAAAGCAGATATTTCCAATGATTTACCATACTACGGAGCAGCCTAACCTGTTCGGTCTCTTCGCCTGCCTACAATCCAAAGATGACTATACGTTTCGTCACAACATTGGTGTGGGAGTTATTGCAACCCTTATCGGCAGGTGGCTTGAGTTGAAAGAAAATGTGTTGTCTCAACTAACGATAGCGGCAACTCTCCACGATGTGGGTAAGCTGAAAATACCGCTTGAGATACTCAATAAGCCCGATAAATTAACAACCGAGGAATTCGAGCTTATGAAACAGCATGCTTTTTTTGGTTATGAAATGATTAAGAATACAGTAGGGACAAACCAAAGAGAGGCGCTTGTTGCCTATCAGCATCATGAGAGACAGGATGGCAGCGGATATCCGTTGGGAATTAAGGGTGATGAGATTTCGTTCTTTAGCCGAATTGTTGCGGTTGCCGATGTTTTTCATGCAATGACCTCTAAGCGGGCCTATAGAAACGCAGCACCTTTTTACGAAACATTAAAACAAATGCATGATAATGCTTTTGGCGTTCTGGACCCCCAAATTATACGTTTGTTTATAGATAAAATTATGCAGTCCATTATTGGCAATGAAGTTTTACTAACAGACGGAAGAACAGGAACCATTGTAATGGTTAATCCCCATGATCCTCTTCATCCCTTGGTAAGCATGAGTTCAGGCTTTCTGGACTTAAGCAAACAATCCTCATGTCATATTGAACGCATACTCATCTAACTTTTAAAATAACGATCCGGTCTTATTGTAATATCAAGGCTGTTTCGGAAAGGAGCTGTAAAAGTAATTGCCGTTTGAAGGAAATTACAATTATTATCTCATCGCTCTTACGGTCGTAATTGCAATTATAGCCTCTTTCCTGGCGTTAAAATGTAATAAGCTTGAAAAAATGGCGTATACGGATGCTATGAGCGGCTTGGCGAACCGTAATGAGATGAAACGTTTTTTTGACAAGCAGAATGGAAAAGAAAGCATTGCTATCTTATTTCTTGACTTGGACCAATTTAAGGCGATAAATGACACGCTGGGACACAACATAGGCGATTTGCTGGTTAAAGCAGTGGGAAGCCGTTTGCATAGCTTTATAACCGGAAAACAACAGGTTTTTCGAATAGGCGGAGATGAATTTTTAATCATTTCCATAGACTGCCTTCAAGATGGAGCGGAACTACTAGCGAAGCAGATTTTTCAGAAAATAAAGGAGCCGTACTTTCTCGAAGGAAATGAGCTGACTATTACGGGAAGTATCGGCATCAGCATTGGCTCTGTTCAAGGCAGCGACCACTCGATACTGTTAAAAGCAGCGGATATTGCTATGTATAGAGCTAAAGGACTGGGTAGAGATCAGTATTATGTGTACCAAGAGGAAACGGGGATTCAAGCAGATCAAATGGAGGAAGATGACTAACAGCCCGATTTGTTCAATTATTGTTCAGAATCATTTGCTACCATAAATTTCGTTCAAGGTAGTACGACACTAACTGACAGTGTAAAGTTTGAAAGGAGAGAATGTTTTGAGGAAGAAGTGGAGAAAAAGTAGTCTTTTGTCATTTGTATTATCTATATTTATTGTATTTAATCTGGTAACTCCTGTATTTGCTGCCGGCGGATCAGCTGTAGGCATACAAGGAGATACATACTTCCAAGATACGGATAACTGGAACGGAAATATTACAGGCGATGGGGTGCCAACTCCTAGTGAAGAAGATTTGGATGTAGGCGGCAGCAAAATAAAAAATGGGGATGCCAAGTATCCTATCGAGTTTAAAGTAACAGGTGTTAACAAACAGCCGCAGAAAAGCGCCTATTTCCTCGTCCGCGCTCTTGATGTGGATGAATATGACGGCACCAGCAGCGCCAGTACCGGGGAATGGGACCGAGTTTATTTTTCCTCGAACCCTGCGGATATCCAATTAGGCGCTCCTTACACGGCATGGCCTACCAGCGGTAATGGTTGGAATAACGCTACGGCCAACTATAAAAAGGAATTTAAACAATCGGCCTATATCGGAGCGTTATCCGGCAATAACGATACATGGAATACTACTGTACTCAGTGTAGATCCTGCAACAATAACAGCGGATCACACCGAATACTTTGCCGGAATCTCCACCCATCATTATTATAAGGCTACTAATAGCTTTAATAGCGGGTGGGTTGTTCAAATTGACTGGGGCCAGCTTGTTATTGACGGCGGTGTCCGGGAGAATGGTGAAATAACCAAGGGCAACTTTCAGATCGTGAACGGCGTCATGAAAATTAATACAGAATTTATGCCCAAAGTGTCCGGCAACTTTGCTATGGAAGTCAGCTTGATTCGAAAAGAAATCATTGACGGAGAAGAAGTTGAACAGAATTTGGATACGGCCGTCCAACGGTTTAATGGCTCTGTGAAGGATGTAGCAAAGCCTTGGACAGGTATTTCGCTTGGGACAGGCCTTGATCCAAATAAAGAATATTTTATTAATATTTTACTGTTCGATGATCGTGGTGCTACGAAGGATAATAATAATACTAACATTCCTATTGATCCTGGGAAAGCACAGCATATATACAGAGTATCTACATTCGATCCGCAGGTAGCGGATATTACGAAGACGGGGCTCCCTCAGTACGAACCCGTAGTATTTACAGCGAATGACTTTAAGAATAAGTTTTCCAAGCTTAACAATGCCCCTAACGGAGATAATCTGACGAAGGTTCAAATCAAATCTTTGCCAGACCCTGCAAAAGGGAAGCTTGTGCTCGATGACGGCACTAACCCGCCTCAGGATATCACGGCTGATCAGGAGCTCAATGTAGCCAGCGAGCTGCCTAATCTTAAATTCATCCCGGTGAGTGGCGCTTTTACTAGTAAAGCAACCTTCCTCTGGAATGGATTCGACGGAACTCAATATGCCACTTTCGATGCCAATGTGAATATTACTCCCAATTTAGCACCAACACTTGGGAATATTACAAAAACTGCAAATAAAGGCGATACAATCAGCTTTGCACCAACCGATTTTACAGGCAAATATGTTGATACGGAAGCTCTGAATACTATTATACTCGTGACTTTACCGGATCCTGCGAAAGGGAAGGTAGTGCTTGATAACGGAGGCATACCGGTAACGGTTGCTGCTTATCAACCAATCCCTGCTACAGATCTAGGTAAACTAAAATTCATTCCTGAGCCGGGAATTACTGGAACAGTCGCTTTTGACTGGAACGCTTCAGATGGAGTCCAGTACGCTCATGAGCCGAAAACAGTTAACATTCTGATCAACAACCCGCCCGTCGTGGCAGATGTAACTAAAACAGGTCTCGCGGGAGCGGTCATTCATTTTAGCGCAGCTGATTTTTCAGTCCCCCCAGCCTACTTGGATGCAGATAATGATGACTTGGCACAAGTGAAGCTTACATTGCCTAGTAATTTCGATACTAAGGGTAAGCTGTGGTATACACCTGTTTCCAGCGCAGTCTATATCGCTCAGGGCTCTACAGTAACTATCACCAAAAGTCAGCTGAGCACACTGAAGTTTCAACCATCGGCAAGCCTGCCGAACGGCAGTACAGTCACATTTGACTGGAATGGGAATGATGGCAAGGTATTTGCAGCAGCATCTGCCCTTGTGAAAATCGCCTATAACGGCGTTCCTGTTGCCTCTGCTGTGGAGATCAGCGCGGAAGAGGGAACTCAACCGATTACAATTATTCTGAAGGGTTCCGATTTAGAGACGGTTACCGGCCTTGTTTACGGGATTCAGTCGAATCCGGCTAAAGGCACACTTGTTAAGGCAACCGTGAACAATCCGGATGGGGACAAATGGATTTATACACCGAATCCGACCTTTACAGGAACAGACAGCTTCACTTATACAGTGACGGACGGCAATGGACAAACAAGCCTGCCGGCAACTGTGCAAATAGAAGTGAACAAATCGCTTGACGGATGGGCAGGCAACAAAAATCAGGGAGATCCGACCGTTGTCAAAGTTATACCTGGGCAGCTGCTTCAGTTGTCAGCCGTAAGCTCGCTCAAAGCAGCTGAGGTTACAGCAACTGTTAATGGAAAACCTGTAGCCCTGACCCTTCTGAACCCGGCCACTTCTGCAAGCGACGGCTTCAAAAAATGGGGTACGGCTGCATACACACTGCCTGAAGGAACAACTCCGGGCGAATATACGGTAAGCTTCACAGCAGCAGCTGCAGATCATACAGTACTTCCTGCAGAGCCTGGCTCCAGGCTGGCAGATAATAAATTCAAGGCTGCAGAGCCGGCAGTTCTTAAGCTGAAAGCAGATCCGGAGAAAATTTTGGGTGATGGGAAGTCGACAACAAAGTTAACTGCAGTTCTAACGGATGTGCAGGGGAACCCTATTGCCAACTCAGAGGTTGTATTTAGCGCAACAGCCGGGGGATCTATTGTTGGTCCCGATCATGTTCTTACAGACAGTCAAGGTATCGCCATAGTTACCTTTAAATCCGATAAGATCAGTGGTGTAGCTGAGCGGCAGATTCCAGTTAAAGCGAATGTGCTTGATATACCGAAGGCCGTATATGCGCACGATCAAATTGCAATAACCTTCTTGCCTCCTACAATCAGCGGTGTGATCACAAAAGGAGATTCGCATCAGGCTGTCGCTGGAGCAACGGTTAGAGTGACGTTGGATATTAACGGGGACGGCAAGATTGAGCCAGGGGTCGATTTTGATCAGACGATTGTAACTCAAGCTGACGGATCTTATTCCTTACCGGTTCCTGAAGGGGACAGAGAGTACACGCTTGAATTCACCCAAACCGTAAATATCGGTGGCGTGGAAACTCCAGTAACCTATACGCAGAAAGCGGCGGTTGGAAGCGTGAACGGCGATGGGCATGACAACTTCGATTCCGAAGAAACCGTAACAGGTATTGTTCTATTCAAAAAGCAGAATGGTCAACCAAGCCTGTTCAATACGGATCTGACCCATAAAATGAAGGTCTATTTGAAGGATGCTCAAGGAAACTATATTTCTGAAGGAGACGGTAGTCCAAAAGGATTTGAACTACAAGGTCAAGGCGTATTCAATGCTTTCGGATTAAGCAAAGGCATGGTCTACAGCTTGGAAATCCGTTATGAAATTGAGCCAGGCCAGCAAATTGTCATTAAACGGAGTACGGTACAAGTTACGGCATCGGGTGAAATGAATATTTCCCAAGAGCTGGTCGATCCTTATGGAGTGATCACAGATGCAGTAACGAAGGAGGTTATACCAGGGGCCAAAGTAACGCTGTATTATGCGGACACGCAAAGAAACAAGGATAACGGTAAAACTCCACACACAGGTGTTGTGCTGCCGCCACTTTCGGGTTTTGCACCGAATGACAATAAGAGCCCTGAACAGCTCACCGATGCAACAGGCTTTTATGCCTACATGGTATACCCGGAAACGGATTATTATTTGGTTATAACCAAAGACGGTTATTTGGCGAAAACAAGCGATACAATCAAAGTTGATTCTGAGTTAGTCAAATACGATGCGGAGCTTGACCCGATTCGAAGATCATCCAGCAGGTCCGGAGGATCCTCTTACGTACCGGTTTCACCGGACGTAACCTTGAATCTTTCCGTTGATAAAAACATTGTAAAAGAAGGCGGTCAATCGATCATTACGGTTGATTACAAAAATCAATCCAGCTCGACTTTGGAAACCGGCGTAATCTCCATTACGCTTCCTGCTGGAGCGGAGCTGGTGAACGCAAATGGCGGAACAGTTGACGGTAGAACGATTTCCTGGAACGTCAATAATCTATCTGCTGGACAAGTAGGAAGCTTTAAGGTTGATGTGAAATGGGGGCTTCTGGCAGCATCAGATGCGAATTATGACATCCCGGGACAATTCATAGCTAATGGCAATGCTGCCAATGCTGTGAAGGTTGATTCAGCAGTGAAAGTCCAAGTGTTTTCAGACCGTTTCGATAATTTGAAGCATCAACGTTATATACTCGGTTATCCGAACGGCAAATTCCAACCGGATAACTCATTGACCCGTGCCGAGCTCGCTGCTATCGTGGCGAGATTGACGGAGAATGTTAAAGTAAGCGATGCTCTCACTTATAGTGATATTAATGAGGGACATTGGGCCGCAAATTACGTTAAGATTGCAACCAAGTATGGCTATTTCAGCGGGTTTGAAGATGGAAGCTTCCGTCCAGAGGCTCAAGTATCCAGAGGGGAATTGGCAGCTGTTATGACTCGTTTCTTGAGATTGAACGTGAGCGGGTCGGGCCAATTGCATTTCACAGATACTCAAGGCCATTGGGCTGGTGACGCAATTGAAGAGCTGTACCGCGGCAAGTTCCTCTCCGGTTATCCGGACGGAACGTTCAAGCCTCAAGACAGCATTCGCAGAGTCGAAGCAGTAACCATGATCAACCGCATGCTGTACCGCGGTCCATTGAAAGGAATTGAAGCATTGTTCCCGGATGTTACGGAAAGCCACTGGGGCTTTGGAGATGTGCAGGAAGCAACCTCTTCACATGAAGCGGTCCGTAATGCAGATGGAAGCGAGACTTGGAAGAGCAAGCTCTCAGACGACGTGCAATAAACCCATAATAATCAGCCGCGCTAGGGAAGGCGGCTGATTTTTTGTCGTATCAATCAATAGATTGATGCGGGAAAGGTTGCGTTCCACAGCTGAATTCGCTAGGATGTAACTATATTTAACGGTATAGAAACGAGGTTGCGCAATCGTTATGATCATCGGGGTCGGAACTGATTTGCTAGAGATTGCAAGAGTGAAGAAGATTATGGAGGGTACGTCCGGTGACAGGTTTGCCGCCCGTGTGCTTACGCCTGAAGAGCAGGAGCTAGCGAAGAAACGTCAGGGACGAATAGCTGAATTTGTAGCAGGCCGATTTGCCGCGAAAGAGGCGGTCAGTAAAGCGTTAGGCTGTGGCATTGGCAAGCAAGTGTCGCTGCAGGATATTGAAATCATTCCAGACCGGCTAGGCAAGCCAATTTGCCGTGTTAGCGCTGAGGCATTACACCGTTTAGAGCTAGAGCTGGAAACCACAGTCATCCATCTTAGTATTACTCATACGGAGTCTATTGCTATGGCCTATGCAGTAGTGGAATTAAGAGCGATTGGGAAGCGCGCATGATTTTTGAAGCTTAAGGCTAATTTGTATAGAAAAAAACATCCTGAACCTGCACTGAAATGCATGGTTGCTCGGATGTTTTTTTTATAATATCAGACTTATAAGTTTTCAGCGAAGCTGAAGAAGTCTGATATTGCAAGAAAAGCTACAATAAATACACGAATGTATCTTCCTTGAAAGGGCTTCGATCAGAAGCTTTTCTTATAATATCAGACTTATAAGTTTTCAGCGAAGCTGAAGAAGTCTGTTATTGCAAGAAAAGCTACCGCTTAGACACGAATGTATCTTCATCGAAAGGGCTTCGAATAGAAGCTTTTCTTATTACTTCTTCTCAGCCAGCCAACTGGCCAAGGCATCTATTTCCTCAGGCTTCAGCTTACCACCAAAGCCCGGCATCCCATTGCCGCCGCCAGTAATCTGTTTGGTGATTTGATCCTTGGTCAGATGGCCTCCAGCCTTCTGAAGATTGGTTTTCGGTCCAACTCTTCCTTCCAGACTATTGCCATGGCAGGATAGGCAGCTCTGCTTATACACCGACTGCACCTGCTCAGAGGCCCCTGCGAATGCCTCCGCTTGGCCGCTCGCCATGTTATTCTTAGCTCCTCCGAACGGCTGCTCGGCGTTTTTATCAACACTGCCGCACCCGGCAATAGCTGCAATAAGCAGCAGGGCTGCAGCAGCGCGTATTCCAGCTTGGCTGATTGTCATTTAGATACCTCCCGGGTTCTGGAGTTTCGATTCCAGCTGCGTATCATCCAAGCCACGGCAATCATGCTCAGTCCACCGAAGCCGCCAAGCAGCATCGAGGCAAAACCGAGATACCAAACCGCTACCACGGATGTAAGCAGGAATAACCATAGGCTCATGTAGATAAGCGGCTTGCCGAGCCAAATGGCCAGCTGGGCATAGGCGATTGCCAGAACGAATGATCTTAACAGCGGTGCAAAAAACGGATCCACCGCTTGTACATACTGGAGCACGCTGACGGCTCCTATACTCATAAGCAAGGGCAGCGCTGCCTTGCCGCCCTGGTCGGCAAGCTGTCGCCATTTGCCAGAACGAAGGCTGGCAATTAGAGCATACAGGCTGGCGGCCAAAGCCAACCAGACAGTAAGCTGCTGCCAGAGCTCAACGTCCTGCCATTGACCCCAAAAGCCAATGCATGAAGAAAGCACCCACTGGGTGCCCCATATATAAAGAAACACGGTGTAGGGCAGTCCCCAGCTTATATTGTTCAGCTGTAATAACTGATGTCCAGACGCTTGTCCAGTTTTCATATAACGATCACCTCATCCGCGCGAAACTGCTAAGCCGCTCACGTTTTATCACTTGGTAGCGTAGCATTTTTGAGCCGGACAAGTCAAACTTTGCAGAGGCTAATGATGGTCCGCGACAGGCGAGAAGCGATGCTTTTTGGCATAATCACGCGGTGAGACTCCGGTCACCTTTTTGAAGATTCGGCTGAAGTAAAATTCATCGGCGTATCCGACGCTGCCTGCAATAGATTTTAAGCGGTAATCGGATAGCACAAGCAGCTCCTTGGCACGGTCTACACGCAGATGTGTCAAATAATCAATCGGGCTGTAGCCAATGTGTTTTTTGAACAGTCTGGAATAATGGCTCACGCTCAAACCTGCTGATTGCGCCAGACCTTCTAGTGTCAGCGACTCTTGATAATGTCCGATCATATAGTCTTGAGTCTGCTCGATGGCAGCCGTTGTGTCTCCCGATATTTTTTGCGTCCGGAAATCTTGAATCAAGGTCATGAAAAATTCCAGAAGCAATATTTTTCGCCGCATAACGGTCATATGGCCTCTGCGCTTCCACAGCAGGTCGAGCTGCTCGAATAAATAAATCAGCTGCGGGGTATTCGTTACGGTGTACATTCCATCAAGCGGGAACGGGGAGTCCGCAGAGCTGCGATAAATCCACTGTTCCTTCTCTTCATAAGTTTCCGTATAATGAAAGCGGAGGAAGTAGTATTCGAGAGGCTGCTCAGGATCGGTCTGACGCTCAACTACCATTCCCGGGCTGAAGCAAAAGAACTTCCCAGGCTCAGCAGGGTAAAGCGTACCGTTTATTGTAAATGTACCTTTACCTTTGATGATTAGCCATATGGAATGATGTTGAATCGCTCTAGGAATCTGATGCCACTGTGGGCTGCATTTTTGATGACCGACAAGCAGGATGGAAATAACCAGTTTATTCAATCTTGCCGCCAGCTCACCGGGAGTTAACATTCGACTCACTCCTCGAGGGTTAATTTCAGATTATTTTATCATATGAAGGAGAACAAATGGACACCTCAATTCAAAAACATTACTTTTCAACCCATCTGCTTGCCTGGTACCGCCGCCATCGCCGGGATTTGCCTTGGCGCCGCAGCCGTAACCCTTACTATATTTGGATATCTGAAGTGATGCTGCAGCAAACGCGTGTTGATACGGTAATCCCTTATTTTCACCGGTTTATTGAACGGTTTCCGACTATGGAGTCATTGGCTGATGCGCCTGAAGAAGATGTGCTGAAGCTGTGGGAGGGACTTGGCTATTATTCGCGGGCCCGCAATCTGCAAGGGGCGATTCGGGAAGTACAGGAGCGGTATGCCGGTAAGGTTCCAGACACGCTTGAGGAAATTTCAACGCTAAAGGGAGTTGGCCCTTATACGGCTGGAGCCGTTCTAAGTATAGCCTATAACAAACCGGAGCCGGCTGTAGACGGCAATGTTATGCGTGTGCTGTCGCGCTACTTTCTCATCGAAGAAGATATTATGAAGCCCAAGACACGGAGTATTATGGAAAAGCTGGCTAAGGAGCTTATTCCTGAAGGGGCAGCGGGTGATTTCAACCAGGCCCTGATGGAGCTGGGCGCAATGGTCTGTACGCCTCGTTCGCCTCACTGCCTGACCTGTCCGGTAATGGAGCATTGCTCGGCTAGAGACGCAGGTATGGAAGAAGAACTGCCTGTGAAGAAAAAGGCCAAGCCCCCTCGTCCGGAATACCGGATAGCAGCTATTATTGAAGGCAACGGTGACAATGCAGGTAAAGTGTTAATCCGGCAGCGGCCGCAGGAGGGGCTTCTTGCCCGAATGTGGGAACTGCCTCATGCAGAGGTACCTTTTACTTATGAAGCCCAGGAGCAGACCGTTCTGCAAGCCATACCGGCATCCATAAGCTTGTTGACGGATCAGCTGGCAGAAGAAACGATAGGTGTGTGCCCGGAACGCTTGTTTATGAAGGCCGAGCACACATTCAGTCACATACACTGGGATATGCAGGTCGTTGTTTGCAGCCTGGAGCCGTCCGTGTTGTCTACAGGCTCAGGCATGCTTATGCCTTCTCGTTATCAATGGGTGGATTCGTCGATGATGGAGCAGTTTGCTTTTCCTAACGTGTTCTTAAAGCTGTTAAACCGTTATTTTCAAGAAAAGCAAATGTCATGAGGTAGGAGGGGGGAACAGCTTTCTCATTGCTTCCAGATTATTAATGTAAATCATCTTTTTCTGAATCGTAATGATCTGATCCTCCTGCAGCTCCTGCAGTACCTTGGTAACTGATTCTCTAACGGTTCCGGCCAGGTTAGCCAACTGTTGGTGGGTCAGCTTCATGTTGATCATCAAATTGCCCTGCTTGATAACACCGTGCTCCTCAGCCAATCGGTGAACGACTTTAATGATACGCATCCTGACATCGAGAAAGGTTAGGTCGTAGATTTGCTCATTGGCTTTGCGCAGTCGTTCCATAGTTGCTTCGAGCAGTCTCAGGCTAAGCTTGGGTGTTCGTTCCAGAAATTGGTAAAATTCTGAGCGGACCAAGGTGTAGATTGTACTTGTCTCAAGAGTTTCAGCAGTGGCTGAACGAGTTAATCCTTTTTGGATCAGGGACATCTCACCGAAAAAATCACCATCACGGAACAAAGCAAGAATAATTTCTTTTGCATAATCGATTCGATAAATTTTGACGACACCTGATTCAATCAGAAAAAACTCATCCCCCAAGTCGGCTTCAAAAAATAAGATCGTGCCTTTCTTGAAAGTGCGTTCTACGAACAATGGGGCAATGGCTTCCAACTCACCAGTTGTTAAATCTTGAAAAATCGGGACATTCTGTAATAAAGGTACAAGGTTACGCATAAAGCTTCATCTCTTTTCCGGACTTATTGAACCAGTGCATCTTCCCCAATGCGAAAAATCATGATGTGAAGGTGTTTCGAGAGATCAATCTCTTCCGGATGCCGTAAGTCCATGCCATGCTCATTTGTCAAAATCCGAACCACAGGCCGTTGTTTGAACGTCGGGTTGATTTTGGACACAATGCCCAACTGGCCGGTACTTAAGCGAACGCTGAGGCCGACCGGATAAATAGCCACCTTATTTCGGAAAAATTCCACCTTACTCATATCATACAACGTACCGGCTCCTGTGAAAAGGACTTCAATAGCTTGATCTGGAGGTAATGATGCACGATAAGGCCGAGGATTCGTCATGGCGTCGTACGCATCCAACAATCCAACCCATTGGGCAAAGGGATGTACGCCGGTTCCAGACAGTCCGAAAGGATAACCTGTACCGTTGATTTTCTCATGATGCTGTAAGGCGCAATGAGCCGAAAGCAGCGGAACGCCAGGGGTTTCTTTCAATAGATTGAAGCCGTGCTCGGTATGCTTCTTTACTTCTTCGAACTCCACAGTTGTGAGTGCGGATGCTTTGAGCAGAAGATTTTGAGGCACTTGAGTGTTGCCGATATCGTGAAGCATAGCACCCAAACTTAGCGCTTCCAAATCTTCCCGGTTATACCCTTCGATCATTCCGATTCTCGAGGCATAGACGCACACATTGAGCGCATTCTGGAAAAAATGCTCGAAGATAGAGAAGCTGCTCCGATTCATCAGCATGAGCATAATGGTGTCATCCGATGGGCGAGTATGCAGCCGTAGATCATCATTAACCTGCCCGATGCATTGCAGCGCAGTTTTGGAAAGCGCATTTCTGTCGCCTGCCGTCAGTGCTCTGGAGCTTTGCAGCATTTGGAAAGTACGGATCAATTGGCTTCTTACAACAGCTCTTGTTTCTTCACGGATAGCATCCTCGATATAAATATCATCGGTCCGGTTGTCTTCAATATATAGCTGCTGGTAGCCCATCTGCTTTAATTTATTAATCAGGCCCTGAGAAAGCTCAACCTGATAGCCGAGCAATGTTCGCCCTTCCTCTGACATAATTGGCTTGCCGAGCCGCATGCCAGGACGTATCAACGAAATTGGAATTAGTCTCATCGAACCAAACCGCCTTTACACTCTAGTTATTATGTCACAAGCTATGAGCCATAAGTCATGTGAGCATACTTCCCATTGTTTCACAGTATAGGACTTATTTCTGTGATTTTCGAAACATTTTTGGATAAAAAAAGACCATTTTCGTCATTTTAGTTAAATTTTGGGCAAGTAAATTAATTTTTAGGCAAAAAAAACCCGGGATCAAAGGATCCCGGGTTTCTGGTTTTTACTAATTCTTAACTTATTTGCTTACAGCTGCATCGTAACGTTTGCCAACTTCAGACCAATTTACAACGTTCCAGAACGCTGAAATGTAGTCAGGGCGTTTGTTTTGATATTTCAGGTAGTAGGCATGCTCCCAAACGTCCAAACCGAGGATCGGTGTGTTGCCTTCCGAAATCGGGCTGTCTTGGTTTGGAGTGCTGCTTACAACAAGTTTGCCTTCTGGAGTTACAGAAAGCCAAGCCCAGCCGCTTCCGAAACGAGTAGCGCCTGCTTTAGCCAAATCTTCTTTAAATTTGTCAAAACCGCCAAGCTCGCTAGCAATAGCATCAGCTAAAGCGCCTGTTGGTGCGCCGCCGCCGTTAGGTCCGATAATTTCCCAGAACAAGGAGTGGTTAGCATGACCGCCACCATTGTTACGAACAGCTGCACGAATACCTTCCGGTATACTGTTAAGATCTGCGATCAAATCTTCGATGCTTTTAGCTTGAAGCTCAGGATAAGCTTCCAATGCTGCATTCAGGTTTGTAACATATGCGTTGTGGTGACGATCGTGGTGGATCATCATCGTTGTTTCGTCGATGTGAGGTTCCAAAGCGTTGTTTGCATAAGGCAGAGCTGGTAATTGATGTGCCATTCGTAAATCCCTCCTAATGGATATGTAATTGCAATACATATTATCCCTTATTTTTGATATAAAAGCAACATGTATGTATATAAAGTGTCCGATTGATCATGTTTCAAAGCAGCTTCAATGCTCAATCTCTTTTTACA
Organism: Paenibacillus sp. GCM10027630; assembly: GCF_042676305.1. NCBI lineage: Bacteria > Bacillati > Bacillota > Bacilli > Caryophanales > Paenibacillaceae > Paenibacillus > Paenibacillus sp. GCM10027630. The sequence goes on along the minus strand of NZ_JBHTGY010000015.1, from coordinate 28,160 downwards.
ATTTCTTGAATGATCTGGCTCAGCATAGCTGTTCCCTGTGCATTAAGCCAAGGGGACAGATCGCTCATTACGCGTTGGTGATAGTGAAGCTCCTCGTTCGTCCAGGCAGAGGACTCTACATCATTTAGCTCGTGAATACGCCGAATGTCGGAGTCGATTGTTGCATTGGCCATTTAAATATACCTCCTTAAGTGTCAGCATTAGTTGAAGCGGGCTTCATAGAGTGCCGCCTGCTGTATCCGCCATCTCTCTAAATAGTACAAGGGACTTTGTGTGGACAACCTCCTATAGTAAAATATCACTACTTGGATATTTTTATGCAAAACAGTTCCTTCTAAATGAAAATAAGTATAAATACCTAGGAATTACTCTGCTGATGTTAAAAATATAAGAAATACAGCAAAAAAGCCTTCTACAAATGAATGTAAACGCTTAATATAGAGCGCTTTCATGAGCATTTTAAATTATTGTTAAGTTTTTCACACTTTTTTAGACAATTGAGCAGGAATATAGCGATATTTGTCGTATTTTATTTTAATGCATAAAAATTATAGTTGCGGGGAGAATGCAGAAGATGCTTGTTCGTTCCTTCCAATTGTCCGATTATGTTTCCGTTACAGAGCTATTCAACAATGTGTTGACTGAGGCCTGTTATGAGGAAACTATGGAAGCTTTTGCAAGACAACTTTCCTGGGATAGTGAGCTTGTACTTATCGCTATCGAAAACGAACAAATCGTAGGTGTTATCGTAGGAACGATCGACAACCACGAAGGTTATTATTATCGCATTGCCGTAAGCGAGCAATTTCAACGCAGAGGGATCGGCAAAGCATTAATTGAGTCCATGAGACAACGTTTTGTGCAAAGAAAAGTACGCCGGATTATGATTACAGTAGATGTACATAACGAGATGATTTTACCGGTGTATGAGTCGGCTGGGTATCAAGCTACCGATTTTTCACGTACGGCTCATCGCCTGAGTATCGTAAACGGCTAACAGCTGCAGCAAGACTATACGGAATAAGGTGCTTAGACTAGCATAGCCAACTCGCACATGCAGAGGCTGTGCTTTTTTGTTATTCAATGAATATTAATTTGTGTAGAGATTGGCCCTCGTTTTTTCGTATCCATGGAATTTTTGTTTTATCGAATTGTCTTGGCTCTTGAAAGCCGTCCTGCATAAGTTTATGCTAGTATGAACGGGCTTCTTTATCCAGGCCTTTTAATGAAGACGCGTCTGTCGTTTGCTGCTATCGGTAAAAACTGCCAATCAGTGATTGCAGTACGTGGGCATGTTAAAATAGAAGGGTTTGGACCTCTATGTCGACTTTTTCTTCCTATATAATAAAAAGCTTCAAGCATGATGGACATCTGCATAGAATGTGGCTCGAAAATGCACTTGTTCCCGATACGCTGCTGCATGAAACGCATAAATTTGAAGCGATGAAAGTTTTCATCAACTGTCAGACTAAAATTGTAGAAGCAGATGGAAAAGAATGGGTTAGCCGAATCCCGGGGATTTCTTTTTTCATTCCAAAGCAATGGTTTAATGTCGTTGCGCTTCTGGAGGAATCCGGAGTGCGTTATTATTGCAATATTGCTTCTCCGCCTTATGTTACAGGCAATGTTCTGACCTATATCGATTATGATTTGGACGTAATTCGGATGCCAAGCGGGGATGTGCACATCGTTGATCAAGAGGAATACGAGAGGCACAAGCAAAGTTACCACTACCCCGGCATCGTTGATAGTAAGGTGAAGCAAGGTTTAAGGGACTTGTTGAAACGAATTGAGAAGAATAGCGCGCCCTTTCATGAGGAATTGATCCATTACTACTTTCGTGAATGGGAAAAGTGGAAAGGTCGAGGGACGGAGGCGTAGCATGAATTTTTTTGCTCCGAGGAAATCGAATGAAGAGCTGGCCAAGGAAAAAGTGATGGATGATAGCTCTACCGGATTTTTGGCGGAGGTATGGGATTGGATGAAATCGATAGTGATAGCCCTTTTCATTGTTATCCTCATTCATCAATACGGTTTCCATCTTTCCACCGTGAAGGGGTCTTCCATGAAGCCTACCTTGGAGGAAGGGGAGTGGCTGTTTATTAATAAGGCTGCACGTTTTACAGGGCCTCCCCAGCGGGGGGATGTTATTGTTGTAAAAGAGCCTGAAGGAATTGAGACGGATCACCCTTATCTGGTGAAGCGTGTCGTTGCAATTGCAGGGGATGAAGTGACGATACGGCAGGGAAAATTGTTCATCAACGGCGATGAAATACAGGAGGCCTACACGGATTCTCTGATTGAGGACGGGCGCTTCGATCCTTATACCGTTCAGCAGGGCTGCTTGTTTGTTATGGGGGATAACAGACATCGCCTGGCCAGCTATGACAGCCGTAGTTTCGGCGCTGTGTCGGTGGAGCAGGTGGAAGGGCGGGCCGACTTGATCGTCTGGCCGCTGAAAAACTTTAGAGAGCTATAAACAGGCGAGGTGATACTTGCAATGCCGGAGACTGCAGCAGAATGGCGCAGCATAGATTGGGATCAGTTGAAGGTTGATATGCAGAAGGCCGCCGCAGATTTAGGCATCGATAAGATTGGGATCTCCAGTGCTGACCCTTTCGGTGAACTGAAGCATATACTGCTTCGCCACCGTGAGCGGGGCTTTGAGTCGGGCTTCGAGGAGCCCGATCTGGACAAAAGGACGGACCCTGCGCTTAGCTTGCCTGAACCTAGGTCTATCATCTCGATCGCTATAGCCTATCCGTCCAAGCTTAAGGACGCGCCGCGTTCGGAGAAGGGGGCTTACCGCGGCATTCTATCAAGGTCGGCCTGGGGGATGGACTACCACCATGTGCTTAGAAACAGACTGCAGCGGCTGGAGGCTTGGATACGCGAGCGGCTTCCCGATGCTCGCATGGAAAGCATGGTAGATACCGGCGCTTTAGTAGACAGGGCTGTTGCTGAGAGAGCGGGCATTGGCTGGAGCGGCAAGAATTGCTCCATCATTACACCAGAGTACGGCTCCTGGGTTTACTTGGGGGAAATGGTTACCAATCTCCCTCTAAAGCCCGATACGCCAGTAACGGAAAGCTGCGGCGATTGTACATTATGTATTGACGCTTGTCCGACGGGAGCTCTGGTAGGTCCCGGACAGCTTAATGCCCAGCTCTGTATTTCATTCATTACGCAAACCAAAGGTCATATCGAAGATGATATAATGAAAGAGAAGATTGGCAATCGGCTATATGGCTGTGATACATGCCAAATCGTATGTCCAAAGAATAAAGGGAAGAACTGGACGCATCAGCCTGAGCTGCAGCCTGATCCTGAGCAGGCCAAGCCTCTGCTCCTTCCCCTTCTTGAGATGAGCAATCGTGAATTTAAGGAGCGGTTTGGCTCAAGCTCTGCGGCTTGGAGGGGGAGAAAGCCGATTCAGCGCAATGCTATATTGGCTCTGGGACATTTTCGAGATGAGAGCGCAGTATCCGCGTTGATCAGGCTTTTGGAACGGGATGAACGGCCGGAGATTCGTGCGGCAGCTTCATGGGCGTTAGGAAGAATCGGGGGCGAACTGGCAACGGCTGCGCTTAATGAGCGGTTAGCGGTAGAGCAGGACGTGGTCGTGCGTAAGGAGATGGAGAAGGCCTATGGCACATATGAGCTACACTGAAGTGGAATCACCTATTGGCCCGCTTGTACTTGGTGCCACCGAGAAAGGGCTTTGTCATGTTGAGTTTGGACGATTTGCCGATGTGGAGACCAAGCTTCAAAAGTGGTCTGAACGTTGGTTCCAAACGCTTGAGTGGCAGTTGGACATGCCGCTGCTAAGGGAAGCAATGGAGCAGCTGCAGCAATATTTTGCTGGGGATCGAACACAGTTTGAGCTGGAGCTGGATTTAAGAGGGACTCCTTTTCAGGTAAAGGTGTGGCAGGCGTTGAGCCGTATCCCTTATGGCGTCGTATGTTCTTATAAGGACATTGGGCAAGCGGTTGATTCCGTTAAGGCTGTTCGAGCTGTTGGCGGTGCTAACAACCAAAATCCTGTCCCGATTATTGTGCCCTGCCATCGTGTTATAGGGGCAAACGGGTCCTTGGTAGGGTATGGCGGGGGACTGAATGTCAAAACTTTTTTACTGCAGCATGAAGGCTACAAGATCTAGACTAAAGAAGCTCTAAGGAGAGGACCCGATGAGGTACGTACACGTTGATAATGTCGAGCAGGGGCAGCATTTGGGAAGGACGATTTTTTCCGGTAACGGCGCCATATTGTTGTCGGAAGGGGTTCAGCTAACGGTTTATATGATCACAACATTAAAACGCATCGGGGTTACAATGGTTTATATTAAGGACCCGCTTTTTGAGGATATTGAAATTATCGATATCATTTCTGAAGAGACGAAGCGTGCTGTAATACAGCGTATGGGCGACACTTTCGATTCTATTCGCTCTGGCAAGGACTTTAACACCAAGAATCTGAATGTCAGCATAGACAGTCTGCTGGAAGAAGTTATGAGAAACAAGGATGTATTGGTTCAGCTATCCGACATTAGAACCAAGGATAACGAAATGTATGTCCATGCTCTTAATGTAAGCATGATGTCGGTGATGATTGGTATTCAGATGGAACTCCCCGCTACCCAATTGCGCGAGCTGGCGATAGGGGCTATGCTGCATGATATAGGCAAAGTTGAGAAAATCACAGATGACGAAGCAGAGGATATTAAGCTGCATCATACTTGGCGCGGATTTGAGGTACTGAAAAATAAACGCGAGCTCAGCTTGCTGATCGCTCACGTAGCTTTTCAGCATCATGAGTGTGTAGATGGCACCGGGCTTCCAAGGGGGATGCAGGGGGATCAGATCCACCTGTATGCCAAGATCACAGCGGTTGCCAATACTTACGATAACCTGCTGTTCGATTTATCGCTTGGCCGGCGCATGCTCCCTCATGAAGCTTGCGAGCATATGACGGCTCTGGCCGGTACACAATTGGATCGGGAGATTGTAATTCACTTCTTGAGAACCGTATCTGTTTATCCAACGGGTGCTTCAGTTCGGTTATCCACTAAGGAAACCGGTGTGGTGGTTGGACAGCACAGAGGGCTTCCGGGCCGTCCGGTAGTTCGAATTGTAAAGGCGGAGTCGGGGACTGACCTGGAGGTCAAGGAAGTCGATCTTGCCAAGTCGACAACCGTATTCATTGATAACGTTTTAACGTAGTGAAATGGAATAAAGACCTGTTTGAATGCGGACCGTTGATTTGCTATGATGATACAATGATAAATATTGAATGGGGTGGAATCCAAACATGTGGATATATATTACTTCGGCTATAACTTTGATTGTTGGTGCAGTAGGCGGTTTTTTTGCAGGAGTGTACTATTTGCGTAAACAGCTTGAGAAAATGCAAAGCGACCCGGCAATGCTTCAGGAGATGGCCAAAAAAATGGGCTACAACATGAACAAGCAGCAGTTAAACAAAGCTCAACAAATGATGAAAAAACAAAAATTCCGTTAATAGATGCGAGTTTACAGCTTTTAGCTTATGCCAAAACTAAGAAAATGCTTACGAAGTGAGTTTCGCCAGAGCGAGGCTCTTAGGAGGTAAAGTTATGCCGGCAAAAGAATATAAGAACACTAGCGTTGAGGCAAACCGCGCATTAATTGAAGGACATGTGCGTGAGATATTGCGGCTGATCGGTGAGGATGTTGACCGGGAAGGCTTATTGGATACACCGGCCAGAGTTACCCGGATGTACGAAGAAATTTTTGCTGGTTATGAAGCAGACTACAAGGATATTTTGGGCGTAGCGTTTGACGAAAAGCATGAGGAACTGGTTATTGTCAAAGACATCGTCTACTACAGTCAATGTGAGCATCATATGGCTCCTTTTTTCGGTAAAATTCATATTGGATATATACCGAGCGGGAAAATTGCAGGACTTAGCAAGTTTGCTCGCCTCGTTGAGGCGGTCACACGCAGGCTACAGGTGCAAGAGCGAATCACTTCGGAGCTTGCCGACATCCTGGATCAAGAGCTGTCTCCTCACGGCTGCATGGTCGTTGTAGAGGGTGAACACTTGTGCATGTGCGCTCGGGGAGTTAAAAAGCCTGGCAGCAAGACGGTTACATCCGCTGTTCGCGGTTTATTCCGTACGGACTCTGCATCAAGATCCGAGTTTTTATCGTTGATCCGGCACAACTAGCCAAGGAAGTGTTATTGACCGAGGCTGAGGTTGGTGATCAGACTGGATTGGAAGCTGGTTTTGTAAGATTTAATCGGTAATCCAGAATATACAGGGAAGTGTACTCAGAGGAAAAGGATATGGGGTATGTTGAGGGCCGCCATGATAGACGTGTTTTTATTGAATGATCAATTCATTGAAAGCATGGCTTCGATATGGCGGCTGCAGCCCTGTTTCCTCTTCCTTTTTTTAATGCTCGATTATAGAAAAGGTTCGTGGCAGTAGTAAATTATACTTTAAAAGAAATAGAGGTTGATAAAAAAACAACGGCAATTTATAATCAAAATAGTAAAACGTTATCCTACACCTTCTGCCATATTTGTTCGTTGATAAGGAAGTATGAGTTTTTATCCACTCATGTAGAATAATCTGGTCGACCTGATATTCTTTGAGGGACAGCTGGGTTGAGCGGTTATTCTTACAGCAGTTCAACAAGCGAGACGATTTGTACGGCTTTAGGACAACTATGGAGTACTCATGGAATTTACCCAATTAGTGAAACGTTATACTAATCAAGAATGTATCGGAGGAAAAGGAATGAGTAGTATGAGGAAATTTATTAATGATCCCGAGAATGTAGTTGATGATATGCTGGAAGGATTGCTGCTCGCTCATTCGGATCAATTAAAAAGCGTTAGAAAAGATAATCGCGCACTTGTTAGAGCGGATGCACCCGTGCAAGGTAAGGTTGCTATTGCTACTGGGGGCGGCTCCGGACACCTCCCGTTGTTCTTGGGCTACGTAGGAAAAGGAATGTTAGACGGAGTGGCTGTAGGTGATATTTTTGCATCGCCCAACCCCAACCAGATGCTGGATGCGACTCGTGCTATCCATGGAGGCAAGGGGGTTCTGTATATCTACGGTAATTACGGCGGCGATGTTATGAATTTTGATACCGCTTCCGAACTGGCTGACTTGGAAAATATCCGTGTAGAGAGCGTAGTCGCAACAGATGACGTTGCCTCTATGCCTAAGAATCATGAACAGCAGCGGCGTGGTGTCGCTGGGATGTTCTATCTGTATAAGCTTGCCGCAGCCAAAGCTGAGACAGGCGCTGACTTGGATGAGGTTAAAAGAATTGCAGAAAAGGCTAATGCGAGAGTTCGTACCATGGGCGTGGCGCTAAGTCCGTGCATATTGCCTGCAGTGGGACATCCGACATTCCACATAGGTGAAGGCGAGATGGAAGTGGGGATGGGGATTCATGGTGAGCCGGGCATCCAGCGCGGAACCATTCAATCTGCCGACGAAATCGCTCAAACGCTGGTTTCCTCGATTCTTCAGGACATGCCTATTGAGAAAGGACAGAAGGTATCCGTACTGATCAATGGTTTGGGTGCGACTCCACTGGAGGAATTATACATTGTTTACAAAGCTGTTCATACCTTGCTTGAAGGATATGGAATCGAGATTTACAGCCGATATATTGGCGAATTTGCCACATCTTTAGAGATGGCCGGCCTTTCCGTTTCAATTCTGCATCTGGATGACGAGCTTCAAGAACTGATTGATGTTCCATTCAATACCCCATTTCGCGTACAAGTTTAGCAATAGTAAGTTGAAAGGAGAATAAGGATGAAAGAGCTTCTTCAGAAAGCGGATTTGATTCAAATTTTAGAAACAATAAGCAAGATCATGGATGACAATAAAGACGAATTATGCAGGCTTGATGGAGCATTGGGAGATGGCGATATCGGATTGACGATGTCCAAGGGGTTTAAGGCAATCGTCTCCAATATTCCGGCTATTGCAGATGAGGATATTAGCGGGTTGTTTATTAAAAGTGCACTTGTTATGGGAGAAACGGTAGCCTCAACGATGGGCACTCTATTCTCAACAGCTTTATTGAGAGGCGGCAAAGCGCTATCGGGAAAGACAGAATTATCGGGCGAGGATTTAATCCTGTTTATCGAGGCTATGATTAAAGGGATAAGCGATAGAGGTAAAGCGCAGATGGGCGATAAAACGATACTGGATGCATTAGTACCGGCTGCAGAAGCGATGAGCTTAGCAAATCGGGAACAGGCTTCGTTAAAAGAAATCATTTGCAAAGGCTACGAGGCTGCTGAGGGTGGTGTTACAAAGACAATTGCCATGCAATCCAAGCACGGTAGGGCGGGCAGATATATGGAGCGATCTATCGGTCTTCAAGATCCGGGGGCTACTGTGGGAGCGTTATTTTTAAAGGGTTTTGTTAATTATTTAGGATAAAAGCATGCTTCAACAAGTATGTCTATTATTTTATGATGCAACCTTGGCTAAAACTATGCTAAGACTATATACTATAATAAAACATAATCTTAGTCATTGTGTTTGTTATTGCCAGGAGGATTTTTATGAAAAAAACTACAATAGTAGATGTTGCTAAAAGCGCGGGAGTATCCATTGGGACAGTCTCGAAAGTTTTAAATAATAAAGACTACGTCAGTGTCGAAGTTAAGAAAAAGGTGCAGGATACGATAGAACGGCTAAACTATCAGGTAAATGCTAACGCAAGAAGTTTAAAAGCTTTGAAGACGAACAAAATCGGAGTTATTGTTTCGGATATTTCTAATATTTATATGATGTCTTTGGCCAAAGTTATCGAGGATAGAGTTCGATCCATGAATTATCACATGTTGATTATGAGCCATAATGAAGATGTGACTACCGAACGTGAGGTGCTTCAACTAATATTGGAGCAGAGAGTAGATGCATTGATTCTTGTTCCCACAGGCGGCAACGTCGATATGATCCAATCCGTTATTAACAACAAGATCCCTGTAGTTATTGTCGATAGGAAGGTAGACGGCATAACAAGTGATATTATTGTTGATGATAATTATTACGGATCGTACGAAGCTGTTTCTTATTTGCATTCTTTGGGTCACAGAAGGATTGGCGTCATACACGGTACAGAAAATATTTCAATCGGAAAAGAGAGGCTGGAAGGTGCGCTCGCGGCCATAGACAAACTGGAATGCTCCAAAGACAAGTCTTTAATAGTAGCTGGAAAATTTAAAGCCGACGAGGCGTATAAGGCAACTATTGAATTGCTGCTGCTGCCTGAGAGACCAACAGCCATCTATTGCTGTAATAATACAATGACCGTAGGTATGCTTAAAGCTATACAAGAACAAGGACTCAAAATACCGGAGGAAATTTCTGTCATTGCATTTGGTGATAGCACGCAATGGGAGCTTGTGCAGCCACCATTAACCTTAATTACTCAATCTTTATTAAGAATTGGAGTCGAGGCGGCGGCTATTCTTAAAAATAGGCTCATCATGACAGAATCATTTGAACCCAAACAAATTGTTATAAGACCAGAGCTGCTAATTCGAGGATCATGTTCAAGACCTCAACAGTAGATTGGTTACTGCTGGCGTTAACCTCCCCTGAACTATTTTAGTATTTTTGGTATTGAAATGTAAGGGGAAACAAATTATAATACAAATGTAGTGAAACGTTATACTAAATTAAATGGGTGTTACTCCTATCCAGCATGGAATGGTAGTGATATACCCCGTTACGGTTGTTTATTAATTGAATAATCTTATTTAATTAATGAAACGTTATACTAAAAGAGTCGTTGATTTTCAAAGGTTAAGGCAAAAAGTGGAGTTGAATAGGAACACAATGCTGTCGCAAGAGAGACTAACTAAAACTAGGAGATGAAGAAAATGAAACATTTATACGGTGTGACTACAGCTATGGTGACTCCATTCGATGAGAATGGAAAGGTAGATTTGGGAAAGGTTGAACAAATCGCCGAGTTTCTGATTTCAAAAGGAGTACACTGTTTATATCCGCTTGGAACAACGGGCGAAATGCTGAGAATGTCTGTGGAAGAAAGAAAAGCAGTTGCTGAAGCGGTTGTAAAAAAAGCGAACAAACGTGTAACCGTATACATACATACAGGAGCTATGAATGAGGAAGATACAATCGCCCTCTCGAAACATGCTTATGAAATTGGCGCAGACGGTATCGGCGTGGTTTCCCCTGTGTTCTTTCTTGCAAATGATAAGGAGCTGGAAACTTATTTTGTCAATGTAGCTTCGAGTGTGCCGGATAACTTTCCGATGTACTTGTATGGAATCCCTCAATTAGCTGGAAATGATATTAAACCGGAAGTGGCACAGCGTGTGGCAGATCGTTGCAAGAACGTAATTGGCTTAAAATACAGCTATCCTGATTATTTGCGTGTTAACGAATATCTAGCAGTAAATGAAGGCAAGTTTTCGGTTGTGCCTGGTGCAGATAAATTATTTCTTCCGGGATTAGCCATGGGTTGTGATGGTGTGGTGTCAGGTGTTTCATGTGCATATCCGGAGCCTTTTGTAGCTGTTTATAACGCATTTATAGAAAATGACATCATCAAAGCAAGAAAGATGCAGCGTATTGCGATTAAATATTGTGAACTGCTGAAAAATGGAAGCAATATGTCCTATTATAAAGAAGCTCTCAAATTAAGAGGAATTGAGGCTGGGTTCATGAGAGCGCCGCAGTTGGATCTCACCCCTGAAGAAGTAAAAGCCCTCGGAGCAGCGTTGCAAGAGTTGAATGAAGAGGCAAGCGAGTTATTCGCATAATCGTCAAAGGAAGTGAATCGGAATGGGCAAGCAAAATGCGGGGGTATGGGTAGGTGTTACGGTATTCCTTTTCGCTGCAGTCCTTTTTTGGCAGTCATTGTCGCTGAAGTATCAGACTAATTTCGGACCTGGGCCGGGAATGTTTCCAAGATGGTTGATTGCCATTCTTATGCTGTTTTCATTGATCTACATATGGCAGTCGATTAAAAAGGTTGTTATACGTTTTGCCGATGTGTTTCCAAAGGGGAGAGAACTGGGGAATGTTCTCTCCGTCCTGGCTTCGGTTGTAGTATTTATGCTTATTGTCAATTATGTCGGCTTTATTACCGCAGGCACTGTATTGCTGTTTATGTTGTTTGCTCGTGAGTACAAGTGGTATTCAGCGCTAGGCATTTCTCTTTTAGTATCCATCCTCTTGTTTGTGATATTTAAGTCAGCGTTCAGTATTCCGCTTCCAGTAAATGTGTGGGGATGGTGAGGTGTAAACGATGGATGCTTTTTCACAACTTATAGCAGGATTTGAGACAGCGCTTACACTTTGGAATCTACTCTATTGTTTAATTGGCGTCACCGTAGGGATGTTTGTAGGTGTGCTGCCTGGGCTGGGTCCTACAACGGCTACCGCACTCTTGATACCCATCACGTTTGGGATGGAGCCAGTATCCGCGATCATCATGCTTGCAGGTATTTATTATGGCGGTATGTACGGAGGCACTATTACATCGGTGCTGATTAATACTCCGGGCGAGGCGGCTTCTGTTATTACCTGCCTAGACGGACATCCGTTGGCTAAACAAGGGAGAGCCGGTGTTGCTCTCGGTGTGGCGGGAATTGGTTCATTTATCGGGGGAACCGTTTCCATTATCGGCTTGGCGTTAATTGGTCCTGCCCTTGCGGAATTTGCCTTGCGGTTTGGGCCGCCGGAATTTTTCTCTCTTATGTCCTTTGGATTGATCATGGTCATTGGTTTGATGGGGAAATCGCTAGTGCGAGGCATGATTGCGGCGTTCCTCGGACTGACATTATCCCTCATCGGGATGGACCCGGTTTCAGGAGCCATCCGGTTTACTTTTGATCAACCGTTTCTATTGAATGGCTTGGATTTAGTAACCGTTGCTATGGGACTGTTCGGTCTTTCAGAAATTTTGATCGGTATGGAGAACCTGGCGACCTCGGAGAGACCGGCCAAAGTGAAGGGGCTGCTGCCTGAACGCAGTGAATGGAAAGGGACGGCCAACTCCATCGGTCGAGGAACGGTGCTTGGGTTTATAACAGGCTTGATACCGGGTACCAATTCGGTTATACCTACTATGCTTTCCTATTCATTGGAGAAGAAAATTGCCAAGGATCCATCGAGATTCGGTAAAGGTGCTATCGAGGGGGTAGCGGGGCCGGAAACGGCTAATAACGCTTATTGCGGCTCAGCCCTTATACCGTTGTTCACCCTGGGCATTCCGAGCTCGCCGACCATTGCCATTTTATTAGGTGCATTTATTATGCATGGTTTGACTCCAGGGCCTGTACTGTTCCAGACTAACCCGAATTTCGTTTGGGCTATTATCGCCAGTATGTTTATAGGTAATTTATTTCTCTTATTTATGAATCTGCCAATGGCGGGCATGTGGGCCAAAATTGCAATGGTACCCCCAAAGCTTCTATATCCGGTCATTCTTATTATATCGGTGTTAGGTGCCTATACCGTCAATAATGATCTATGGGATGTCGGAGTTATGTTTGTATTCGGTATTGTAGGTTATGTGATGAAAAAGCTGGATATTCCGATGGCCCCAATCGTGTTGACGTTTGTGTTAAGCAAGCTGATGGAAAGCTCTTTGCTGCAATCGTACAAGCTATTTGAAGGAGATCTTCTTCAATTTTTCACCCGCCCCATTTCTGCAACCTTGCTGATACTGGCTTTCATTGTATTAATTTTTAGTGTTACAGCGGAAATAAAGAACAGGAAGTCCAAGTTTGCCGGAGATGTCGAAATGTAAGATAAATCTTAATTAAATTTAATTCACGATGGGGGAAATTCAATATGAAAAAAGCAATTTTGGGTGCAAGCTTATCATTGGCATTATTATTGGGAGGATGCGGCACACAAGGCGGAGCGGCAACAGGAGGAGCGGCAGGCGGGCAAGCAAAAGATCAACCGAAAAAGGCGGCATTTCCTGAGAAGGAAATTACGTTAGTAGTTCCATTTGCTCCTGGAGGCGCATCGGACAGCACAGCCCGTATTATTGCTAAAGGTATGGAAGAAAAATTAAAGAAGCCCGTTGTGGTTATAAATAAATCAGGGGGTACTGGCGGTGTAGGCTTATCCTATGTACAAGCAAGTCCAAAAGATGGATATACACTCAGTTATGCTCCTGTTGAGCTCGTAATGCATAAAGCTTTGGGGCTTTCTGATCTGGAACCGAGCAAGTTTGACATGCTGGCACAAGCGACCGTAATTCCGGCAGCATTAACGGTTACAGCTAACGCTCCTTACAACACGGTGGAAGAGTTTATCGAATTCGCCAAAAAGAATCCAGGCAAAATTAAAGTAGGAAATTCCGGAGCTGGTTCAATTTGGCATGTGGCATCAACAGCATTTGCAACTAAAGCAGGTGTAACTTTTAGTGATATCCCTTTTGACGGAGCGGCTCCTGCGGTAACGGCTTTGATGGGTGGCCACTTGGATGCGGTAACGGTTAGCACGGGGGAAGTGAAAAGTGCAATTGAGTCCAAAAAAGTGAAAGTGCTTGCAATTATGGACAACCAACGCGATAAAAACTTTCCGGACGTTCCAACGTTGAAAGAAAAAGGAATTGATGTACAGATCGCAGGCTGGGGCGGATTTGTGCTTCCAAAGGGTACACCGGAAGACGTTAAAGCTGTATTAGCTGATGCTTTGAAGGAAGCGGTTAATTCGGAAGCCTTCAAAAAATTCGCAGCCGAGCGTGGATTTACACTATCCTACAAAGCGCCTGCCGAGTATACGAAGTATGCCGAGGATCAATTCAAATTTTTCTCGGAGCTAATCCCTACGATGAAGTTGAAGTAAGTGTTGGAAACAGCAAAAAAGATCACTCTCCACTTGGAAGGGTGATCTTTTTTTGCTTGGTTTACATTAGAGAGAACGGCTGCTTAATTGGCTTGTGCCATACTGCTGGATGGTGTGGCAGATAATCCATTCAAAAATCCCAGCGTTAAGGATAAGTAGTCTTTTTTATTACCTTTAAAAATCAGTTCATGTCGTTCCTTAGTCAGCAGCCATAGCTGTGAACCGGAATTGTCAGGCTGATTGCGGAATACCTCCTGTGCCATTTCGAAGGGTGCGCGTTCATCGTTTTTACTGTGAATGAAAAAGATTGGCATGCTGTATTTGGCTTCTTTTACTTTATCATAAGGAATCTGGTTCAGGCTGACCCCATTGAGCAGCGGGAAGAACAAATGCACAAGTGGTTGGGAAGGAAACTTAGGTAAATTCGCCACCTGAATCATGTTATGGTAGAGAGTATCCGGTTCAAGAATGAATGTGCTGTCTAATATCATACCGTCAATATCTTCAGTTTGAAGGGCGGCTTGCAGCGCTGTTCCTGCTCCCATAGAGAAACCCCAAACATAAACTTCTCCTGATCCATGTTCTTTCGCGTATTTGATAGCGCCAAGTAGTTCTTGAGATTCGCGAATACCGCCGGTTACGCTCTCCTTCGGCTGAACATAACCATAATCGAACATGAGGACATTGTAGTTTTGCTTATGCAATTCCTTGGCCAAACTGTATAAGGGAACCCATATTTCTTCGCGATTTCCGCCGTAGCCATGTGAGAATACAATCGTTTTACTCTTTTCAGCCAAGGTTTCAGAAGGGATAAACCAGCCGGATAGATTCGAGCTGCCATTCAAGCTTGGGAACTGAATATTTTCATACGCTGCTCCAAATGATAAAGCTGGGTTGGAACGAAGCGGGTCAATATGCGGCCGTGCTAAGGTCCAGGCAATGTAAGCATGAAATCCCAGGATTAGACTGAAGCAGAGCAGCATAAATGAGATCATTGCAATAAGCAGCTGTTTGATTCTGCGACGGGCAATGGAGGGTTTAATGATAACGTTTTCAATCTGGGTTTGTGCTGTATGGAGCGGGATAGAAGTAAGTGGTTCCGGTTCCATCGGGATCCCTCCTCATGATCTTAGATGTCTAAAAATATATATAGGTAGTAGGTAATGAATAAAATGAGGGACTTAGTTAAGGATAAAAATCATGTTCTTATTTCTATAGTAAGATGTGGGCGGCAGGTGCGTCAATCCTCCGCGAAAAATGTAAACTGGCTGTAATCTAACTGTAACAGAGAGTGTTTCAGAAAAGGATAAATGGAGCAGCTGGGCCATTATTTTCTACCCAAACATAATAATTGTTGAAGAATCAAAAGAGGCCGGATAGTTTTAAATAATATTCCTTTACGGTGTTATTGGCATGAGTTATACTATATGTAACTGAGTTTCATCAAGTGAAACTGATTGTTGGAGGAAATGTCGATGGAAGATGGTAAACTGACGGTTCGCGCGGTAGAACGCGCTTTAGATATTTTACTTTGTTTTACCGATTCTTCAGATATAAGCTTAACTGAAATTTCGGCAAGGGTATCGCTTCATAAGAGTACAGTGCATAGGCTGCTTGCTTCGTTGGAGGGTAAAGGATTCGTTCTGAGGGATCCTTCATCGGATAAATATCGGCTGGGCTTTCGTATTTGGGAGCTATCGGCTAATTTGACTCATAGTGATGATCCTGCGCAGATTTTACTGCCGGACATGGAGGGGCTGCGCGATCAGCTTGATGAGACGATTAGCTTATACGTGCGAGACGGCTTGGAGCGTGTCCGTGTACAAGCTGTACAGAGCAACCAGGCTATCCGACGTGTTGCGCCTATTGGGGCGAGGATGCCGTTGTACGTTGGCGCATCGAGCAAGATCCTTGTAGCCTTCGCCGAGGAGGAGGTGCAGGAGGTGCTGACGGAAGGCCCGGCTTGGCCGCAGGGGCTGGAGCGCAGCTCCTTTATGCAGCAACTCGCTGAGGCGAAGACGCTAGGCTACGCGACAAGCGTCGAGGAGCGTGAGCCTGGCGCCGCTGCCGTGGCGGTGCCGATCTTGAACGGCTCGCATCGGCTGGTAGCCGCGCTTGCTGTGAGCGGTCCCTCCAACCGGTTGACGTTGGAGAAGATGAAGGCACATGCGCCAGTGCTGATGGAAGCGGCGCGGCGCATGGGCAAGATGTTGAAATAAAGCCGGTTTTCATCCCGATAAGGGGTGCAAGCCGGCTTTATTTTTTTGCTTTTGCCTAGGCGAAGGCAAAATTCTATTTAAATTGCGCAGGTATTTGGGACTAGTTCTATCATTTTCTCTGCTGCACTAAAATACGACAGTGTTTTTAGCGGATTTCGTCTACTATCAAGTAATTGGTGTAGAAACAAGCTATAAACTGAAAATAAAGTTTGGGACCTTATTAGTATTTGATCTGTATTTGTATTTCTATCTGTATCTGTCTATCTGGTATTAAGTAACAGGAAATGCTCCATCTATTTAAGTTATTTTGAGCCTTGTATGGGTTTTATCTGGAATTAGTCCTGTTATTTCGGCGCGTTTAGTCTTCATACGGGATATTCAGCTAGATTAACTTGAGTTTTTCCAGCTAGATGAGCCCGCAAGGCATATATTGGAGAAATTAGCTTGAGCTTTTCCTGTTATATTGTCGAATGCCTGCGCTGATGAGAGCGGTCTGCCGATGCTATGGCGCATGCAATAGGTAAATAAGATAACATGTGATTCAATGTTGAACTTATGCAGTAATTAATAATATATCATCCCCCTCAGATAATTGGGAAGGAGGTGAAGCTTACATGCTGGCGAACAAATTAGCAGGAGCAAAAGGAATGATCAAGCTTCGGAACATACTAATCATATTTGTCCTGGTGCTTATCCTGGAGATCATACATCCCCTCGAAGTGAAGGCCGGGCTTTTAAATTCAATTACAAACATAGTGGAGAAGGTGTCTACTCCTCCATCCAAAGCTGTAGATGCATCACCGACATCTCCTGTGGCATCGCCAGCGTCGGCATCGCCGGTGTCACCATCGCCGGCCACGGCATCGCAAGCTCCGTCATCGCCGGTGTCACCATCGCCGGCCACGGCATCGCAAGCTCCGTCAGCGCCGGCGTCACCACCGGCACAGGATGCGCAGCAGCCTTCTTCCCCGTCTGCGGGGAATGATAGTCGGCTACCCGATCTGAAGGTGAAGTCACCCTCAATTTCGCTGGACACACCGCTGGTAAAGATAGAGCTTCCTTCGCTGGAGGTGAAGGTTTCGACAGACCGCACGACGCAAGCATCGGTGGATTTGCCTGCTATCAAAGTGGACCAGCCTGCCGTCCAGGTAAAGACGCCTGAAGCGGCAGCGGAAGTGCCGCTAACTGGGCTAGGGCAAGTGTCGCAAATCAAGCTTGAAACTCCATCCGTTCAAGTGAACACGCCGCTTATAGATGTACAGGTGCAAAGCGCCCCTGTGAGCATTCAGCCAGTGGGAGCGATGATACCTGCCACAGAGAGGAAGACCTTGGAGAGTGGTCTACTTCCCAATCTGGAGCTAAAGGCACCTGCGATTTCGCTAGATGCACCTCTGGTTAAGGTGGACGTCCCTTCGGTTGAGATGATCGTTTCATCCGATCTGATACCGCAGGCAACGGTCAGCCTGCCTGTTATAAAAGTGGACACGCCGATCGTGAAGGTACAGACGCCTGTGGTTGAAGCAGAAGTGCCATTGTCGCCAATCGGGGTTCTTCCGATCCAGGTCGAGCCTCCAGCGGTCGTGATTCCGCCCATTCAAGTTGAAGCACCGTCCGTTGTAGTTATCCAAGTGCCGAATACACCGGATAGTATTATCGTTAACCTGACAGAGATTCCTCTCAATAATGGAGGGAACAGAAATGGAGGGAACAGAGCTGATAGCTGGCAGGAAGCGAGCGAAACTAGGGATTTGTTTACTTTTATAAAGAGGGGTCCTGGCCCTGGGGCTGGTCCGCCTTCCACCTTGCACGAAAATGTTCCTATAGCAGCCATTAAGGTAGAACCTACCTACTCAACCCATGCGACTCAGGCAAATCATTCCGATAGTCCTGAAGCCGGTAGGGAAGGAATGCTAGCTCCGATTCCTGAACTGGAAATACCGCTTGTCTCCCCTGTGGGACGACTCTCGGATCGCGAATTTCTACAGGCTAATAGGAACGAGTCCAATACTGCAGAGCCGACACCCGTACGTAAAGCTTTCACGAATCGCTGGTTTGTGTTGCCGTTTACTTTTATAAAAGGAAATGGTCCAGCTGGCAGCGGTGCATTAATAGGCGCTGGTAGCGGGGAACTGGCTGGAAGCCCGGTATTTCTTTTTCCGGTTAACATGCTTCAGAATCCTCCGAAAGTAACGAACAAAGATTATGGAGGATCCCAGTTATCGGGTATAAATCAATGGTCAAGGCCGCCACCGGGTGAACCCCCGCGATATATGCTTCTTCTCAACGATTGATCAACATAATGAGAAGGAGTGTATATGAAATGATAAATAATCTAAAGGCAAAGGTTTCTCCTATGACGAGTGTTATGATCACAGGTTTGTTGTCTAGTACGCAACGAAAGCCGCGCTATTCCCGAGAGGAAGATGAGTCCATACTCATTGAGGAGGCCATTTATGAGAAACGCCGGCAATTAAATAAATATGCAGAAGCACATGGTCATACAGACCCTGGGAGTCTTAGATACTCAATGGAGCTGGATGATTTAATTAATGCGTTTAATAGATCGCAAAAAAAGACAACTGATTAACTCAGTTGCCTTCGAATTAATGAAAGAGCGCCCTTTCTCGGGCGCTTTTTCAATTGAAATTAAGCCATAATTTGACGCAATACCGTTTGCAGAATTCCACCGTTACGGTAGTAGTCCACATCCACCATGCTGTCCAGACGAACGATAGCTTCGAACTGGAAGCTGCTTCCGTCTTCACGTGTAACTGTGACAGGAACCTTTTGACCTGGTTGAACATCGTTGGTCAAGCCAGTGATGTCGAAAGTTTCTGTTCCAGTAATGCCTAGTGTTTTCCAGCTGGAGCCTTCGGAGAATTGAAGCGGCAGAACGCCCATTCCCACGAGGTTGGAACGGTGAATACGCTCGAAGCTTTCTGCGATTACGGCTTTTACTCCCAACAGGAATGTACCTTTTGCTGCCCAGTCACGGGAGCTGCCTGTACCGTACTCTTTACCTGCGATAACAACCAGGTTCGTACCTTGCTCCTGATATTTCATGGAAGCATCATAGATGGACTCAACTTGCCCAGTTGGCAGGTAAGTGGTTACGCCGCCTTCAGTGCCTGGAGCCACTTGGTTACGAATACGGATGTTAGCGAAAGTTCCGCGCATCATTACATCGTGATGACCACGACGTGAACCGTACGAGTTGAAATCTTCTTTCTTTACACCATGCTCGATTAAGAATTTACCGGCAGGGCTGTCTGCTTTAATGTTACCAGCAGGGGAAATATGGTCCGTTGTTACGGAATCTCCAAGCAATGCCATAGCTCTTGCGCCGCGGATATCGGCCATATCGGCAATGCCCGCGCCCAAGTTTTCGAAGAATGGAGGGTTAGCGATATAGGTGGATTTTTCATCCCACTCGTACAGCTCGCCTTCCGGTACATTGATTGCATTCCAACGCTCATTGGCACGGAACACATTGGAATATTTATCACGGTAGATATCAGGGCTCATTGCCGATGACATCGCTTCTTGAATCTCAGCGTTTGTCGGCCAAATGTCTTTCAAATAAACAGGTTGGTTCGCTTGATCATAACCGATTGGATCGTTAGCCAAATCGATGTTAACCGTTCCTGCCAATGCATAAGCAACAACCAGCGGTGGAGAAGCCAAGTAGTTTGCTTTTACTTGGGCATGAACGCGGCCTTCAAAGTTACGGTTACCGGACAATACAGCGGCAACAGTCATATCGTTGTTAGAGATAGCTTCTCCAACTTCCTCTGGCAGTGGACCGGAGTTACCAATACAGGTTGCACAGCCGTATCCTGCTACGTGGAAGCCCAGAGCTTCAAGAGATTCCAACAGGTTAGCATTCTTCAGGTAGTTAGTAACAACTAGAGATCCTGGAGTTAAGCTGCTTTTTACATAAGCAGGTTTTTTCAGACCAAGCGCTACCGCTTTCTTAGCTACCAAACCTGCACCGATCATAACACTTGGGTTGGATGTGTTAGTACAGCTTGTGATAGCTGCGATAACAACAGCGCCTGTGCCCATTTGGCTAACATCGCCATTAGCGTGCTTCACTTCAACCGTCTCTGAAATTTTCTCGTCGCTTAAGCCGTAGCCGCCTTTTTCAATCGGTGTGCGAATGATGGAGTTGAAGGATTCCTTCATTGATGTTAATTCGATACGGTCTTGCGGACGTTTAGGACCAGCCAAGCTTGGTACAACGGATGACATGTCAAGCTCGATCACGTCACTGAATATTGGATCTGGTGTTGCATCAGTACGGTACATGCCTTGTGCTTTATAGTAAGCTTCAACAAGCGCGATTTGATCCTCTTCACGACCTGTGCTGCGCATGTAATTCAAAGATTCAGCATCAACCGGGAAGAAGCCGATAGTTGCGCCGTATTCCGGTGCCATGTTAGCTACTGTAGCGCGGTCAGCCAAGCTAATGTTGCTAAGGCCAGGGCCGAAGAACTCAACGAATTTACCTACAACGCCTTTTTTGCGAAGCATTTGGGTAACAGTTAGTGCCAAGTCGGTTGCAGTTGAACCTTCAGGCAGGTTGCCAGTCAGCTTGAAGCCGATAACTTCCGGTGTTACAAAGTAAAGCGGTTGACCCAACATACCGGCTTCGGCTTCAATACCGCCAACACCCCAGCCCACAATACCAAGGCCGTTGATCATAGTTGTATGAGAATCCGTACCTACCAATGAATCCGGATATACTACAGTTTCGCCGTCGACAACTTTAGTAGCTGCAACAGACGCCAGATACTCCAAGTTAACTTGGTGAACGATACCGGTAGCAGGAGGGACAGCGCGGAAATTATCAAAAGCTGTTTGTGCCCAACGAAGGAAACGGTAACGCTCTTCATTACGCTCAAATTCATAATTCATGTTTATATCTAAAGCGTCTGGAGATCCGAAAGCATCAACCATTACAGAGTGGTCAATAACAAGGTCCACGGGTACGAGTGGATTGATACGCTTTGGATCGCCGCCGGAACGCTTCATAGTATCTCTCATGGCAGCAAGATCAACAACTACAGGAACACCTGTGAAATCTTGCAAAACGATACGCGCAGGAATAAAAGGAATTTCCTTGTCTTCGCGTTCTTTTGTCCAGTTAGCAATTTGTTTTACATGCTCGGAAGTAATCGCTCTGCCGTCAAATTGACGAACAGCCGCCTCCAAAAGGACTTTAATGGAAAAAGGCAATGCGTTAATATTTCCGAGGCCTTGCGCCTCAAGTCCGGGCAAACTGTAGTAATGGTAGTTTTTACCGTTAACATCCAGTGATTTGCGTACGGAGTACTGATCTTTGTTAGCCATGGTTTTCGTTTCCTCCTTAAAAATGTAGTATCAGCTGAAATCTTGGTTGTTTCATACAGTGAAACGCGATTTCATAATTACTATACACTAAGTATACATCGTGCGAGACGCTTCGTAAAGGTTATATTCAATCATTTTTGCCCACATTCCCTCATATATTGGAATAATCGATAGCCCCGTATGGACAGGAGTATCTGTTATTTAATTTGAAGGTTAAGCTTTCGTTTCTTTTGTTTCGCATAACTTTGGTGAACGACTCGTGCTGAGGGACGGCGAAACCTTTTATCCTGTCTGCAAACCAACCAATTGGAGGTAGCCCGCATGTCATGGAAAACAACACTCTATGATTATGTTCACCACAAAAATCAAATGGACATGGATTATTCCGTCGAACCATTGCTTCCGTTCGTAACGGATACACAATTTCTGCAAGAACAAATCAAACGGTTGGCTCGAACTGCACATTCGGATCAAGACCGGCGCTATTTCCCTGTTAAAAATGAAACCCGGCTAACCATTGTACAATCATCTGTTCAGCAGCACCAAGTTACGGCCGATATTCGTCTCAAACGCAATTCGGTTGGAGCTATAGGGAATACCGAGCTTGAAGAGCAGCGTGTTGAAACCGAGAGAATAACGCTTGAGCAATTTGATGAGAAATGGCATATAACGCGTATCGAACTCGTTGGTGTGGAAAATTCGTTTCCTATAAATACACCGAATCACGGAAGTTCGGCGGAGATGGAAGCGGGTGAGCCGTACGTGAACCGCGGGATACGCCTTCCCTCATTGCCCTATTTGAATTATGACGTTGTCCCCTATTTGGAATCTTCCGGAAGAAGATTCAGCTACAATCGGGCTCAAGCTGTTGAATACGCCGAAACCTGGTGGGATAAAGCGAATCCCTCTTACATTGAATTTGAAGTGGATTGCAGCAGCTTTGTTTCCCAATGCCTCTTTGCAGGCGGGGCGCCAATGAACTATACTGGAAAAAGAGACTTGGGTTGGTGGTACAAGGGCAAATATAACGGACAAGAGCATTGGAGCTTCAGCTGGGCAGTTGCTCATAGCCTCCAAGGATATATGTTAAACAGTCGAACCGGACTTCATGCTGAAATTGTGGATCATGCCGATCGACTTCAGCTGGGTGATGTTATCAGCTACGACTGGGAGGGCGGCGGACGGTTTAGTCACAGTGCAATTGTCACAGCCAAGGATGCCAATGGTATGCCTTTGATGAATGCTCATACAATAAACAGTCGCCATCGTTATTGGGCTTATAAAGATTCGCCTGCATGGACAGAGCGTACGATATACCGTTTCCTGCATATAACCGAGCTGAGATAATGCTAGGCTTACGCTTGCAAGTATTCTTCCAATCCGCTTGGATTATGCTTGTCCTGCTCAATTTTCTTTCTGAATTGCGAATTTTATAAGTTGTATAGAAGGTATAAGTTTAAAACTGTGCTTTACTACCCTGTATGAAACTTATTCGTCATTCCATTCACGGGTCGTTTATTCTTGCTTCACACTTTTTATACAGTACTTATATGCCCTTACCTATCATAGATTTTCGGAGGTTATTTATGAACGACAAAATTCGAGTTGGTTTAGTATACGGCGGAAAATCCGGTGAGCACGAGGTATCGCTGCAAACTGCACTCGCTGTGATTAAAGCTTTTGACATGAGCAAATATGAAGTGGTCCCATTTTACATTACCAAGCAAGGGGAGTGGCGTTCGGGCAAGCAGCTTCAAGGACCTGTGGGAAGCGTGGCTGCACTGAAGTTTGAGAATGAACCGCAGACGGCAGAGAAGTTTGCGCTGCAGCCCTTTTTTAATACACAGCAGACAGAGGATACGAAGCTTGTGGACTCAACACCTGGGTCTCAGATCGATGTAGTATTTCCATTATTGCACGGGACATTTGGCGAGGATGGGACCATTCAAGGTTTGTTGGAAATGGCTAATATCGCTTATGTAGGAGCTGGTGTACTAGCTTCCTCTGTAGGAATGGATAAAGTGATGATGAAGAAGGTTTTTGCTCAGGAAGGCTTGCCGCAATGCGTGTTCCGCCACTTCACCCGGACCCAATGGGAAAAGGATCAAGCTTTCTTCCTAATGGAAGTTGAGGTTTCTATCGGCTATCCTTGTTTTGTTAAACCGGCAAATCTGGGTTCCAGTGTGGGCATCAGTAAAGCTTTAAACCGGGAAGAGCTGATTAGAGCTATTCAGGAAGCTTTCCAGTTTGATCGTAAAGTTATTATTGAAGAGAATATCAACGCGCGAGAAGTGGAAGTGGCAGTGCTCGGCAACGATGATCCGGAAGCCTCTGTGGTAGGCGAGGTGGTATCCTCTAATGAGTTCTATGACTATAAAGCCAAATATATCGATGGTAAATCATCCATGATCATTCCCGCTGAGATTCCTCAGGAGCTGTCGGATGAAATTCGGGAAATGGCTATTCAAGCTTTTCTGGCTGTTGATGGTTCCGGCTTGTCGCGTGTAGACTTCTTCCTTAGAAAGGAAGATAACAAAATTTTTATTAATGAAATCAATACAATGCCTGGCTTTACGCCTTTTAGCATGTATCCATTGTTGTGGAAAGAGACCGGCAAGCCGTACCGCGAGCTGTTGGATAACTTAATTTCACTAGCTGTCAAGCGCCATGCAGAAAAACAGCGGCTTCAATATTCTTTTGATGTTTAAATGAGACTCGTGTGAAAGAGCGGCAGAGTTGTATCCGCCTCGCACTTATTGAATACATAGTTTGGGTTAATTCCAACTACTTGCGAACTTCTGCTGCATCACGTATGCTTAAATTATATGATCAAAAGTGCCATAAGAAAGGAGACTACGTATGGGATTTCAAACCGAATTTAATTCCGTGTGCAAGTTTAAATCCGAGCAAGAGCTATACGAGCTGCTGGAATATGGGCGCGGCAAAATGGTTAAAAAGGGCTTCCGGGTTTACCCGACAGGAGAAATGGTCATCGCCTACAGTCCGGAGAACAAAGCGATCGCGATTGTCAAAATCATTGCTTCTATTGCAGAAATCAACTTCCAGGGAGAAGAAGTAACCCAGGTGGAGATGGAGCTGATGCGCCGATTGACGGAAGAAGAATCGCGTGTTCAGACCGCATTAGCTCATGAAATGTTTTTCGGCCTTTTGCGTTGATAACACAAATCGATATCACCTTTCCTTTACTTTTTGTAGAGGGAAGGTGTTTTTCTTTTTCTGGAGAATGGAACGACCGTTTATCCTTGATAGCTAGTGACGCCATTGGACAACCTATTTTCATATACTTTGGAAGCGGAGTGTGAAGGGATAGGATGATTGTCCGTCTTGGTTATGTCGCAATGTCGATGCTTGTAGCTAATGCTTCTCCGTCTAAAACTATGACGGCAACTAACTTCGCCAAGCTTGAAAACCGTGAAGCCGCGATTCGTAAGCTGGAGCGGACGGCTGTTGATAACATTAATAATACACTCAGGCTGCTGAAGCATAATCGGGTTTATGACATTCAACTATACCGCTGTTCCTCCAAGCTTATTCCTCTGTTGGGCCATGAGCTGCTAGAGGGTTGGGACCCGATGCCGGTTCTACAAGATGCTTTTACTGAATTGGGACAATATGCCCGTTTGCACAATATGCGCATTAGCTTTCATCCTGATCATTTTACCGTGCTGAGCACACCTCGGGAGGAAGTACTGCGAAATTCATTGCTTGATTTGGATCGGCATGTCACAATGCTGGAGGCAATGGGGCTCGATGAGTCAGCTAAATGTAACATTCATATAGGCGGGGCTTATGGTAACAAAGAGACTGCCCAGGCACGGTTTGTTGAACGGTTCAGAAATCTTCCGGGCAGAATTAGCAGAAGGCTGACTTTGGAAAATGATGATAAAACCTTCACAGCACTAGAGACGCTGGCAGTTTGTGAGATTGTGAAGGCTCCTATGGTGCTTGATATTCATCATCATCAGGTTAATCATTCGGAGGAAGAGACGCTTGAAGAGGATCTAAAAGTTTTATGGCCTAGAATATTGAGTACTTGGGAAGGTCAAAAGGAACAGGATTCGGATCATCCCTTGCCTCCCAAAATTCACGTTTCAAGCCCCAAGAACGATAAGGATGTACGAAGCCATGCCGATTTTATCGATGCTCCCGTTCTTATGCGATTTTTACGGTCTATTGCGTCTGTGACTCCAAGGCTCGATATTATGATTGAAGCTAAAAAGAAGGATGAGGCGCTCATCCAGCTTATGAAAGACGTGGAAGAAGAGGCTGATGTAAACGTTCTAGGGCAAGCTTCCTTTGAACTTTGAGCTGCATATATTCTTGCTTGAAATATTCGGTAAAATGGGGTACCTTGAGAAAGGGTGAAGGCTAAAGCCTCATTTTATTTTGGAAGGGGAATTTTTACATGAGCCAACTATTAAACGGTAAAAATATACTTGTAATGGGTGTAGCGAACGACCGCAGCATCGCATGGGCGATTGCACAATCCTTAGCATCGCAAGGTGCGCGCCTTGCCTTTACATTTGAAAATGAAAGAGTCGAGGAGCGGGTTCGCAAGCTGGCTGACACTATTCCTAATTCGGTTGTACTTCCTTGCAATGTAACGGTTGATGAAGAGATTGAAACATTGGCCGGGGCTGTTAAAGAACATTTCGGTGTGCTGCACGGTCTTGTACATAGCATTGCATTTGCAAAAACGGAAGAGCTGGAAGGCTTATTCGTAGACACTTCCCGTGGAGGCTTTGCTTTAGCCCAAGATATCAGTGCATACTCACTTGTTGCAGTGGCGCAAAGAATGTATCCGCTAATGACAGAAGGCGGCAGCATCATGACTATGACTTACCTTGGTGCAGAACGTGCAATGAAAAATTACAACGTGATGGGTGTTGCGAAGGCTGCATTGGAAGCAAGCGTGCGTTATTTGGCTAATGATCTTGGTCAGTTTAATGTTCGCGTCAATGCAATCTCAGCAGGTCCGATTCGTACCTTGGCAGCCAAGGGAATCAAAGATTTCAACTCCATTTTACGTTCCGTTGAAGAAAAAGCTCCTCTACGTCGCACAACGGAAGTAGCTGAGGTTGGTGACACAGCGATGTTCCTTATGAGTCACTTGTCCAGAGGCATCACTGGCGAAGTTATTTACGTGGATAACGGATATCATATTGTAGGTGTTTAATGTTAAAGGTTAAAGGTTTAAATGACATTCATCCTTCTTGAAGGGGTGGATGTTATTTTTTTGTGATACTCGAGTACGTTTCAGAGATTCTTGATCTTTGGGAGCTCTTTTGTGTTAACCCCTAATTATTTTTGGGTGAAACGCTGTAGCTTTTAAAACGTATATTCAATATACTTAGATTAAATTGTGATTTATAATCTTTGAAGGAAAAAGGGCTGATTGAAATGTCTAATGAAAGAAATCCATCCTTTACTGTCGGAAGCAAGAGCTTCACGGCGGTAGCTATAAATACGGCATCAAAAGCGGGGGAATGGATCCAAAGTAAATTGGGGGATTTCAACAGCTTACATACTAAATATTCCTCGCAGGATCTTGTAACCGAAATAGATAAAGGTGCGGAGAAGATGATCCGCAATTTAATTCAAACCCATTTCCCGCATCACGCGATCCTTGGGGAAGAAGGGGTCGAGCCGGGTCCGGCGGCATCCAGTAAAGCGCTGGAGGCCTTGAAGGAAGCGGAATATTTGTGGATCGTAGATCCTTTGGACGGCACGACCAATTTTGTGCATGGTTTTCCGTTCTTCAGCGTGTCTATCGCCTTGGCTTACAAGGGTGAGGTCATTGTTGGAGTTGTTTACAACCCGATGTCGAACGAGCTGTTTGTTGCTGAGAAGGGGAAAGGCGCTTACGTCAAAGGAAAGCCGATGAACGTCTCGGGCGAGAGTAAGCTAATAGAAAGTTTAATTGCTACCGGCCTTCCGGCAGATCGTGACGGGGCCTTGCCAGTTAATTTGCAGGGGTTTAACGCCTTGTGTCCCAAGGTGCGAAATATTCGTATAGCCGGATCAGCTGCGCTTCATTTGGCTTATGTTGCATCTGGCCGTTTAAGCGGATTTTGGGAAATTGGTCTAAACTCATGGGACATAGCAGCCGGAGCATTGCTTGTTGCAGAGTCGGGGGGGACGGTTACGGATACTGAGGGAAACCCCTATACTTTAGGTGTTCGCAATATTTTAGCTTCTAATGGACATATTCATGATGAATTCCAAAGCGAGCTTGCGAGTGCTTCAGCCGTTGTGATTAAAGGGTAAAACGATATATGTAAGGTTATACAACAGCCTCTACTTCGGACCTTATGGTTTTTTGAAGTAGAGGTTGTTATTTTTTGAGAAAATGGGTATAGTATAAAAGGTTCTGCAGCGGATGAAAAAATAAGGTTGAAAAAAACTTGCAATCTCATTTTATCCATGCTATATTGTTCTTCCGGCCAAAAGAGGTTCGGGATTGAAAGAAAAGAAGATTTTAACTTTCGAAAATAATGCTTGCAATGTGGTGGGCGAATGTGTTATATTATAAAAGTCGCCGCTAAACAAGTTGGCACAAGACGACAAAGAGGAAAGTCAGCAATGACGTGGCTTTGTCAACGATTGCCCTTTGAAAACTGAACAACGAGTGAGTGTTAAAATAGAGAATGTAAATTCTCGCTAGCATTACTTTTGAGCTTAAGACAAGCTTGCGTTAAACGGTCTT
>NZ_JBHTGY010000014.1:0-11165 GCF_042676305.1 Paenibacillus sp. GCM10027630 | reverse complement strand
ATCTCTTTGATTAGAGCGAAACATAGACATCACCACTTTCCAACTTATTTACTATATTATATCAAATTAACGCGGTGAATTGGTGAATTATATTAAAGAAAAAAAAGACTGCCGAGACTTTCTCGACAGCCTGAAAATGTCCCGTTAGTTGCTGGTTTAAATCGATTCCTATTGGTATAGCTGGAAAACCTCCCGCTATTTTCATCCATTCGGGCCCTTACCTTAAATATACCCCGAATTAAATGGAGCTTTTCCAGTTAGACTGCTCAGAAATGATATTTGGGTTAAATTAGCAGGAGCTTTTCCCTGTATTGCATTCCTTACTGCATTCCTTACTGCAGCCGCCTGAAATCCGGGGCTCCTTTGATGGAAATAAAGCTGGTTTACTCCATACATATAAATCCAAAAATACCTGCAAAAAACTGCACCCCAATTGTTATTTGTGTCTAACAATTGGGGTGCAGTTCAGCCCCTCGTTCATCTGACGAGGCGGGCTTGCAGGTTTTTTCAGGTTCATTCTTTAGCTTCAAGCTTCTCAAGCCAGTTAACCAGCAAGCTGACCGTGATCGAACGCTGCTTGTCGGGCGCGATTAACGGGGGATAGTCACCTTTTTGCTTACCATAGTTGCCGAACCCGGCGTGATTGCCACCGGTAATCTCAGCATACTCCGTTTGCTCGGGCAAGAAATCCTTCCCGCGCTCAAATACCTGCCGGTTCAGGACGCCGTCTTCAGTACCGACAAGGGACAAAGCCGATAATGGCGCAGATCGAAGACTTCCTCTCTTATCCGCATAGGCGGCCAAAAAGAAAACTCCCTTCACCCGTCCGGCGTTGCCGGAAGCATATCGCACCGCCATCACACCTCCCAAGGAATGCCCGCCTATCACATAGGTTTGCTTGGGCAAAAGCTCAATCACCTTATCTGCCCTATTGATTCCGAGCACAGCTAAGTTCAATGGCATTTTAATAATCCATGTCCGATAGCCTTCTTGAGCAAGCGAGAGCGCTAAAGGTGCATAGCTTTCAGGCCGCACCAAACCGCCGGGATAGAATAGCACATCGGGCCGTTTCCCATTCCTCGGCTCAAATACAATCCATTCCTTACTTTCCGTAACCGATACTCCACTCCCGCCCCTCATTGCTTCCAGAGCTTCAGCATCAGGAGAATAAGGCTGCATCAAAGCTCTAACTGCCGCAAAAACCCCCACCACTGCCAGCAGCAGCAATAAACGGATCAAATTCCGTCTTGTCCACAAGGTGACTCCTCCTAAGAGTTTCTCTTTAGCAAAACTGGCTTCATAATCTATTAAGAAAAGCTTTTATTCGAAGCCCTCTCTCGATGAAGATACATTCGTGTCTAAGCGGTAGCTTTTCTTGCAATAACAGACTTGTTCAGCTCCGCTGAAAACTTATAAGTCTGTTATTATAAGAAAAGCTTTTATTCGAAGCCCTCTCTCGATGAAGATACATTCGTGTCTACGCGGTAGCTTTTCTTGCAATAACAGACTTGTTCAGCTCCGTTGAAAACTTATAAGTCTGTTATTAAAAGATGTAGCAGCGTTACAAGTTTCAAAGGAAAGCAAATCGCTTGGTAATCTATCCATTCTAGGCAAAACCATTGGATCACCCTACTTCGAAGGGAATACGAAATTCGATACCGGGTATGCTATCCGGAGAAACTCGTAATCCTAAGGAATCTTTTGAAAAACCTCGATTAATACAGTATACCTTTTTTAAACGCCAAAAAAACCCTCTGCCCCGTCATTAAAGCGGCTAAGAGGATTATCTCGAATCGGTAAAGCGCGAGAGCTGCTGCAAGCCAATATTATAGTCCCAGCACCTTGTTAACGGACTCCATCACGCGTTCTTTTTGAAATGGCTTAACTACAAAATCCTTTGCTCCTGCGGTAATGGCATCTACAACCATCGCTTTTTGCCCCATCGCTGAACACATAATGATTCGGGCAGACGGATCGGCCTTGCGAATTTCCTTAACTGCGCCTACTCCATCCAATTCGGGCATCGTAATATCCATTGTAACTAAATCGGGCTTTGACGATAAATAGGTACTGACAGCTTCAAGACCATTCGCCGCCTCAGCAATAATCTCATGTCCTTCTTCTATTAACATAGTTCTCAGCATCATTCGCATAAAAGCCGCATCATCCACTATCATTATTTTAGCCATCATTCTTCCCCCATTCCCAACTCGAAACTTATAACCTTATTATGGCAAAGGGGCATTAGATTAATTTTAGTTTACTTCGATGAACCTATTTAGTTTCCTGACAGTTTCCTAACAAAACATCGAATACTCTCATTATGATCGCAAACTATTAGGGAGGGCCATGAATATCCTCACATTAGTTAGCTGCTGCATCAAAAAAGAACAGCCAGCCTTCATCCGTCTCCTGCCGTTCAGGACTAACGTTAGAGGCTGGCTGCTCATATCCCACACACAGGAATAGCTAACGCATTAATGCGTCAATGCCTTAAACTTTTTCACCTGCTCCGTGATGGCAATTTCCGTAGGCAGCCGTTCGATGCTGGAAGCCCCAAAAAAACCGGCTACGCCTTGAGTCCGGCCAAGCACATATTGGGCATCCTCCGGCTCCGAGATCGGACCACCGTGACAAATGACAAGGATGTCCGGATTGACACTTTTGCCGGCATTATAGATTCGCTGAACGAGGTCAGCCGATTCATCGAGCGTTAGAGCTGTCTTGGCTCCGATGCTACCCTTGGTGGTCAAGCCAACATGTGCGACCAGCACATCCGCTCCGGCCTCGGCCATAGCAATCGCATCCTCCTCGTTGAATACATAAGGAGTTGTTAATAAATCCAGCTCATGAGCCTTTCGTATCATTTCCACCTCCAGGCTATAGCCCATGCCGGTCTCCTCCAGGTTTTGCCGGAAGGTACCGTCGATAAGTCCAACTGTGGGGAAGTTCTGCACCCCTGAGAAGCCCTGCTCCTTCAGCTGTTTCAAAAAGACATCCATCATTCGGAATGGATCTGTGCCACAAACACCTGCCAGCACAGGAGTGTCGCGAACAATCGGGAGCACTTCCCCTCCCATATCCACTACGATTTGATTCGCGTCTCCATACGGCATTAATCCGGCTAGCGAGCCGCGCCCCGCCATCCGATACCTTCCGGAATTATAGATGATGATCATATCGACGCCGCCCGCTTCCGCGCATTTCGCCGATAAACCCGTTCCGGCCCCGGCTCCTACGATAAAGCGACCTTGTTCCACTTGAGAACGCAGTCGGCTGAGTATTTCTTGTCTAGCAATAGCCATGATCTGTACTCCTTCCAAAAGGTTATTTATATAGCCCGTGTGGATTAAGTTAGTTATATTAAACCTTCGTAGCACTAACCATTAGCCGCAGTAAATTATCTGCAATCACTTCAGCCACCGCAAGATCATTAATATCCTGTTCCAGCTCAATCATTGGGATATCCGATCTTAGATGCTGCTTGATTCCATCATATAAGGCCTGGCGCTCCTTCTTGCCGTCGAACGGCTTGAAATCCATGTCCAATAAAGAAACTCCGGCTTTCGGGAACACAACGACTGTCGGGGCTTGACTCACATTAAGCTTCTCTGCAAGTATACGGCCAAGCTCGCTATTTTCCTCTATTGTCGTTCTCATCAAAGTGGTGGTTGGATTATGCTGATAAAACTTACGATCCTTGAATTGAATCGGGACGGTTTCCGGGGGGCCAAAGTTGACCATGTCCAGCGCACCTACTGAGACAACCTGTGGAATCCCGGTTATGCCTGCTGCCTCCAATCGGTCAGCACCTGCGGTAAAAATACCGCCTACCAGCTCATCAGCAAGCTCGGTCGTTGTAATATCGGCTACGCCCTTTATATAGCCGGCTTTGATCAGTTCCTCCATCGCCATGCCGCCTGTTCCTGTCGCATGAAATACGAGCAGATCATAGCCTTCCTCCTCCAGCTTCTCCCGAACTCGGGTAGCGCAAGGGGTTGTCACACCGAACATCGTGATGCCTAATGTTACTTTATCATCAACTATTTCCTGTTCCCGCTCCTGCTGCTGGATCGTTCCGGCCAACGCATAGGCCGCATTGCTCAATATGCGCCGGGACAGTCGGTTAATACCGGCGATGTCAACAACGGAGTACATCATCATAATATCCTTAACGCCTACATAAGGCCTCGTATTACCTGATGCAACGGTGGACACCAGCAGTTTCGGTACCCCGATAGGCAGCGCCTGCATGGCTGAAGCCGCTACCGTCGTACCGGCTGTTCCTCCCATGCCGAACACCCCGCCCACGACACCGTTCCGTTCCAGCTCCGCGATAATATGCGCCGCACCGCATGTCATCACGGCAACGGCCGTACCGCGATCACTCACCCTTCGCAGCTCGTCTATACTGGAGCCGCCTGCTCTCGCTACTTCGTCCGCCGATATATCCGGTTGAAATAGCGGCTCAGCCAGCACTCCGGTATCAATGACGAACGTTTCTACGCCGCATGCTTCCAGCGTATGTTTAACGAACAAATACTCCTGCCCTTTCGTATCCATGGCTCCGATCAAAACAGCCTTTCTCCCCATAACACCAGCTCCTTCAAGGATCGGTTTCTCAACTCAGCCAATTCGTTCATTCAACTCATAACGCATTCACTTCAAGCCGTCACGCATATACGCGTAGCAGGCTTTCATACCTTCGAGCACTTCGCCGCCACTTTCCTCATCTGCCGAAACCCAGCCGTTATAGCCAATCTCCTTAATTGCTGCAAAGATGGAGCTGAAGTCGATAGCACCCTCACCAAGCACCCTCCAATCGCCCTGCTCAAAATCCTTAAGGTGAAAGTTATCGATCACATGGCCGAAGCTGCGTATAACCTCTGCAACATCGCTAATGCCCGATTTCACCAAATGCGCTGTATCCACCGTCAAGCCGACAGACTCTCCCTTGACCCGGTCGAAGAATAGATCAAAATCATCACGGTACATAACAGGATTATTATGATGATGGTGCAGGGACAGCTTCACACCGTATTTTTGCTGCGCCTCCGCTCCAAGCGCTGACAGAATGTCCGCGTACCGGCGAATGTCATCAGCTGTAACCTCTGCTCTCGGAATTCCATGGCAGTAGACAATGAGATCCGTGCCAACAGCTGAAGCAAACCGGAATACGTTACGAAGCTGCTCTATACTGGCATCATCCAGTCTGCCGCCCGTTATTAAAGCGGAGCCTAAGCCCGGGGCATCGCCCCATACTTCCTTGAACCTTCCCGGTTCAGCAAGAAACGGGGCATATTGTGCACCTTTAAGCTGCAGCCCATCGTAACCAACGGTTCCATACTGTTGAAATAACATCGTCTGCTCCTCAGCTGTAGCAGTCGGTCTTGAAAAAGCCAGTTGAATGCTCATTTCCAACCTCCCTTTATCCATTAATAGGACCCGAAGGAATCGATTCATCCCTCCGGGTATGATTATTATTTATTCGCTCGCCGAACCGGTTCATTCTTCCGGGTACGGCATATTATTTATTCACCAATAGTCTGGCGATCCGGTGCTGAGTAGGTGATAATCATACGGCATGGCTCCCAGCTGGTAGTAGTCGCATTATGGGGTACATTACGCGGGATACGCAGCATCATCCCCGGCTCCAAATGAAAGGTTTCGTCACCCAAGGTATGATCGCATTCACCTGAAAGGACAAAGATAATTTCCTCACAATTCGGGTGTACATGTCTTGGATTGGCTTGACCTGCGTTGATATACACCATGCCGAAGGTCATTTCGCTGGCCGGATCAATATCCTGACCGCACAGCCATTGGATTTTCCCCCAGTTTTCATTCAGTATGCGTCCCGTATCTTGCATTCTTAGATCTGTGATGGTAGCCATACACTCATTCTCCTTTTATGTTTACTTGGCTGCTAAGCGCTCTTTATAGGCGGCATTCATTTCTTGTATTATTTTCTGATAGTTGGCATCCTGCTTAAGATCCGCAACCATCTTATCCCAATCAGCTATAGTGGACTTGCCCATAACAACCTGCGTTTTCATGTCGCCAATCTTCTTGTTGTAATCGGCTCCGAGTTTATTATTTGTTTCCGAAACCAGCCCGATTTCGGGTCTTGGCACACTGATCTTTGCTTTGGCGTCAATAATTTTTTTGTTCTTCTCGAATATTTCCTTAGGCATACCTGGGGCAAAGGCGTACATATATGGGTCATGCTTCATGAACAGCTTGCCGAATGATCCGGTTCCCAGATTGTCTTTAACCGCCTGCTCATTTGTTATAAAGAAGCCGTCTTCCTTCTTATAATGCATGCCTTCGATCCCATATTGCGATAAAGTGCTGCCTTCTGTTGAAGCGCCGTAATCGAGAAGGGATAAGATTTTGCGCATTTTCGCTTCCGGAACACTCTTTGGAATAGCAGCGACTCCTATAAATCCGCTATTCTGCTGTTGGAACGGTCCCGCACCTGCGGATAAGGACACGATGGGCTCCCAATTCACCTTCGGATCTCGCTTCCATTGATCATAGGTCCAACGCCACATCGCCTCGATAGTTTCAGTCGTAACCCCTACTCTTCCGCTTGTCGCCATGTCCACCCAATCATCGTTCTTCATAACCGAGTAATCCGGCGGGACGAGCTGTTCATCATACAGTTTCTTCTTATACAGCAATGCTGCTCTCATTTCAGGCTCTAAATTAATGTCTATAAGGCCGCCATCCTTAACCTTCCATTTGGCCCCGGCGCCTGCATAAATAAATTCGATTTGATCGTTTGTGCGCATGGTATAGCCATAGGTGCCTTTTTTCCCATCCGGTTCCTTTTCTTTAAACACTTTCATTACTTGATACAATTCATCGAGTGTCGTAGGCATCTGCAGGCCAAGCTTATCCAGCCAATCCTTGCGGATAAAAAAAGTCGTTCCACCCTCGAGAGGACGTACTATAGGCACAACGTAATTTTTGCCATTAACCTTTGTGTTATCCCACATACTTTTTGGTGAATCCATTAAGTTCTTATAATCCTTCAAATAAGGCGTAAGATCCCAAAACGCCCCTTGCTTAACCATCGTTAGAAACTGGGGTACGGTCGTGTCCGGCAGTTTAATTACATCAGGAAGATCGCCCGAGGCTAATAGTACATTTAACTTATCATTGAAAACAGTGTCTGAAACCCAGGTGATATTCAGCTTCGTATTCGTCCGCTTTTCAAATTCCTTCGTAACCGGATTATCCGGCGATGGCGGCTGGGCAATTGAGAAGTTGCTGAAAATATTGAGGGCAGTAACCGCCTCCTTCTTGCCATCCTCCGATTTTGTTGTCGTCCCTGCTGGATTGCTGCCAGAGCATGCAGCCGTCAACACTGCCATAACCGACAGCATGGCAACGAGTGCATACTTGTTCGAAACCTTTTTCATACTTAGACCCCCTCATTAATATGGGCTGCGGTCAGCCTTTGACCGAACCGAGCATAACGCCTTTGGCGAAGTGCTTTTGCAAAAAAGGATAAACTGCCAGAATAGGAAGCGTAGCAATGACAACGGCTGCCATTTTAATAGTTTGTTTAGGCAGTTGATTTTCCGACACCATCTCAGCTGCCGACGCCCCTCCTGTTGAGGTTTCCGAGTCGATCAGCATAGTCCTCAATAGAACCTGTAAAGGCACTTTCGTATAATCATTAATGAACAAAATAGCATTGAAGAAGGTATTCCAATAACCGACCGCGTAAAACAATCCGAATGCAGCCAGAGCAGGAGCCGACAGCGGAAGCACAATGCGGAAGAACGTTCCTATATCATTGCAGCCGTCGATCATGGCAGCGTCCTCAAGCTCCGCCGGAATGCTGTCAAAGAAGCTTTTCATTAGAATGACATTCCACCCGCTGATCAATACCGGAATAATTAATGCCCATATGCTGTTGATCATTCCCAAGTCACGGACAATAATGTAATTCGGAATAATCCCCGCGTTGAACAAAATCGTCAATAACACCATCAGCATCAAAAGCTTTCTGCCTCTTAATCTTTTTCGAGACATACCGAACGCCATCGCAGATGTAAAAACCAAGCTTAAACCCGTTCCCACAGTTGCAAGGAATGTGCTGACCAATGTAGCGTTTTTAAAAGCATCCGTATCTAATAAATAACGGTAAGATCCAAGCGACCAGTTCTGAGGAAACAAAACAAAGCCGCTTTTCTGCAAATATTCCTGGGGATCGGTGAAAGAAACGATAAATACGTAGTACAAAGGAAATAAGGTGATTAATCCAATAACAATCAATACAAACGTATTCACACTATTAAATAGTCGTCCTCCAAAGCTTTCCTTCATTAGTAGACTCCTTCCTCGCCAATCCGTTTGGCCAGCTTATTCGCCAAAACAACGAGCACAAGTCCTACCACTGATTTGAACAAGCCGACTGCTGTACTGTAGCTGAATTGTCCGCTCTGAATACCGTTGCGGTACACATAGGTTTCAAAAACATCCGCATATTGGGCCACAGCTCCGTTATTCATCAGGAATACCTGCTCGAATCCGACATCCATTATATGTCCGAGCCTTAAGATGAGTAGAACCAGAATTACGCTTCGAATTCCCGGCAGTGTCACATGCCAAGCCTGCAGCCACCGGTTGGCTCCATCCATCTTGGCCGCTTCGTATAATTGGGGGTCAACAGCCGTAATAGCCGCCAGTATGATGATTGTTCCCCAACCGGTTTCCTTCCATATATTTTGTGCAACGAGCATGCCCCAGAAGGTGTCCGTATTCGTGAGAAAATCGTATTTGGGAAATCCCAGCGATACCATCATCATGTTGACGACTCCTGAGGTCTGGGACAAGAGCAGGAAGGATATCCCTACAATAATGACCCAGGACAAGAAATGCGGCAGGTAAACAATCGATTGCAGGATGCTTTTGAAAAACTGGTTATTCACTTCATTCAACAGCAGGGACAGGATGATCGGCAGCGGGAAAAAGAAAACCAGATTCAACAAGCTGATCACCATCGTATTGCGGAAGATTAGCAGGAAATCAGGATTAGAAAAAAAACGGATGAAGTGCTCCAACCCTACCCAATCGCTATTCCAAACCCCCGCATACGGGGAATATTCCTGAAAAGCTATAATGATTCCCCACATTGGGACATATTTAAAAAGAATAAAGAAGAGCACACCAGGTAAAACCAGCATATAAAGGTACTTGTCACGTCTTAAATCAGAGAAGAGAGTTCGTTGTTTCATCTTCTTATCCAGAGTGACGGACGATTGCAAAGCAGCCGAATGTGTATCCATATGCACTACCTTCCACTTCAATCATATTTAAGTATCGTTCACTTCATCAAACCACGACACCGTGCTTCAACTGAACAATACGCTGCTCGTTCGCAGAAACATAGGCTGCATCGAGAATGGAGATGGTGTTCAGGTTATCTCTTGAGCTATTAGGCGCTTCAACTCCAGTCTCCAGGGAAGTCAGCAAATGATTTAATCCTTCATAAGTAGCTACTTCTCTGGAAACTTGATTATCCCAGGTTTCTGACGGAGCTTTCTCCC
Source organism: Paenibacillus sp. GCM10027630 (assembly GCF_042676305.1). NCBI lineage: Bacteria > Bacillati > Bacillota > Bacilli > Caryophanales > Paenibacillaceae > Paenibacillus > Paenibacillus sp. GCM10027630. The sequence continues at coordinate 1,602 of NZ_JBHTGY010000014.1, read as the reverse complement.
CTTTACGATACAGGTCCGCTTTGTTATAAAGCGTTACAATTGTACCTGTCTCACCAATTACGATCATTTCCGTCCGGTTGATGGTGGAAGAAAAGCTTTGAACATACGTCGCTACAGCATTATTTTCAAATACGACCTGAACGGTAGCATCCGTCTCTCCTACACAATTGATAGCAGATGAGGAACGATTCTGGCATACGACAGACACAGCCTCGGAGCCAAGAATTTGTCTGAACCCGTCGAACCAGTGAATGCCCATTACCGACAGCGCATTGCGCTCGCATTCCAGCCGCCAGCCTACATCCTGCCTGAAGAAGAGGTTTGTGAACAAAATGGAGGTTACCTTACCGATAATTCCTTCTGCAATCTTGCTCTTGATGAGCTCGAATGGGAAATGCCGTCTGAAGTTCTGGTTTATAGAAATCGGTACACCAAGCTGCTGCGCCTTCTCTGTAATTTCTGTTGCTTCCGCCAATGTGTCGGAAAAAGGCTTTTCAACGAATACAGGCAAGCCCGCTTCCAGCAATGGGAACACAATTTGTTTACGGATGGAGGTCGGCGTACACACCACAGCCACATCAATACCGCTGTTTTGAATAAAATCCTGCAAGTCTGTAAACCGCTGAGGAACCCCATACTTATCAGCTTTGGCATGCAACGCTTCAGGGTTCGGGTCGCAAAGTGCCGTTATCTCGATCCGTTCCGGATGCTCCTTATACCCCACGAAATGCAATTCAGTAACGCCACCAGCGCCCACAATACCTACTTTGTACTTTTTCATTTTCGTTAGTCCACTCCTCGTTATTAATATAATTTTAAAAATGTAAGCGTTATCAAAACAATCCTAGCTCCTGTACTCCAATAGCCCCACGAAGTTAATACTGCTCCCCACTCTACGTTTTCCAACATGTCTGATTCGAAAGTAGTTGCAAATCCCCTCCTCGGTAGACTATCGTAATCTACAAATTCAGATCTTCTTCAACAATATTTATAATTGTTTAACATTGTTGTATTTAATTCAACTTAGTTGACTTGAGGTTATTGTACAATACTTTTTTTGGTAATGCAATCGCTTTCTTGAAATAAAATATCCCCACAAAGTGGGGTCAAGCTTCGAAGTTGATTCAGATACTTTGCGGGGAGCCCCGGAACATATAAATTCTGGCGTGTAATATAATCCACTAAAGAAGGGAAATCCCCAGCAACTATCGAAGATACGAAGCACCTGACAAAGAGCTTCAATCTATACCTACCCTACCACAGGAGGTTGNAATTGAACAGGCCATCACCTTTACGGGAGCTGTTCGTTTGCTTCTTGGCATTGAAGCTACTGGCCATTACTATGAGGATATCGTCAGACAGATGGCACTACATGGTTACCATGTGCAAATCCTCAATGCCTACACCACCTTTGAAGAGCGTTCAAGTGCCCTGAGTTGGTGCAAGACAGACGATCTGGATTTGGTGTCCATTGCCCACGCTCTCAAGAACAACAAAGCGACAGAATCTCGCTTGGTTGAAGGCGTGCAGCGGCATCTTCGCGTACTAACTCGAGCACGTCGCTCAGAGATCCGCAAACGTTCTACACTGCGAATCGAGATA
>NZ_JBHTGY010000013.1:0-116280 GCF_042676305.1 Paenibacillus sp. GCM10027630 | reverse complement strand
CTCGGCTAGATTCAACCCGGCATGCCGAAGCAGCGCATTTCCATGCGTATACCCGCTTAAATCACCAGCCTCACCAAGTATTCCAGCTAGACTCGTGACGTTGATGCCTCGTATTTCAAGCATCTTCTGAGCATAAGGAATACGTTCAAGAATGAGAAGGACCTCTTGCTCAATCTGTTCAAGCTGGCTCTGCGCCAAGTCATATTCTTGGAGTAATTGCTCAAGGTGAAGTTTGTAAGCATGTAGTGCTTGGGTGGTGCCAACACTGGATTTTGCTAGTGAAATGAGCAAATTGGCGCGCTTAACGCCAGCATGACACTTCACATATTGCTTCCAGCCGCCTAGAATCTGCTCCGTGTTCAAACGACTGATATCTCTCGGTAAAGGGAAGAGTCTGAGTGTTACGATTGCACTGGTACAGGTAAGGATTTGGTTCCATGCCAACCATAACATGGCTCAGTTTGTAGGATTTAAGCAGATCCTGGATCCAGCGCTCGAATAACTTGAACCCCTCACGGTGATTACCGAAGTCAAGAGGAGATCCCAGAGCAATCCCTCGAAAGCTGACAGCGCGGGCGACATGGACTTCCTGGGCGATGTCTACACCAACGACCAGATGATGAACGGTAATGTTTTCTATGAGTTGATTTTGTTTGTCCTGTGCCTTAAACTTCATGATAGAGCGACCTCCTAGATGGGCTTTTTGAGGCTATGACCTCGTGCGTAACCCCATCTTACTGAGGCGCTCGTTTTTGTTCAAACGCCAAATTTTTCGTATTACAGGAATTCTAACGGGCATTGTTCAAACAAATTTACTCGCACCGCAGTGGCTTGTTTCTGGAATTGAAATATTAGCAATAGCTCAAACAAGGCAAGACAAGGCAAGATTATCACTGACTGATTGTGTCAATTATATTGAAGTACACTACAAGTAGGAGGCGAATCAAGTGATCAATAAATCCAATGAAATACCGCTTATGTTCTTTGGCGAACAACAATCTTTCGAGAATTGGCTTGACAACAATCATGACACTTCACCGGGAATCCGGTTGCAAATCGCGAAAAAAAATTCCGGCGTGGTTTCTGTATCCTATGATGAAGCACTTGAAATTACACTGTGTTACGGATGGGTTGACAGCCAGAAGGAAAAGTTGGATGAAAAAACGTGGGTTCAACGATTTACTCCGCGTAAGGCTAGGAGTATCTGGTCGAAAGTGAATAAAGAAAAAGCAGAGCTTCTTATCACAAATGGAAGAATGAAGCCCTCTGGATTCAAAGCGATTGAAGCTGCCAAAAAGAACGGACAATGGGATAAGGCCTATGAATCGCAAAGTATCGCCTCTTTACCTGAGGATTTTGCAATTGAACTGGAGCGTAATGTCAAGGCGAAGGCATTTTATGATACATTGGATAGACAAAATAAATATTCATTCCTTTTCAGAATCCATAATGCCAAGAAGCCAGAAACCCGGGCGAAACGAATTCAACAGTTTGTAACGATACTTGAAAAAGGCGAAAAAATTTATCCCTAATCAATCCTTATCGATTCTGAACTAAAGGGTAACGATAGTTCAATATCTATACCTTAAATTTAAGGGAGGTCACCGGCGGTTCACAGTGATCTACTTTATCTTGCGTCTTTTAATCCTTAGATTCTTGTATTTGAGTGATAGTGGTGCTCGCGGCGACTCCCTCGATGAGGCGCGCGAGAACGCAAAGGACCTAGTTATGATGGAGATCGAGCAAGGCCGGCAAAATCCCGGCGATACAGCGATTGTTGAAACGATTACATTCAGCGTCCCGCTTCAGAAGTAATGTAGCTCCAATCCCCCCGCCCCGGGAGATTGGGGCTTATTTTTTATTCCAACCGTGGGCATCGATCGTTCTATTTTTGTGAGTCTACTGACATCGTAGGAGCTTCTGTGTCATCCTCTTTTGCATATTCCATCATCAATGGAACTGCATCGTATAAGGAAGGGGCAATAAGATCAGCCGCCGCGGATGCGCCTTTGATAACATGTGGCGTTACTCCGTCTGACGGTGGTAACGCAAAGATGCCCTAGGAGTTAAGCTCTCACGAAACTGATGACATGCAAAAAGCCATTTGCTATGTCATTTATTATACGGACGGGATGGCCATGAAGTGGCGGTTTGACCGCGATGATTATTTTTCCACATCAAATGATTATGCTAATATCTGGTTTGCTTGTTTATCAAGCACTCTAAGAATTAAATCGTTATTATTTTCCCAAATAATGATTATATTCAGTTTCATATGGAACAAGGTTAATATTATATGGATGTTAATATCTTAATAAACGGATATTGACTGTAACGACCTTACCCCAATACATTTATCTTTGTAAGTGCTTTCATTATTGCTAAGAAGGGGGGTATGCAATTGCTCGTTATTTGTTATTGACAAAATTGAAAAAATCGATTGCAGAGAGGCTTTACACGAGCAGGCTTTCATTGAAGAAACGTACCTTTATGGTGTTTACAATGCTTGCCGTTTTTTCTCGAACGTGTTTACGTACCAACAGGCAGCCTCAGCTGGTGCACTGCGAAATGAATCACTACCTGGCTGAGTTTTTATTCTTGTGCCGCCAATTCGACAACAGCCATGGTGCCATACCGAAAGAGAACGCTTACAAAATATGAGTGAGGAGAATTTAAACTATGGTACGGCGAAAGATGAAAAAGAAAATCTTAGCAGGCTTATTAAGTGCTGCCATGATAGTCGGAAGTTTGACTGGGGGATTGATAACGGTGTCAGCGGCTGAACAGGAGGCCAACTTAAATGTTAAGAGTCAGGAGGCATTCGTTCCGGAAGCAGGGGACTCGCTTTTAGTGACAGCGAATAAGGACACATCATCGACAGTTACTGTGGCTGAATCGGTCTACGATGGGCTGGCTTTCCCCAGATACGCCTCGTTAGATCCGAATAGCGAGGAAGCAATTACCTTTGACGGCGCTACGGTAAGCTGGAACGGCAAAACCTGGACGCTGGGCGCCAACACAATCTTTTTGGATTGGCGCTTGACGGACGCGCAGCTGGCGGCGAGCAACGGCCACGCTTTCCGCTCCATACAGGATGCCAAATGGGGCACGACGCTTACGATGGGAACACCTGAAACAACCGACGACGTTGTCATCCCCAAGGGCCTTGTAAACGGCACGGAGGCCAGCCGTATGACGATTCTGACGGCCCCCGGCGTTTACTGGGTTGATAACCCGGACGATAATAACATTCGCCCGCTGCGTAACGCGAAGGACCCCGAAACTAATGATACCACTACAATGGGCAACGCCACGCCTATCGGTATGACGCTGACGACGAACTACCTTTATTTCTTCGGATTGAGCAGCGATTACAGCAAAGTGGTATACGCCTCCGCCCGCGGGCAGCAAGCGGGCGCAAACGGAAACTTCACGATGTTTAACCTTACGGGCACAGGCGGCGTGTGGACAGACAACGTCACATTCGCCAACTACACGAACATAGACTTGAACTTCCCGCTTAACAACAAAGCGCAGGCGTGGACAAGCGCGAACCCCACACTTGCCGCCAATATTCTCGGCCTTAAAGACGGCGGATTCAGCCGCCCTATGCGCAGCGAAACGAGGACGCAGGCTCAGCTGTTTATGGGCGCCAACGCTTCGGGCAGAGGCGGCATCTCTGTTAACAGCGCGTTTATGAGCCTCCACAATATGCTGGCCCTCGGCCAAGTCGTAATGATTAATTGCTATATCGTCGCGGGCGGCCATTCGGGCAACCCTTCTATCTATATGAATAGCGAACTGCACTTTTATATGACCCAATTCAACAGCGGCACCCAATTCTATAACAGCGATATCTATGTGGATCCGTTTGAGGTGAGCGTAAACGGCCTTGCCGCGGCGGATACATACATATCCGGGCTTAACGACGCGACTGACGTGAACAACGCGGTTATGGTTGATACGCGGATACATCGCGGCAATACGCTGCTTAACGGAACATCCGCGAACCCTGCGCCGCAAGGCGGTTTCAAAGCCCTGTTCAACTGGGCGGGCAAAGGACCTATGAACCCCGCCAGCCGTAATTACCAATCCAATGTGACGTTTGACGGCGCGCCTTACCTTGTGCAAGAAGCAATAACCCCGGGAGTCGCAATCAATATGACAGGCGACCTGCTTAAGGCGTATAAGCTTGAATCGAACGGTAAAGCTTACTACAACGTAAAAAATATCATAGGCACTACTAACTACACGGCGATTGCCGCTAAAATCGCGGAAGCCGCTTTAGTCGAGAGGAACAGCAACTTAAGGCAAGCTATGTATGATTCGCTTACCGGCGGCACGAACTATAACACAATCGCCACGAACGCTACGCTGACCCGCAGCGGCAGCGGAAACCTGCGTAAAGGCAGCGGCGCAAACGCGACGACCACGCTCACAGCCGCAGTGGCCACCGGGAAAACCAATCCCGGCGACTGGGAATTTTCCGCGTATTCCTATACCCACGAAGCGACGGGCATAAACAAGGCGACGAGCAAATTAATCACGGGCACGGATGTGATATCGCTCCAATCTACCGGCACAAACACAGCCACGGTCACGGCTAACTTAACAGGCGTTACGGACGATGTGAACCTGTATGTTATAGCAAGAAGCCCTTCCCTCGGAATCGCGCGCGGCATACCCCTGACTGTTGAGGCCGAATACCAAGCGACGCCTGTATTGGCTGCGGGGGTAAGTCTGCTTGACCCTGTGAACGGTGTAGCCAAAGTGAATTACACAATAACCGGCTTCACAGGCATGGGCGCGCAAGCGGGATTACTTGATAGAACCGTTGTTGACTGGTTCCGCGTCAACGCAGCCAACCCGGCGGTTAGAACCCCTGTAGCCGTCTCGCGTGACGGCAGCGGCCCCGTGAAGGATTATGCGGTAAACGAAGGCGACATAGGGTATTACTTGCAGGCCGAAATTTCGCCCAAATATAATCACAGCGAAGTCGGCGCCAAAACTACTTTGACTATGACTCGCGTAATCACGGCGGCGGACGTTAAGACCCGTTATTGGACCGACACAATCAAAGACGGCTTTACGGCCACAAGCGGCAAAGAAGTGATATGGTATGATCAGCCGCTTCTTGCCAATATTCCCACAGACAATCAAAATACGGCAATTCCCGGCACGATGATGATGGTGAACGGGTGGAGGAACGACGCGAAAGGCGGCAGCAACAACACCGTCACGTGGAATTTCTCCGGCATTGAACCGAAAGGCGGCGCAAGCGGAAACGCTGGACCCGCTGCAGCCACGTCTCGTTTGTTCTACGTGCCGCCCACCTATAGTGGCAAGTTCGGTGATATGATCGAGGAAGTAGGCCTTGTATCCAGCAAGGGCGGCTCCGGCTTCGGCAGCTCGCCAAGTTTCCTGGATATTTATATCAAAGCCGATACATTGAGCAACCCCGACCCCAACAGTTATATGAGGCAGAACAAAGATAATAGGGCTTATTCACCCGGTATTAAGAACGGGTACGGCTTGCGGATACAGCGCATGGACAATGCAGACGGGATTAGTAAATACGCACTGGCAGGCTCGAACACGGGCGGCGCCGGCGCCGGCACAAACGTGTTCCTTATGAAATTTAATAACGGCGAGGCATACGCCGACCCGGCAAGCTCACTCGGTACAGACTTCGGCACTAAGCTGGATCAAACTATTACCGACCTGCAAACCGGCGTAACTTACCCTAAAGGCCCCAGAGGCGCAATGACCAGTATTTATGATGGTATTGAGGGTATGGTTGACGACGTGCGCATAACGATAAGCATGATTCAAAAACCTGATGATCCGACCAAAGGCATTTTAAAGGCGATCGTCTATGCCAATGACGCGCAAGACGGCGTAACGCTTGGCGGCGAGGCTTATGGCTATATGAGCCACATAAAGCTGGAAGCGGAAGTTGACTGGAACGATTTCGGCGGCTTCGGCACCACATACGCCAGCAGCACCAACGCGCCTACCTCGCTTAACACCGCTAATATCAACTCCGCCATTTATACATCATGGAGGGCAGAGGCGGTTAAGGTAGTTGACGTGACCAACGTGACCAACGTGACCAACAGAAAGTCGAGTCGAAGCAGTGGGGGGAGCGCGACAACACCTGCGACGCCTACAGAACCAACGCCACCGATAGAAACGACGCCAACAGAAGCAGCACCATCGCAACCATCGACGAATCCTAGCACACAGCCGTCTTCTGAAGGTAAAAAATTCACCGATGTGGGCATAAATTATTCATGGGCAAAAGAAGCGATTGAGTTACTGGCTTCAAAGGGGATCATTCAAGGCACATCTGACACCACCTTTGATCCGGATAAAAAAATAACAAGAGCTGATTTTATCACCATGTTGGTTAGAGCGCTTGATATGAAAGCTGAGTTTAGCTCTAATTTCAACGATGTGAGCAGTAGTGATTATTATTACCAGGCTCTAGGTATTGCTAAACAACTTGGTATTGCCAGTGGAGTAGGGGATAACCTCTTTAATCCAAAACAAGAAATCTCCAGACAAGATATGATGGTACTGTGTGCAAGAGCGCTTCAATTATCAGAGAAGTTCAAGCTTACAGGAAATACCTCGGATCTTGCCAGCTATAGCGATAAAGGATCTGTTGCTTCTTACGCTGAAGAAGGTGTGGCTTCCATGGTGCATCAAGGAATTATAGAAGGAAATGGAGCTGGCCTCAATCCTCTCGGAAATGCTACAAGAGCGGAAACAGCGGTAATCATCTTTAGAATCCTTAAGAAATTGTAAAAAAGAAAGTTATAACTGTAAGATTAGTTATGAATAGGTGTTTCCATGGTTATGGAGGCTGTCCCACAAGGTTGGAAGGACCTGGGGCAGCCTCTTTGTCTATTTAAAAGTCTTCTTAAGATGTCCAGCACCTCAAAATATTCGAACTGGAGGTAACGGATGGGAATCGAATGGTAATTATTACAAGCTTGGTAAAAGTGACTGGGAAGCTTAAGGTTTAGTTCGTTAAAGTAACGGATAACGATAGTTCAATATAAAGGGTTCCGCATATTATACATGACTAATATGCGGAACCCTTTATTATGACTGAAATTTATAAATTTAGGTCTTGATAAACTAGGATAATTAAGTAGTAGAATGACGGCATCGCTAAACTAACGGGCAGTTTAACGCAAACAGGGGGTTGTTGTAACTTAGCAGCCGTTCTGTAAGGGTAGTTGAAATAGTTTAGAATTGTGTTGAGGACAGACAGACGTAATATAGTAAGAAGGAAACAAAATTTCCTAAAACAAAGGGAGGCAGGAGAACGTGTCGAACATGGACAAGGAGAACCAGGCTCTGGAGAAAGCGAAAATGGTGTATGAAACAGGCGAGATCATAAGAACCGATATCCTGGCGGGCCTGGATGCCGAGCGACGGTCGCTGGGCGTGCCGTCTGCCAGCGGTGACGTGGTCGTGGATCGCTCCACGGACGGATCGGAGTGCCGGATCGTGTTCGCCAGCCTACCGCCGGAGGAAACCGATAGCCTGATCCGCCGGGAGCTGGATGCCGCCGTCTCCGGCGGCTATAGCCTGGAGTGGAAGCACTACGGTCACGATACGCCAATCGACCTGCCCGAGCGGCTCGTCGCCGCCGGGTTCGAGGCCGAGGATGAGGAGGAAGTGTTGGTCCTGCCATTGGACGAGGCATCGCTGGCTGCCTTCGGTGACGGCGGCGAACACGAGATCAGGATCGTCCGAGAAGAGCGCGACCTGGTGGACTACGCCGAGGTGTCCCGCGAGATTGGCAGGCACAACGTGGAGGAGGAGCGGCGCGCGCTGGCCCTTAAGTTGAAGGAGAATCCGGACGAGATGAGCATCCACATTGCCTACGTTGACGGCGAGCCCGTCGCCTGTGGGCGGGTTTACTTCCGGCCCGGAGGGCCCTACGCCGAACTAGCCGGGGGTCGCACCAAGACCACACACCGGAGACGGGGACTGTTCACCGCGCTGGTCGCCTCGCGGTTGCAGGAAGCCCGTGATCGCGGCCGGACGCACGCCTTCGTCGACGCGCTGCCGACCTCCGCGCCGATCCTGCGCAAGCAGGGCTTCCAGTTCGTGACTCGGACGCAGCCGTTCGTGTTGGAGCAACCGCGGTGAGCGCCGATACTGATTGGGCAGAAAAGAGCGAGATGAAGATAACAAATACATCATTTTTAGAAGATCATCGGAACATGTTTCATCAAAATCAAGACCAGAATTAATTCAAGCAATTGGTGTGGATGGCACAAAAGGATATGTGCGAGCTACAGACTTGGAAACAAAAAGGCCCCAAACACCAGAGGAAGCAATTTCTAAACAACGTAGTATTGCTCCGGGAAGTGTTAAAGAAATTAAGTTATATGATGTGAATGGCGAAAAAGTAATTGGTTCATTCAATATATCTCTAAGGCCAGATGATGTGAAAGAATTTACGAAACCAGCTGATTCGAAAGAATCAACGAAATAAATCATTCATTGATGTAAGCGAGGGAAAGGTGTGAGGATATTTTCTCACACCTTTCCTACAAAATTCGTTCAAAGTCTAGAACTTTATTTTTTTGTTTCAGGATTACTATGTGCTACATTTTTTGGGTCAGTCTAAAACATATTTTTCATAACCTGAAGATTTACAAACGCGAAAACCGCGTTAAATCAACAATAGCGGTCTAACAATATATTTTAATTGGACAATTTTATTTTAATTAATTACATTAAGTGTTGTTCTTAAACATTGAAGGGTCCCGATGATGATTTCGATCTCATCGGGACCCTTTTTATAATGAGAGGTGAAATTTATAGGCAAGCTACAATGGGGATCGTATTAGATAGCATTTTAAATATACATAAAAATATTAAAGCGGATCTCAGTTGGTTAATGACAGGTAGTGAGCAAGATAACGTCCAAATGATCTCATCCTCAACTGAGCAATTAAAAAGAAATCACATTATTTGCGGCGTGATAATATGGAATTAGTGTATCAGTAGCCTGATAGATACATAACCTGATGGAAGAGGTGTTGAACATGCAAGACCGGAATTACACGATGGTGCAAGCAGGTCTGTTCGAGAAGCTGTTAAGCGTTACGGAAGCTCCTTCTAAGGGGAAACTTTTCTTGAAGGAGCCTCTTGGGTTAACCAGTATGGAGGTGTCGCTGAACCAGCTGCCTCCTGGGGGCGAGGTACCTTTCTATCACAAGCACAAAGAAAATGAGGAGTTGTACGTGTTTATTCGCGGTCAGGGGCAGGTTCAAGTTGACAGCGACATTCTCGAGGTGACAGAAGGAAGCTCCGTGCGCATCGCACCGCAAGGTGTGCGTACCCTGCGGAACACGTCCGAGACGGAGGATCTGTGCTTTATTGTCATCCAGGCCAAGGAACACAGCTTGACCCAATGGGTGATGACCGACGGCATTATTCTCGAAGAACCCGTGAAATGGTGATTTGAGCGAAGGGAACGAAGTCATTACCGAGCCGCTGACCTTAGGAACGGCACAAACCAGCTGTAACGGTTTTGCTGAACATGTTAGTACAAAGAACAACTAAACCATTGCCGGCAGAGAATGCTCTAGTTCGGACTGATTGAATCTATATACGTTATATTTTAGGGTTACCCCTTAGGTCGTTGAAGAACGGCTTGAGGGGTAGCCCTGTTTTATGATTCCAAGAAGATGAATAAAAGCTCTGTCTAGAATGATGCTGCATGCGAGGACAGAAAATTATGGTAATATTTATGTTGATAAATAGCAAAGCAATAACCATTCCTTTCCCTAAATATTGAGTATTTGGCTCGATGTGCCGGGGGTGGACGTAAGGGGACATTTTGGTGCTTAATCACTCAGCATTCGGTAAAAGTGTAGGAAGACAAACCATGTTAATACCTTTACTTTAGTAGGTTACAGACCCCATCTTGATGTTTATGAGCAGCGGCGAAAAATATTTTTGAAATTTGTTTGTGGTTATGTCGATTTCCCCGTTTGTGGTTCGTCGTCTTAATAGAAGGCGCGAAGTGTTACAATTGAAGGGGGCATACCTATGTATTCAGTAACTTCAAAAGACGGCACTAAAATCGCTTATGACAAAGTTGGTAAAGGGCGAGCACTTATATTGGTAGCAGGTGCTTTCAGCTATCGAAAATTCCCTGGACAGGTGCAGCTGGCTAATTTGTTGGCGGAGCACTTCATGGTATACAACTACGACCGTCGTGGTCGTGGTAATAGTGGGGACACAAAATCATATGATACAGCGCGTGAGATTGAAGACCTTACGGCAATGATTGACGAAGCGGGTGGATCGGCATATGTTTGGGGGTTGTCTTCTGGCGCGGTTCTTGCCCTACAGGCAGCGGCGAAAGGAGCTAACATTACGAAGCTGGCTCTACATGAACCTCCTTTTGTAGTCAATGCAGCGGATCGCAAGCCTCCTGAAGATTTCGTGCTGCACGTTACGAAGCTTATTGAAGTTAACCGCCGGGCCGAGGCTATCAAGTATTTTATGACTAAAGGTATGGGTGCCCCCTCAATCATTGTGAGCCTGATGCGTATGATGCCTGGTGTGTGGGCTAACCTCATGGCCGTTGCGCATACTCTCCCTTACGATGCGGCATTATTGGATGGCTTTTTGGAAGGAAAACCACTTCCAGCTAAACTCTGGGGCACAGTTATAGTGCCTACGCTGGTGCTTGAGGGCACCGAAAGTCCGACTGCACTACGACATGGCGCCCAGGCTCTGGCAAACGTGCTGCCCAATGCACAGCTGTTGAGTAAAAAGGGACTTGGACATACCAAGAAACTCGATGCAAAACGAATTTCGGCGGAGCTTGCAGCATTTTTTATGAGCAATCCCTAAGTAACTTTTTTGTTAGTCTATCGATTTATATACCATGGATTTGTCGAATACGTAGAAGTGGAGTTGCGGACGCGTTCATATCCATTAAGATTCATTAAAAAATAGGAGGAATACAAATGAGATTTATGATGATTGTGAAGGCTACAGCAGATTCTGAGGCGGGGGTTATGCCCAGTCAAGAGCTTATTAATGCAATGCAGAAATATAACGAGGAATTGGTGAAGGCCGGTGTTTTGCTCGCTGCCGACGGATTGCAGCCGAGCTCAAGCGGACTTCGGATTTCTTATCCGGAACCTGGAGGCAAACCGAAGCTTGTTGACGGGCCGTTCACGGAGGCCAAAGAAATAATTGCCGGTTATACGTTGATTGAGGTCAAATCCAGGGATGAAGCTATTGAATGGGCTCTACGCATGCCTGACCCTCATGGATTTGGTCAAGGGGAAATCGAACTCAGACAAGTATTCGAGATGGAAGACATAATGGTCAATCCCGAAACGCTTGCAAAGGAAGCGGAGCTTCGCAAACAAGTCGAGGAGCAGAAGAAGGCGTGAGTTTGTCCAATACCCATCGAACCATTAATACGATATGGAGAATAGAGTCAGCAAAGCTTATCGCGGGATTAACGAGAATGGTGCGGGATGTCGGTATTGCAGAGGATCTTGCACAAGATGCTTTGGTAATCGCCCTTGAACGGTGGCCGGAGAGCGGAATACCGGACAATCCGGGCGCCTGGTTGATGACGACGGCGAAGCGGCGTGCGATTGACAACATACGCAGAGCGAAGCGGCGCGATCAGAAGTACATAGAGATCGCACAGAGTATGGATTTATATACAGAGGACGACATAAATCAGGTTTTGGATGGGGAGATCAGTGACGATCTCCTTCGTCTGATCTTTATGACTTGTCATCCCGTACTATCGCAGGATGCCAGAGTCGCCTTGACGCTTCGCCTGTTATGCGGGCTCTCGACAGAGGAAATCGCGCGTTCCTTCCTCGCCGTCGAATCCACGATTGCTCAGCGGATTGTCCGTGCCAAGAGAACTCTTAACGCCGAAAAGGTTCCTTTCGAGATACCCGCCGGGGAGGAACTCAAGGACCGTCTGTCTGCGGTACTCGAGGTGATTTACCTTATGTTCAATGAAGGTTATTCAGCAACATCCGGAGCTCAATGGATCCGTCCGCTGCTGTGTCAGGAAGCGCTAAGACTGGGGCGTGTACTTGCCGAGATCGCCCCTCAAGAACCGGAGGTACACGGATTGGTTGCCCTCATGGAGATTCAATCCTCGAGGTTGAAAACAAGGGTGAATTCCAAGGGTGAGCCTATTCTACTCATGGATCAAAACCGGGCGCAATGGGATCATCTGCTAATCCGCCGCGGCTTGGCGGCACTGGAACGCAGCCGTAGGCTTGGAAGACCGCTAGGGCCATACTCGTTGCAGGCCGCGATTTCTGCGTGCCATGCGCAGGCACCCTCTGCAGACGAGACGGATTGGATTCGAATTTCCGCTCTTTACGAAGCGCTTTCGAGAGTATCTCCTTCGCCAATTGTCGAATTGAACCGGGCGGTCGCCATTTCCATGGCATTCGGTCCGGCTTATGGACTCCAGATTATCGACGAGCTGAATGCTGAGCCTGCTTTACAGGGTTATCATCTGCTGCCGAGTGTTCGCGGCGATTTTCTACTAAAGCTAGGGCGTAAGGATGAAGCCTGTATGGAATTTGAACGTGCCGCAGCTATGACCCGGAATAAACGTGAACAGGCGCTTTTGCTAAAACGTGCTGCTGAATGCAAGACTGAACCATTGTAAATTTTATAACCACCTTGTCGATTACTTGGTTTCCCATTCGTTGATTAAGTGAGGGAAGAGTAACGGCAGCCCATCCTGCCGCATGTCTTATTCCCACAAGGGGAGGAACGATAATGCGATTTTTGTTAATTATCAAGGCGACAGGGTATTCGGAGGCTGGAGTAAATCTCAGTCGAGAGCACAACGATGCAATGAAGAGTACAAGCAGCTTCTGGCCAAGAACGGTACGCTCCTTGCTGCAGAGAAGCTTCAGCCAAGCTCAACCGGAGTAAGGATCACGTATCCATCGCTCGGTGGAGAACTTGAAATACAGGCGGGGCCTTTTCCACATCAAGAGCTCATTTCCGAATATACCCTGATTGATGTGAATACGGAGAGTGAGGCACTGAGATGGGCGCTCTGTATGCCGGTTCCGGAAGGCCGGAGCGGGTTCGAAATCGAATTGAGGCGGCTCGAAGAGGAAAGCTCGGATGTTTTACGCGTACCAAGAAACCAGGCTATGGAAGCCGATTTGCAGGACCAGCTCGACATGTTCAATAAGATTGCCAAACCGTAATCTATCCATAAGGGGGAATATAAAATGAACCAAGAAATAACCGAATTTATTGAAGCTATAAAGGAACCTTGGCAGGCTGAACTGTCCGCTCAGCTTCGCGATAGAGTCCATCAGGCCATCCCGGATCCGCAATAGCTTTGCACTTTCACTTGAGGCCCCTTATTTCAATTTTTGGAAGGTAGAGGTATGGATTTGAACGTATGAAAGCAAGTAGGTTTCGATAGGCCTACGGTTCTTCGATTCGGTACAGATAGCCACTCAATGTATAGTATAGGGGGAAGTCTCTCTTGCAAGGGATGAGGATCCATCTAACATGAATCCCCCCTAAATAACGGAAAGTAGCCTTGAAAAATGTGCCATAGGTAATAATTTTTAACAATCTTATAAAGATATTAAACTCTATACCGTCCCGTTTCTACTTATAATGAAAGGGTTTACAGGATTTTGAAGCGGATAGGAAGTGATGAGCAGGTAGACAGTGAGATTATGACCGACGGAAGAATTCACTTTACTAGAAAAGGAGCCCGTATATGAGTGTTAAAGAGCTGAATAAGTATTTTAGAATGTTATGTCTATCAATTGTTTCTATAACTATGGTCTTAAGCGGCGCAATTTCCCCTGCATATGTGTATGCAACGGATACTGTTTTTACTCAAAAAGGTTCTGGCATTTTGGGGTGGCACGCCACACCGTACAGCTCGAGCTTTACCGAAGCGCGCATGAAATCAAATGCTGATTGGCTTGCAGCCAATTTCTTGGATTACGGATATGAATATATAAATGTCGATGGTTGGGTTGGCGATGCTACGAAGCATAACGCAAACGGGTATATTACTCATTATAAGAATGATTGGATGAATGATTGGAAATATTGGGCTGATTATGTGCATTCCAAAGGCTTGAAGTTGGGGATCTATTATAATCCTTCATGGCTTCATCAGGATATTGCCAATGACCCCGCTAATTTGAAGGTTGTAGGCACCAATATTCCTCTTAAAAGCATCATCAGGGATGATCCCAAATATATGCATCAAACGAGATATATGATCGATCCCGACACACCAGGCTCGAAGGAATACGTACAGGGAATGATCAAATATTACATTAGCCTAGGGGTAGATTTGCTTAAAATCGACTTCTTAAGGTATTACGAAAATGCATACGGACATGCGGCTGTGAAACAATTATATGATTGGATGAGGGAAGCCGCGGGCAATGATATCATTTTATATTATGCCAATACCAATAACGTAAATCACGCAGCTGATGAAGTAGTAACAGCCGATTTATTGAGAGCCAGCGAGGACTGGAGGACAGATACTACCCAACCAGGGGTGTGGTATCATACAAGCCTTCGTAATAGAGGCACGACTAGAGCGGATACATGGCCGCCAGCCTATAATCTATTCGACGGTCTCGTTTACTTATCCGATTTATCGGGGCCGGGCAAGGTTGTTCTGGATGGAGACTTTAGCGTAATGAGCTCGGGTGGTACGGATGCAGAAAAGAAAACAAGAATAAGTTTGTTAGCAATGGCTGGAAGCAGCATTTTTATAGGTGATAACTATCAAAATATGGCTAGTAATGATGGCTATTACAAAAATTTAGAAATTATTGATATGAATAAACGGGGTTTTGTAGGAAAACCGTTATCCAGAGATGTGAAGAGCCCATTAAGTCAAATATGGAAAGGTCAACTACCAGACGGTACGTGGGTCGTCGCTTTATTTAACAGGGAGGATACCGCACAAACGAGATCCATCGATTTCGCCAACGATTTGGGGCTTAGCGGCAGCTATCTGGTTAGTGATATGTGGTCTCATTCCATCATCGGAACCAAGACTTCATACAGTGAAAGCATTGAACCCCATGGCGTTAGACTCCTTAAAATATCGAAACTGTCGATGACACCGTATGGTTCGGTATTTTTTGGTTCGCAGCAAGTTACTTTGAACGCTGTTGATCCGCAGGCGGAAATACGTTATACGACAGATGGAAGCGAGCCGAATGCCAGCTCTTCCTTATATACGGGGAGCTTATCACTCAACCAATCCACGACATTGCGAGCAAAAATTATTAGTGGAACCGGGCAAGGCTATGAAGCGCAAGCGAGATTTATGGCTTCTAATTCGGATCCAATTCAGAGCATCGCATCGGGCATTACAAGCTTGACGGCTCCTGCCAAAGGCGCAACGAGTATAACGCTGCCGTCAGTGCCATCCGGATACACGATAAGAATCAAGAGCTCGGATCATACGAATGTCATTTCTACAGCCGGAACAATCACTCCTCCTTCCGCCAATACTACAGTGAATTTGGTACTGGAGGTAGCGCGGACAGCTGACGGTGTTACCAAGGATACCGGCACCATTTCGGTAATCGTACCGGGCACAAGTCAAGATTCAGGTTCATTTATCCTGTTTGAGGAGAAAGATTTTACATTATTAAATCCTTCCAATTTAGCAAAGAAGACCAATAAAGAAACCGCTGCAAGCGGGGGCGAGAATTTACAGATCACTTTTACAGCGCTCAAGGATCAATATGTTGAATTTACTGGAAATGTTCCAGCAGCCGGTACATACGAGGTCGTTTTTGGATATAAGAGAAATGATGCCAGAGGAATCTTTCAGACCTATGTGGATGGAGTGGCACTTGGCGCTCCAGTCGATCAATATGTGGCTACCGCTAATGCAGGCTATTTTTCCACTAGTCTTGGCAAACATACCTTTACTTCAGGAAATCATACTTTTAAATTTGAGATCGTAGGCAAAAACCCGGCAATGACGAAAACCAATGAATTTGTTATTGACTACATTAAATTAATTGCTGAACAAACCATTACGGAAATTCAACCGGTCAATGTCACCACAATACCCACAGTTGCTCCCGTATTGCCTTCAGTCGTAACCGCGGTATACAACGACAGCACTACTAAAGAGGTTCATGTAAAATGGGATAGTATCGCCCCAAGCCAGTATGCATCAGTAGGAAGCTTTACCGTACAGGGAGCCGTCTATAGCACAATGATTCCGGCAGTAGCCAACGTCACGGTAATGGAAGCGGACCCACAGACAATAGCCGATGCAATTACATCGATTCCTGCACCTGCAAAAGACGCCACACATTTGGTTATGCCAGTAGTACCAAAAGGATATACGATAGCAATTCAACAAACGTATGACCCATCCGTCATAGATGCCAATGGTACGATTTACCCGCCTGCTGCGGATACTGCCGTATCGCTGGTGTTTGAGGTAACTCGAACTTCCGACGGAGAGTCGGCAGCTACCGACATCATCGAAGTGATAGTACCGGCGAAAAGCGTAGTCGAGCAGACGGCAGCATCGGTTGCGGCTGGAATTACTTCGATTACAGCACCGGCGAAGGATGCTGGTGTGATAATGCTGCCAACCGTACCGGCAGGCTTTACGATAGCAATCAAAACTTCAAGCAACACAAGCGTTATTGGAACGAATGGGACGATTGTTCCTCCAACCGTACAAACAACAGTGAACCTAGTGTTGGAAGTAACAAGAACATCTGATGGTTCCAAAGCGAGCACTGCAGGAATTGCGGTAATAGTACCGGCCAAAAGTGTAGTCCAACAGACAGCAGCAGGAGTTGCAGCGACAATTACCGAGATTGCGGCACCCGCTAAGGATGTTACTGTGTTAACACTGCCGACGGTGCCCGAAGGCTTTGCTGTAGCTATCAAGACATCCAGCGATACGGGCATTATTGCACTTGATGGAACGATTGTTCCTCCAGTTGCAGATGCAACAGTGAATCTTGTATTGGAAGTAACGAGAACATCTGATAGTTCCAAAGCGAGCACTGCAAGCATTGCTGTGACTGTCGCTGCTAAGACCGTGGAAAGTCAACCTAATGTGCAGCATCGCAGCAATAAGGGCAGCAGTACTAGTTTGCCAGGCACTACTACCACTCCTGCCGCTAATAATGATGAACAACGAATAATCAAGGACGAAGAGCTGAAGCAATCGGTTTCGGATGGTAAAGTATCCATAACGGTTCCTTCTGCTGCCAAAGAAATCGTGCTTCCAGCCAAGATAGCTGATTGGATGGGAACCAATCCCTTGGTGATTCTAAAGGATAAGGTAAGCTTGAACATACCGACTGAGCTGATCCAACAGCTTACAAGTCTAGTACCTGAAGCCAATCGAACTGATGGCAGCATCGTATTGAAGGTTAGTCCGTTATCCGAAGCCGATGCACGAACAGTCATGGGACAAGCACTGAATGTCAGCCCAGCGGAGCTCAAACTTTCCGGGGAAGTATACAATCTGGGCATATCCTATGTGACCAAAGATGGTATAGCAACGAATTTAACCCAATTTAATCAGCCCATGACGATTCGTTTGAAAGTTGACCCTCTACTCAACACGAATTTGGCGGGGATCTACTACATTGCGGACAACGGCAAGATTGAATATGTCGGCGGAGAAGTTGTGAACGGAGAACTGGTCGCCGAAATTCATCATTTCAGTAAATATGCCGTTCTTGAATTTAAAAAGAGCTTTGCTGATGTACCTTCCAACCACTGGGCATTTAGCATTATACAAGAGTTAACGTCGAAGCATATTCTCGACAGCTCAGTGGCAAGCTTCGAGCCGGAGCGTACGGTTACTCGCGCTGAATTTACGGCGATGTTAGTGAGAGCGTTGAAACTGACCACACGCGGAGAGCTAAAGTTTACAGATGTACCTTCTAACGAATGGTATGCAGAACCCATTGCTATTGCGGTTAAATCAGGCATTGTTGCAGGTAAGAGCGAGCATACCTTCGCGCCCAATGCTCAAATTACACGTGAGGAAATGGTAGCGATGATTATGCGTGCCTATGAATCAATCAAGGGCCAACAGCTGGCAGGAGCCCATGTCACTTCGTTTGACGATGATTCGGAAATTGCCGATTGGGCCAAATCCGCTGTGAGAGCAGCCGCGTCGTTTCAATTAGTCAATGGGCGTGTACCGGGCCAATTCGTTCCCAAAGGCGTTTCATCCCGTGCGGAAGCCGCGGCAATTCTGAAAAGAATTTTGAAATAAACGTATAGGGTAATAAAACTATTTTTTTAATGAGTCGGGCATACTTTTTCATAAAACTGAACTAAGTCCATTGTGAGAGGGTGCCTCCTTAAGGGGCGCCTTCTTTCAAAATTATCCTGCAGATCGCATAAACGCTGCCACTATCTATATAAATAAATATGAAATTAAACAATCATATTAAAATATTATACGCCAAATGAACCTGCAAATCCTTATAATAGAACTATTACTGATAAAAGGGGGATTAGACATGCTACGCAAGACGAGGAAAACGGTTGCTTCGTTCCTGGCGTTATCGATGGTATTCTCGATGGCAACGACAGGATTAGCGGCAAATGCCGAGACAACAAAGACAATAGCGGCCTTAACTGACTCAACAGTAAAGGTAACATTCTCAGACATATCCAATCACTGGGCGTCCAAGGAGATCGGCAATTGGTCTCAAAAAGGAATTATCAATGGCTATGAAGACGGTACCTTCAAGCCTAACGTACCCATTTCCAGATCGGAATTTGTCTCCCTAGTGAACAGAGTTCTGGCTTATCCAACCGAGGGGACCCAGAGCTTTCCCGATGTATCCTCCAATGCCTGGTATGCCAAGGACATATCCAGAGCAGTAGCTGCAGGTATCGTATTTGGAGATGACAAGGGGAATTTCAAGCCGGAAGCACCAATCAGTCGGCAGGAAGCAGCGGTGATCCTCTCCAGAGCATTCGATTTAAAGGCTCAGGATAAAAAGGCGTCAGACCGGTTTACCGATGCAAGCAAAATCGCAAGCTGGAGCAAGGACAATGTCAACGCATTGCTTGAAGGCGGATATGTTTCAGGTCGCGAGGATGGCTCTTTCGATCCATTGGCCAATATCACAAGAGCCGAATTTGTGAAAATGATTGACAGCGTTGTTGGTGAATTGAAACATACAGCAAGTACCTACACTGGAAATGTGAACTCCAATTTGGTGATCAATACAAAAGACGTTAACCTGAAAAACATGACGATTTCAGGTGATTTGTTTATTACTCCTGGCGTTGGAGATGGCAACATTTCCATGGATAATGTCACAGTAAAAGGCCGTACCGTTGTTCGAGGCGGAGGCGAGCATAGTATTGTTATTAATAATTCTTCGTTGGCAGGAACGCTGCTCGTTATTAAAAATGATGGCAAAGTTCGTATCGTTATGCAAGGATCGTCTGATATACCCCATGTACAGCTGAACTCCGGTGCCAAATTGGAGACAGAAAATAAAACCGGCAAAGGCTTCGGGGATGTCCAAGTTATTGGGACTATTTCCGCGAATCAAGAAATTAAGCTGGATGGTAATTTTGCCGATGTTTCAGTTGAGGTCCCCGGCGTTACGGTCCAAGTTATAGATGGCTCCGTTGGTAAAATTGATGTGAAGGAGAATGCGGTTGGCTCAAATGTGAAAGTATTGAACGGGAATGTGAGTCAGCTCAATGTCCAATCGAAGGCGACGATTGATCTTTCGGGCGGTACAGTGGGCAATGTCGATATACAAAAATCGGCTGAGGGCACATCCGTGCAAATGGCTTCAGACTCGGCTGTTACGAACTTCAAAATAGACGCCCCAATCGAAGTCAAAGGAACAGGCAAAATTGAAACCGCTACAATTAATGTGGATGGTGTCAAGATAGAAACAAATCCGGCAAAAGTTGCCGTAGCGGATGGAGTTAAATCCAATGTTACCGCAGCACCAACGCCGACAGGAGGTTCTTCCAGAAGGAGCTCGAGCAATCCAACTGCCATAAGCAAAACGGCAGAAGAAGTTGCAGGAACAATTACGGCGATTGCGGCACCTGCGAAGGATGTTATTGCGTTAACACTGCCTACGGTACCGGAAGGCTTTGCCGTAGCAATTAAAGCCTCAAGTGATACAAGCATAATTGCTCTTGATGGGACGGTTTCTCCTCAAGCTGCAGATGCAACGGTGAATCTTGTATTGGAAGTAACAAGAGTATCCGATAGTACTAAAGCGAGCACGGCAAGCATTGCGGTAGTAGTGCCAGCGAAAAGCGTAGTACAGCAAACGGCAGAAGAAGTCGCGAAGGCAATTACTACGATTGCAGCACTCGCGAAGGATGCTGCTGCGTTAAAGCTGCCAAACGTGCCACCAGGCTTTACCGTAGCGATCAAGACTTCAAGCGATACAAGCGTAATTGCTCTTGATGGGACCGTTGCTCCACAAGCTGCAGATACAACAGTGAATCTCATATTGGAAGTGACGAGAGCCTCTGATAGTACTAAAGCGAATACGGCAAGCATTGCGGTAGTAGTGCCAGCGAAAAGCATAGTTCAACAAACAGCAGCAGAGGTTGCCGGGGCAATTACTACGATTGCAGCACCTGCAAAGGATGCTGCTGTGTTAACGCTGCCGACAGTACCGGCAGGTTTTACTGTAGCGATCAAGACTTCAAGCAACACAGGCGTTATTGCTCTTAATGGAACGATTGTTCCTCCAACAGCAGCAACAACGGTGAATCTTGTATTGGAGGTAACGAGAACATCCGATAGTTCCAAAGCGAGCACGGCAAGCATTGCGGTAGTAGTGTCAGCGAAAAGCGTAGTACAACAAACAGCAGCAGAGGTTGCCGGGGCAATTACTACGATTGCAGCGCCTGCGAAGGATGTTGTTGCGTTAACGCTGCCGACAGTACCGGCAGGTTTTACTGTAGCGATCAAGACTTCAAGCAACACAGGTGTTATTGCACTTAATGGAACGATTGTTCCTCCAACAGCAGCAACAACAGTGAATCTCGTATTGGAAGTAACGAGAACATCCGATAGTTCCAAAGCGAGCACGGCAAGCATTGCGGTAGTAGTGCCAGCGAAAAGCGTAGTACAACAAACAGCAGCAGAGGTTGCCGGGGCAATTACGACGATCGTAGCACCAGCGAAGGACGCAACTGCATTAACGCTGCCAGTCGTACCACCAGGTTTTACTATAGCGATCAAGACTTCAAGCGATCCAGGCGTAATCGCCCTTAATGGAACGATTGTTCCTCCAACAGCAGCAACAACAGTGAATCTTGTATTGGAGGTAACGAGAACATCCGATAGTTCCAAAGCGAGCACTGCAAGCATTGCGGTAATAGTGCCTGCAAAGAGCAGCGTGGTCGCAGGCGATACGGATATCCAATTGAAAGAATTAGGATATAACTATGTTAGTGATATTTCAGGAGATGTAATTAATATTACATCAGGGAACACCTATATTTATACAGTTGATACAGCTGAGGGTGCAGGCCTTACCACAATGACTGTAAAATCAGTGGAGGAACTGCTTAATCAAATCACTTCTAAGACTTCTAATCCTCAAACCTATGTAGTCAAGGGTGCAGGCGGGGCTAAAAAAATGTCTGATCCCGTAGCACAGGGTGACATTTTAACTGTAAGTGCAGGGCAAGCTTCTCGCGATTATACGGTAAATGTCATACAAGGCGCGTTAAGGGGGCAGATGCAGCTAATCAATAGCGTTATAACTGCAAATACGCAATCTGACGTCGTTTTGAATTTCTTTGCAGGAATGAGAAGTCCGGCAGTAGAGGTTGCACTTAAAGTTCCAAAGGGTATCAATGCCACTATGGACAACACAACGGTTAACGTAATTGGCAGAGGTAAGGTGAAGCTTTCAGGACTTGCCACACAATCTATAGGCAGAGTGGGGGCAGGATACCGATTCCAGCAGGTGGGTACAGTTAGTATTGATAACAATGCTGATGGAAGCCAGCTCATTACATTTAAGGGACTTGATCTAAGACCGGCCAATGGAGCAGATCTTCAAATTACCTTCGAAGGTGTGAAAGTAGCTGCTGGCAGCTATGGATTTGAAGCTTCTTACAAGACAGCTGAGCCGGAAGTGTTAACAAGCCCGTGGGGCGGAGTAAATTTAAGCGCAGTAAATACAATCAGTAATTTCAATAGAATATTGGATAAGAGCCTCACCTATAAGGAAAGCAGCGACACTTACACAAAGGCGAAGTTCAACTGGGGTGCAGCTAAAAATGCGGCTTCCATTAAGCTGATGCAATCAACGGATAAGGGAGTAACATGGACAGAAAGCAATGCTGCAGTTAGTGCTCAAAGTGAAGTCGTAGAGGTTGCAAACCTTACTCCGAATACAGAGTATTACTTTAAGCTTGCTATTGCTGGCGGCGAAAATAATGGAGACTCTAACCTTGCAAAATTTTATACAGGCAAATTCAATGCCAAGCTGATGGGTGCCAAAGGCGATGGTAAAGCTGATGAAACACAAGCCATTAATGATGCCATTATATACCTGAATTCATTAGGCGGTGGTACGCTGCTATTCGAAGGCGGTACTTTCAATGTGAGAACCGTTCATCTTCAAAGCAATGTATACCTTTATGTTAACAAGGATGCTACAATATCCGCTTTAAAAGGCGGAGATGCTCCGGAGACAACGTATTTCTCAGATAAAGGATACCGCTCGGGCACATCCGCAACGTCAACAGGTCCATACAAGGATCCGGAAAATTACTTGACGAAGCAAGACGTAGGTCATCATTACTTTAGAAACAGTATGTTTTTTGGGGAAAGATTAGATAATATCAAGATTATTGGAAATGGTAAAATCACAGGAAACGGGAATCTGCAGACCAGCGATGGAGTCATGGATAATAATCCGGACAGTCGTACAGACAAGATGGTTACGGTAAAGCTGTGTACAAATTTTGAATTTGGCGGTTTGGACAATGGGCTAGACCTGTGGTACGAAGAGACAAATTCACCTACGACTGACGAGCCTTATTATATCAAAAGCATTAACCCGGACGGTACAAATGAAGTTAAGCAAACGGACATCAGCAATATGCTAAGAGTGGATAGAGCAGGACATTTTGCAATGCTTGCAACCGGTACGGATTATATCAACACGCATGACTTTTATTATGATAAAGGTAGTGGCGGCGGCGCCAGAGATGTTTTTGACTATATGCAAAGCAGCTATGTTACAGCTAAAAATATTTATGCCAAAGGTACATCCGATGATATTGTAAAACCGGGCAGTGACTCCTCACTAGGCTTTACAAGACCTGCGACCGATTTCTACGTTCGTAATATTATCGGAGACACGAATTGCAATCTATTCCAAATTGGCAGTGAAACTGTAGACGATATTAAAAATGCCTATGTAGATAATATTTACGTACTGGCAGGAAATAAAGCAGGATTCTCTATTTCAACGAATGATGGCGGTCACATCGAAAATATTTATTTGAATTATGGGCAGACAGGTCCAATACACCATAAGGCACAAATGAAACGTACGCGGGCACCGTTCTTTATTTCTATTTCAAACAGGGGACGTGTGATCGGCGGCCAAGCTACAAGAATGAAGTTTACAGAGAATGGCTTGGTGAGAGACGAACTGTTAAGCACGAATGTAAATATCGGACTTGTAAGAAATGTATTCATTAAGGATGTTAATATTGAAGAGGTTTATCAAGGAAGTCAGTATGGCGACCCGTCCAAGAGATGGAAAGCATACGGCGGCAATCCTACGACTAAGGCAACGCCAATCATTGCAGGCTACAAGGTTGGTGAGGGCGGACCCACACTGCCGGATGGACGGAATATTGGCTATATTGAGAACCTCCACTTTGAAAATGTTGACGTGTTAGTAAAGGGCGGAAATAGCTTTGCGGACTCAGAAATTAGTCCTCCGGAGCTAGGTGTTGGTAAATACAACATTGGAGACATTGGGGAGCAGCCATCCTATGGCTTCTGGGCAAGACATGTGGACGGTCTTACTTTTACAAATGTTAACACAAAATTTGAGGTGAACGATGATCGATATGCCATCGTTCTGGATGATGTAAAGAACGCTACCATTGATAATATGAAAATGGTCAGTGGGACAGGTAACCCCAATGTTATACAGCTAAAGAATGCAAGTAATATAACGCTTAAGAATTCTTCTTATTTCAAGAATACGTGGGGCAATGAGCTTACTTCTCTTGCAGATCTAAGTAATGTAACGGTGACAAGTAAACAGACTTATCCGAATATAAAGGTGCAGGACCCGCATAATACTTTGATTCAATTAAAAGTAGCTGGTCACCCGAATCTAACTAATTTGGATAAAGCCACTAATGCAATTACGGCAACTTTGGGAACTACAGTAGCCGATATCATTACCCAACTAGAATCAACGGATGAGACGGTACAAACTTACTCGGTAACCGATTCGTCTAACGCAGTGAAGAATTCGGGAATGCTGGAGACGGGAGATATTCTTGTCGTAACCGCTCAAGATGGGATAACAAAGAAAAATTATAGTATTGTTGTTCCGCTCGAAATTTTGGTGGAAGGCGAATCACAGCTAACTTCAGTCATAAAAAGTATCCCTAGCATAACAACTTCATCCTCTTCAACCAATGGGATTTACTATCTACAAACGAATGCTGTGCCAATTGGGGAGTGGATTGAATTCAGTATTCCGGTTCCTTCGGCAGGCACCTATAATGTGTCTTATCAATATAAGACCAGTGCGACTGGAAGGGCTACCGTTCAGGCCTATGTTAACGGAGAGTCCAGGGGCATACCTGTCAACTTTAATAATACGACAGCCAATTTATTTATTCCGGTAGATCTGGGTCAGGTGACCTTGCCGGCTGCAGGCAGCTACCCGGTGAGATTTGTTGCAACTAGCGCCGGCTCGATCGTTATCGACTACATCAAGTTTACCAAGGTAACGGTGACCGCTCCATCAACGAACACGAATATTCAGCTGGCTACGAGCCATCCGAATGTGACGGCGGTCGATACAACGAATCATACAATTACAACGGTAAGCGGAACTACCGTAGCGCAAATCCTTGCACAGGTAAGTTCTACAGACAGTTCAACGCAGGCTTATACAGTGATGGATTCAGGAAACGCTGCGAAAAGCTCCGGAGTACTTGTTAGCGGGGATAAGTTGGTTGTCACTGCATCTGACGCAACGACGAAAGCAACTTATATTATCACCGTTGCAGCGAGTACTAATACGAATATTCAATTGTCATCAAGTCACCCCAACGTGACAGCGGTTGATAATGCGGCAAAAACCGTAAACGTAACTTCCAATTCAACAGTAGCGGATGTCAAATCTCAAATCGTATCATCCGACGGCTCTACACAAGCCTACTCTGTCACGGATGCAGGCAATGCCGCCAAAAATTCGGGTGCGCTTGTCACAGGTGATAAGTTAGTTATAACGGCTGCGGATGGAGCTGCTCAAGTTACTTATACGATCCATGTGGCACTGGCCGTTAGCAACAATACGAATGTTGTTCTGAACGCAACGCATCCTAATTTAAAAGCAGTGAATGCAGTATCCATTGTTATCGCAGCAAATACAACCGTTGCTGATCTGTTGGCACAAATTACTTCTGCTGATGGGTCGATTCAGAATTACGTTGTTACGAATTCGGGGAATACACCTAAGTTATCGACGGATGTGCTTGCAGCCGGTGATATTCTGAAGGTTACGGCAGCCGATGGGGTAGCGAGCAAGGAGTATTCCATAGCTTTGCCTACCACGAATTTGCAGCTGAATGCCGGCAATACGACAGTCATTGCTGTAAATAACACAGACCGAAGAATTGCAACATCAGGGGTCGCTACTGCAGTTACAACAATAGCTGGCCAGTTGAAATCTACAGACGGAACAACTCAAACGTATACGGTTACAAATGCAGCCGGAGGTGCACCTAAAACTAACGCTGTGAACGGGGATAAGTTAGTCGTAACTGCTGCAGACGGGACGACTACAGCCACTTATATCATTGCAATTAATGCATCACCTGCAGGCACCTATGCCCAGGTAAAAGCAGCAGGGCATCCTCATGTCACAACAGTGTATAATTCAGATCGGACCATTATTGCTAAAACAGGCATTACCGCAGCTAATCTCTTGGCTGAGATTGAATCTTCAGACGCGTTGACGCAAGCCTACTCCGTAACGGATGCAGTCTACGCTAGTAAGACCGGAAATACCCTTCTTCATACTGGGGATCTGTTGAAGGTAACATCACAGGATGCAACGGCAAACGTGTATTATACCGTTTACGTAGTGGACGTACTTTTCGATATAGATCCTGCAGGTACCTACACTACGTCTAACAGTAATACTAAGTCTACTGGAGCCGATGATACAGCTGGTAATCATGACCGCAACAGTGCAGTAAATAATACACATCTGCAGGTGAGTTTTCCTTCACCACCAGCTAATCAATACATCGAGTTTACGATTAATGTCCCTGCAAACGGTACCTATGATGTGATTTTTGGTTCCAAGAAAAGTAATTCGGGTAGAGCTGCTATGCAACTAACTGTCGATGGAGCCAACGTAGGTTCGGTAAATGAGATTGTGGGGACAACGGCACTCCAAGGGATGTACTTGACAAATGTCGGAAGCGTCAACTTGACCTCTGGCAACCACACGTTCAGGTTCACAATTGGAGGTCCTGCAAGTGGTCAATCCTTCGACTTTATTGGCCTTACCAAGACGAACTAAGTTGGTTTGTTGGCACAAGGATTTACCTTCAACATGATATATAGGATAGGGAACATCGATTGACCCAAATCATAAATAGAGGAGCGGGAATTGTCCCTGCTCCTTTATTTTTTTTGAAAGTGACTTCCCGACATTTGAAGGATGCTTCTCATATAGAAACAAGCATTTTAGGACATATAACTGTTAATGAACTTAAACACTCTGATAATGATATTTGATTCTCTATAAAGCCTAACTGCCTTAAAATTAAAGTATAGAAGCGGATTAAGTGAAATCCGAAAAGTCTTGAAGTGGAGGAAACCCAGTGAGTGCAAATCAATCAACCGTTGTAAACCGAGCGATAGTTAGAAAACAGAAGCAGCGCATTCAGTGGCTGCCTTACATCCTGATCGCGCCGGCGATTGTCCTGATTATTGTCTTTTTGTTCTATCCCGTAGGAAATGTGTTTTATTTCAGCTTGCAGAAGTTTAATCCTGCGAAAGCTTATGAGAATGGATTTGTAGGGCTCGACAATTTCAAAGCCATTTTCACGACTGACAAATTGTTTATTTCAACATTGTGGGTTTCGGCTAAATGGGTGTTCGTCGAGGTTGCTCTTCAGCTCATATTCGGGCTGGGAATCGCGCTCATGCTGAATCAAGCGTTTAAATTCCGCGGATTATTCAGATCGGCAGCGATATTGCCTTGGGCCATTTCAGGGGTCGTGACCTCCACCTTGTGGCAAATTTTATTCAACGAGCAAATAGGGCCGATCAACGATATTTTTATGAAGATTGGTCTTATCGATCATAAAATTGCGTGGCTCTCTGAAGTACATACGGCATTTCC
Organism: Paenibacillus sp. GCM10027630; assembly: GCF_042676305.1. Lineage (NCBI taxonomy): Bacteria > Bacillati > Bacillota > Bacilli > Caryophanales > Paenibacillaceae > Paenibacillus > Paenibacillus sp. GCM10027630. The sequence continues at coordinate 88,591 of NZ_JBHTGY010000013.1, read as the reverse complement.
CGCAATTGTAACCGCAGAGTTATGGAGAGGAATACCGTTCTTCACAATAGCACTTCTCGCCGGCCTGCAAACCATCCCTGGTGATTTGTATGAGTCAGCGGTAGTGGATGGAGCGGGGAGATGGAAATCGTTCATCCATATTACGCTTCCGTTTTTGAAAACGACCATTATATTAACGACATTGCTGCGAGCGGTCTGGGAGTTCAATAACGTCGATTTAATATTTGTAATGACCAACGGGACAGGCGGACCTATTGATTTAACGACAACACTCCCGATGTACATTGTTAAGCAAGCGATTGTCGCGCAGGACTTTGGTTACGGCTCGGCTCTAACCGTGATTGGCTTCATTATACTGCTGCTGTTTGCAGTGTTTTACCTGAAATTAAGCGGATATGGAAAGGAAGAGTAAGCATGAGAAACTCGCAAACCATGAAATCCCCCCCAATTCTTCCTAAGTTAATGGAAAGAACATGGCTATTGTATATACCGATGCTTCTGGCGATGATATTCACTTTATTCCCCTTATTCTGGGCGCTGGTCACCGCATTTAAGAGAGAGAGCGACATCACCAAGCTTCCCATCCAGTACTTGCCGTTGCCCGCTACTTTTAATAACTTCCTGATCGCCTGGAATAACGTAGGGTTCTCCAAGTATTTCGTCAACAGCTTAATAGTAGCGGCTTTGACTGTAATGATAGTGCTTGTGTGCTCCATCCTGGTAGGCTATGCCATCAGCCGATTTAAATTCAAAGGCAAGAAACTTTTCATGCTATTGCTGTTATGCACGCAGTTTATCCCAGGAGCCATGCTTCTTATTCCGATGTTCGAGATCTTCAGAGCCTTGCATTTAACCAGTAATTTAATGGCATTAGTCATTATTAACAGCACGTTCCAGCTTCCCTTCAATGCTATATTAATGAGCGGTTTTATTTCCAACATTCCTGAGCAGCTTGAAGAGGCGGCAATGGTAGATGGATGCAGTCGTTTGAAATCGGTTTTCTTGGTTATTTTCCCCATCCTGATGCCAGGTATTGTGGCGACAATGGTCTACACCTTCATCGGATCGTGGAATGAATTCTTATTTGCACTCATGCTGATTAGCAAAAAGGCGCTCTTCACATTGCCGGTTGGACTTCGTTATATGCAGGGTGAATATGACATTCAATACGGGGCATTGGCTGCGGGAAGCGTAATTGCTCTGCTGCCGGCGGCAATCTTGTTCGCCTATGTTCAAAAGTTTTTGGTGCAAGGGATAAGCGCAGGAGCTGTAAAAGGCTAATATGTTGGAACTAATTCTCTCCTCGGGTCTTTATTCGAAAAGGGATTTAGCATATATTAATATTATTAAGGAGATGTTAGCATGTACAAAAAGGGTCTAAAAATGTTAATGGTAATGGGTTCGGCCTTTTCGTTGACCTTATCGGGGTGCGGCACTGGCGGAGACGCAACTAGCACGGGGACGCCGGCACCGGCACCGGCGCCAGCAGCCCAAACCTCCAAGCCTGCAGAAAATGTGAAGATCACTTTTTGGGATGAGAATCCTGGCCCGAACCGAACTCCTTTTTATGAAGAGCTAATTAAGCGGTTCCAAGCAAAAAATCCGAACATCCAAGTTGAATACGTGGGTATCCCGGCAAGTGGCGCTAAACAAAAGTATGATGTTTCCATTGCAGCCAATGACATGCCCGATGTAGCCGGTATCAATATGGTGTGGTTATCCGATTTTGTGGCTAAAGGGGCCGTACAGGAACTTGATCCGTATTTCAAGGATTGGAGCGATAAAGACAAAATTGCTTCGAATATAGTTGATTTCGATCGAGGCTTAACTGCGGATAAGAAGCTGTATTATTTGCCGCATACGATGTTTCTCGACATCCTCTGGTATCGAACGGATTGGGTGAAGGATGCAGGTTTGAAAGCGCCAACAACCTGGGACGACTTCTTTACGGATGTCGACAAGTTGACTGATATTAAAAATAACCGTTACGGCTTCAGCATTCGTGGAGGGTCCGGAAGCATCAATCAGCTGACCTCTATGATTTATGCCTATTCCGGCATCGGTGAATATTTCACGCCTGATGGCAAAGCTACGGTTAGAGATCCGAAAATCACTGAGTTTTTAAATAAGTATGTAGCTTTATATAAAAAGAATACTCCTGTAAGTGACGTTACCAACAGCAATAAAGAAATGAACGCAACGTTTGACACCGGTACTTCGGCTATCATTCAACATAACTTTGGTTCTTACAATGATCATGTAACGAATCTGGGCAACAGCAAGTTTGCAGGTGTCATTCCACCCAAAGCGGCTAACGGCAAAAGAGTTGTAGTCCCGGTTGCCAACGGATTAGTGATGTTTAAAAACTCAAAGCATCCTCAGGAGGCATGGAAATTCTTAAGCTTCTTAATGAATGCAGAAAGCCAAACGTATTGGAATCAAAATATCGGCCAAATGCCTACCAACACGGATTCACTGAAAAGCGACTACGTGAAAAACACGCAGCATATTCAACAAGGCGCAGAAGTATTGGCTGATAAAGAAACGATTGCATTAAGTCTTCCTTCTCATCTGCCGGATTACACGAAGATTACAACTCAACAGTTGGAGCCTGACTTCCAAAGAGTGCTTACAGGCAAAATGACGGTTGACGAGTTCGTTAAAGGCTGGGCTACTTCGATGGAAAAAGCGAAAGCCGATTACGATGCTGCCATGAAGAAATAAATAGGATGGATTCATCACATTTGGGGTGAGCGGTCATTCGCTCTCCCTGAATGTTGTTATTTAGAGGGGGAGGATCACTGTGCCGGTATTTCGTTCATTAAAATCAACGATCCTTTGGTTATTTATCCCCATCATTATTGTGTTTGTACTGGTAACGGGTACGATATCTTTTATGCTGGCTTCACAGCAGCTTGAAGATAACGCTTTCACTAATTTGAATGACACGATTGCCCAAACGAAAAGCTTATTAAGTGATAAATTAACTGCTTTTATAGCGGAGCTTATAGGTCTGGAAAATAAATCCGAATGGATTTCCATTATGAATAAGACAGATGACCCGGGAGTGGCTCTGGAACCCGAAGACTACATTTTTATGAACAAAGCATTGGACTCTTATTTTGAACGCTATTCCATGCTGGACTCTGTTTTGTTTTATTACAATGAAGGAAGAGTATCTCAATACAAACAAAATAATTCGCTAATTTCAACCGTAGATATTTCTTTGGAAGATTACAGCCGAAAATTAGAAAGCGAACGCCTCTCTGTAATTAAATGGCTTAATATACATGATGAAATCAAGTTGGCTGCACCTCAGGTGATCAGTGTATATCGCATGTTCGGCAAAGATAAGTCGCGTACAAAGGGAATTTTCATGATGAGTTTGAAGAGCCGCTTTTTCAGCGATTTATTGAACAATGCTAAGATCAGTACAAACGGTTATTTATGTATCGTTAGCGATGACGGGGTTATGAGCTTTAAAAATGTAGAGGAGCGCTACGATATCGATAAAACGGTTCTGCAGAAGGAACTGATGATAGCCAAAGAGCCTTCAGGGCAAATCAATATTACGAATAAATATGGCGAAAAAATGCTGATCGTGTACGATACTTTAAGCCTTAATAAATGGAAAATCGCGGCCATCGTGCCGGAAAGCGAACTGTTTAACAAAGTGAATTCTATTGGACTGGTGATCGTTACTGTGATGCTGCTGGTGATTGTATTTGCCGCCGTCCTTTCCAATATTGTTGCTCATATCATCACAAAGCCTTTGATTAAATTAACCTATACCGTGAATCGCATTGAAGAGGGGAATTTGTCCATCCGCTATAAAACGTTCCCTTCTAATGAAATCGGCGTACTGAGCAGAGGGATTCAGGAGATGATGCTAAGAATTAATAATTTGTTAAAAGAAGTAAAGGAGGAGCAGGAGAAGAAGAGATCAGCGGAGCTGGCTGTTCTGCAGTCGCAGATCAAACCGCATTTTCTGTATAATACGTTATTTTCGATTAAACAGCTTTGTGAAATGGAAGAAAATAAGGATGCCGGTGAAATGGTGACGGCTTTATCTAACTTTTATCGCATGAGCATTAATAAAGGGAACGAAATTATCCCGATCTCCCAAGAAATCGAGCATATCCGAAATTATCTGTACATTCAGCAGATGCGGTATGGAGAAGATTTCACTTATGAAATCGACATTGAACGGGACATAATGAATTGCAATATTGTTAAGCTGACTTTACAGCCATTAGTTGAAAACGCTATCTATCACGGAATGAAGCAAAAACGCGGACAAGGCTTGATACGCATCTGGGGGGAATTAGCCAATCAGGAGGTGCGGTTGTATGTAGAGGATAACGGCAACGGGATGTCAGAAGAAGATGTGCAGGCGATTAATCGAAGTTTAAGGGATGAAGAGGATAACGGGAGTGTATTGGGCTTCGGCATTAGTAATGTAAATAAGCGGCTTCAGCTTAACTATGGAGCATCGTATGGGCTTTTATATGAGAATAGGCTTAGTGGCGGTATCATCGTGATGATAAAAATCCCGTTTTATGGATAACCACGAGGGGGAGCTATGATGATGAAGGTTGTAATTGTGGATGATGACAGCATTATTCGAAAAGGATTATCGCGTACAGTCCCATGGGAGCAGAATGGGTTTGCGCTCGTCGGTTCGGCTAGAGATGGGGAAGAAGCGTTGAGCCTCATAGCTGAAATGCGGCCTAATCTCCTGTTAACGGATATACGGATGCCCTTTATGGATGGTTTTCAATTGACGGAGGCTGTTAAAGAGAAATTTCCGGATATGAAAATTATTATGCTAACCAGCTTTGATGAGTTTGAGCTTGCCCATCGCGCGTTGAAATTGAAGGTTTTCGATTATTTATTGAAGCCTGTCGATACACAGCTTCTTCTGGATACGGCAAAAAGGGCGATGGCCGAGCTTGAATATGAGAGCGAAATGAAGCGGAAGGTTATTGAAGGAATGCCGCTGCTGCGACAAAGATTTTTTGGGAAACTAATTAAAGAGAACTTATCCGAGGACGAAATCCGTTCCCATAGCGAGCTTCTTAATTTCAGGCTGCCAAGAGCCAAATATGTAGTTATCCTGTTAACAGCAGATGATTACAGTTACCCTGATTATCAGAACCGATTCGGCAAAGAAATGTTGAAATATTGCATATTGAACGTAGCTGAGGAGACGGTGCAAAACAACTATGAGGGAATTGTTTTCGATTCGGAGGATGGTGAGATTGTCATCATTTATTACGGGAATGGGGAGCAGGATCTCATTGAGCAGACATTGAAAATAGCGGAGACGATTCGAGATAACGTAGAAAAATATTTAAAAACGACGGTGACGGTTGGTATCGGTTTTATTTATGACAACCCTGGCGATGTGTCCCGGTCTTATCGTGACGCGAAAGCAGCTATTGAATTCCGGCATATGATTGGCACGAATAGGGTGTTAACCGTTGGAGACACAGGGCTACCTCCTACCTGTTCAACCGAAATTATTTTAAATGGAATAGAGAGCGAGCTTGTTATGAAGGTAAAGCTGGGGCTGGAAAAGGAAGCTCATGCAATACTGGACAACATCGAGCAAAGAGTGCTTGAAATCAAATTCGTGTCATTGGTGCAAGTCCGGTTGATCGGGATTGAGATCAGTCTTCTTATGTTCAAAGAGCTGGAAGAGATCGTGAAACGAAATGTGAAATTTAAGGATAGTCTCGAGTCCTTCCATACTTACTATAATGAGTTAGAACGGTTCCAAACCGTTCAGGAAATCTTCAGCTCTATTCGTCAATTGATGGATCGCTTCATAGACATTACGAACCGTCAAAGGGAAATCCAAACGAAAAGTATGGTTCATAAAGCTATCGACTACATCGAGAGCAACTATGCAACAGAGGGTTTATCCCTACAGGAGGTCGCCCGTTTCGTACATATTAGCCCGACTTACTTGAGCATTCTGTTCAAGAAGGAGAAAAATATTACTTTCAGTGACTTTCTGCTGCAAATTCGCATGAAAGCAGCGACTGAATTGCTTCGAATGAGCGGTTTGAAATCCTATGAAGTAGCTGAGAAAGTGGGGTACAGCAATCCGCAATATTTCAGTCAATGTTTTAAGAAGTACACCGGGTTCTCACCAACCGATTATAAGAATAATGATCATTGAAGCTTAGGGCAGTCGGGATTCCGATTGTTTTTTTTGTTTTAAAATTAAGGTTTGCACACGTGAACATTGAACTGAAATGGAAATGCGATTATCAACTCTTTGAATTATATGGTAATAAATGGAAAATTTAATGATCTATAAAAAGCAAACCTTATTTCTAAATTTCATACATTGTAAGGGCTCCCATAAAAAGTCATAATGAAAGCATTCCAGTCAACAACCGAGGGGGATAAACAATGAAAAAGAAGAGTATGGCACTTCAAGCAGTTCTGGCAAGTACTCTCGCCGTCAGTCTGACCGCATGTGGAGCGGGAGCGGGTGATGGAAAAACGAGCAGCAGTACACCTGCCGCAACTCCGGCCAGCGGAGGCGGGCCGCAAGAGAAGAAGGTTGACAACATCACCATTACGTTCCAGAACATCTATCCTGATCCGACGGATCCGAAGAATAGTATGTTGAAGAAAATCGTGAACGATTACCAGTCGAAAAATCCGAACATCAAGATCGAACTGGACTCGCTGAACACGGACCAGCAAAAGCTGAAGCTCAAAACACAAGCCGCTTCCAAGGAAGTGCCTGACATTACTATCGTCAACCCATCGGCTCAGATGAAGCCGTTTGTCGATGCGGGCCTGTTTGCGCCGCTGAACGACATGGTAGCACAGAACGGCCTGAAGGACACGTTCCAGAGCGGCATTCTGGATTGGTATACGTTCAACAACAACCTCTATGCGCTGCCTGACGGCAACAACATCGCCGTTGTGTACTATAACAAGGAGCTGTTCAAGCAAGCCGGGGTCGAGATACCAAAAACCTTCGAAGAGATGGTTGACACCGTTAAGAAGCTGAAGGATAAGGGTATCCAACCGATGGCGATAGGGGAAAAGGATTCTTGGACCGGTTCCTTCCTGTTCATGAACGTACTGCTTCGTACCAATGGCGGTCCTGGCTTCCTGAAGGATGTCGTGGACGGCAAGAAGACATTCCAGGACCCTGCTTTTGTTGATGCCGTAACCAGCTTCCAGAACTTGATCCAAGCGGGAGCTTTCCAGGAGGGCGCTACTTCCTTCGACTATAACGCAGGCGAGAACTTATTCAAGACCGGTAAAGCAGCCATGTACTTTATGGGCAGCTGGGCGACCGGCGGGATCGAAACCTCCTCGGTTAACGGCAAAGTAGGCGTGTTCAAGTTCCCAACGGTTAATGGCAAAGGGAATCCGGATGAATTCATGCTTGCTCCAGGCAGCGGGTTTGCAATATCTGCGAACAGCAAGCATCTAAAGGAAACGAAGGATTTTCTCAACTACTTCATGCTGAACTTCCCGAAGGAAGCATTCGCCGTGAAGGGCGCGGTTGGCTTGGCACAGAAGGTCGATGGAGACTTCAAGGCGGCTGGTTATTCCGAGATGGCCATGGAGGTGCTGGGTCTCTTCAAGCAAGTGAAGGGCGGTGACCTTGCCTTCGATAACACGATGAATCCGGGAACGGCGCAAGGCCATCTGAGCAGCATCCAGAACCTGTTCGTGCAGAAGAAAGTGCCTGCGGATGTTGCCAAGGAGCATCAAACAGCTTACGAAACCAATAAAAAATAAACCGGCAGCCGAATCGGAATTTATCTTCAGCCCATGAGGCAAGGAGGTAAGTTCCGATTGCAATTCATAAGGAAGGAGGCTGAACAAAGTGAAGGTACTGCGAGTCTCCAAATGGACGATAGCCGCATTCGTGCTGCCTTGCCTGCTAATCTATATAAGTCTCGTGTTCGTTCCGATCCTCGTATCCTTGTACAGCGGATTGCTGGATTGGAACGGGATTGGCGAGTCAAAGTTCATAGGATTTGAAAATTTCCGCGTCTTATTATCCTCAGATCCAGTATTCTGGCCATCGGTACGCCGAACGCTGATGTTCGCCGTGTTTTCCATGGCGGAGATACCCGTTGCGCTATTTGTAGCCATTCTGCTCAGCCGATTCATCAAGAAGCCGAACTTTTGGGTGTCCAGCTACTTCTTGCCGGTGATTTTGTCGGTAGTCATCATCGGCCAGCTGTGGAAGACGATCTACAATCCCGCGGCTTTAGGCGGAATGCTGAACCAAGTGCTGGATATGATGAATCTGCACAGCTGGACAAGATCGTGGCTCACCGATCCTGCGATCGCTATGAACGCTCTCTACTTCGTTGCCCTATGGCAGTATTTGGGCTATCATACGCTGATTCAATTCACCGGCATTCAGAATATTCCCGCCGATATATATGAAGCGGCCCGTATTGATGGGGCCGAGGGACTGAAGGCGGATTGGCATATCACGTTCCCGATGAATATTCCGATCTTCAAAATTTCGATCGTTCTTGCTTTCATCGGCTCCCTGCAAGCATTTGATATGGTGATGGTCATGACAGGCGGCGGACCGGCGCATGCAACGGACGTCATCTCAACACATATGTATAACATGTCGTTCCTGTCGATGAAATATGGCTACGGCAGCGCCGTTGCGGTCTTTCTGGTCGTGCTGTGCCTGATTTCTACCGTTCTGATCAATACCGTATTCACCCGATTGGAAAACAAATTCTCGTAAGAGAGGAGTGTATTCATATGCAGGCAGCGCCAGGCACTGCTTCTATACAACCAGCCACCAGAGTCAGCCGCAAGCCGCTCTCTTTTGCGAAGATTATCGTTGTGTGCTTCTTGTCCATCCTCGTAGTTACGCAGGTGTATCCCCTGCTCTGGCTTTTTTTGTACTCGATGAAAAGTAATGAGGAGATTTTGTCAGGCGCCTTCTTCGCTCTCCCGGCTTCTCCGCAGTGGAAAAATTTTAGCGATGCCATTGAATCAGGACATTATTTTCTCTATTTGAAAAACAGCCTGCTCGTGACCACGGTTACGCTGGCAGGCGTACTGCTGCTCAGCTCGCTGGCATCATTCGCAATCAGCCGGTTCCGCTGGAAATATGGCCAGGCGGTTATGGTCATATTTCTCATCGGGCTGATGATTCCGCTGCAAGCGACTCTGCTGCCGCTGATGATCATCTTCAAGAACATGAATATTCTTAACACCCATTTGTCGCTCATTCTGCCGTATATCGCTTTCCAGACCCCGATAGCGATCTTCATTCTGAGTGGGTTTATGAAGTCGATTCCCAATGAGATTGAAGAATCGGCCATCATGGATGGCGCGGGCGTGCTGCGCATCTTTACAAGCATTCTGCTGCCAATCTCCGTGCCGCCGATGATGACGGTAAGCATTCTGACATTCATTAACATTTGGAATGAATATATTTTGGCTGCTACATTCATTTCATCAGAGAGGCTAAAGACGCTCCCGTTTGGCGTCAACAGCTTTGTCAGCCAATATTCGGTCAATTACGGAGCGATCGGGGCTTTCCTTGTCCTGGGGGCGCTGCCGGTCATCATCATTTATTTTCTGTTAGCTGATAAAATTACAAAAGGGATGATAGCGGGAGCGGTGAAAGGTTAATTCTCCGCCCTCCCTTTTTTTGTTCCCTATGATAAAATATGGTATAGGGCATGAGGAAAGGGGATTACAATGTGACACGGGGCCTGAATTCCATTCATAATCGCTTATTTCTACTATTCCTGGCTTGCATGCTGGTCTTGCTGTTCATTGTAAGCTTCTTGTATTATCAGAAAACGACGGAGATCATCCGTGGAAAAATCAATGATTTGGCCGAAAAAAATATCTCCCAAACAGTTGGATTGTTCGATCTCCTGCTGCAAGGCTATGACAGCGTCACCAAAGCGCTTAACAGCAACTACGAAATGCTGCGGCTGATTGAGAGCCGCGATGCGAACAAGGACCCGGACATCAGTTTTATTAATGAAAGAACGATTACCAATATAATTGGCGCCATCTACTATTCGCGGGATGATATCGTCGGCATCCACATCATTACCAATGGTGGGAAAAATTACAGCTACGAGCGGCGCTTTGCAGGGGTTTTGGATGCCAATTATTCCACCTCCCCCTGGTATCAGAAGCTTGTTGATTCTTCGGGTGAGATGGTCTGGCTCGGCCTTTTTCCCGGCTCAGTTATCAACCGGTTAGGTGAGGATCCGGTGTTCGTATTCGGGCGCAAGCTGTACGATCTGACCGATCACCGCATGATTGGCGTCATGCTGATCGAGACGAACCCCGGACCGATATTGGCTGCACTTTCCAATGTGACGATCAGCCCGAACAGCCGGGTGTACATCGTCGACAGCGCCGACCGGATGATCGCCTCCACAGAGAAGGATCAGATCAAGCTGCCCTCCTTCAGCGGCCTTCCCCGCCCGCAGGCTGAACATATCATCATCGACAACCGGACGGATCAGTTGATTGTTGCGGCCAAAGCGAAGATGTCGGACTGGACCGTGTTCGGCCTTACTCCGAAAGAGGACATCAATGCGGAGGTCATCAAAACAAGGGAATATCTTTTTTTCGTGATCATAGTGCTTGTAATTGGTTCAACCGTGCTGGCTACTATAGTTTCCCGCAGTATGTCCTCGCCTCTCAAGCTGCTCATTCGCGAGATGAGGCAGGTAGAGATGGGGAATTTCAAAGGCTTGGTCAATGTAAGGTCATTTGATGAGATCAACTATCTCGTAGCTTCCTTCAATCGAATGGTGCACCGTATGGATGAATTGATAGAACGGATCACTATGGCATCCATCAGTGAAAAAAACGCAGAGCTGCAAGCGCTGCAGTCTCAGGTCAATCCGCATTTTCTATACAACACGCTCGACATGATTTACTGGATGCTGGATGAACGGGAAAATGACAGGTTAGGGCGGGTGATTCTGGCCTTATCGCATATGTTCCGCTACAGCAGTGATTGGAAGGAAGCATCGAAGACGACGCTGCGGCAGGAGCTGGAGCAAATGCAGCATTACATGACCATTATCGAAAACCGTTTGGAAGGTAGGGTGCGGACGGAGATCCAGGTGGGCTCCGAGTGGCTGGATGTTCCGCTGCCGAAGATGACCATCCAGCCGATCATTGAGAACGCTATTAAATATGGGCTTGAACCGCTCCATGATCATTCAGGATTACTGCGCGTCTACACGGAGGCAACGGATGTCGAGCTTCGTATCGTTATGGAGGATAATGGAATTGGTATCCATGAGGAGGTTCTGGACCTGATCAGGGCATCGCTTGCGAACGATACGACGCTGACGTCATCAGGGTATCGCACATTAACCGGCTCCCATACAGCCGAATCCCCAACAAGTCGGGCCTTTCGCAACGGCGAAATCTCAGGAAACAGTTCAGCCCAAGGCGAAGCTGCCGATCACAGGGCAGGTAAAGTGCGCAGAGGCATAGGTTTGACCAATGTTCACCGCAGGATTGCTTTAATGTTCGGAGAATCCTACGGACTTCGCATCCACAGTACAGTAGGGAAAGGAACGACGGTAATTATTTCGATGCCGCTTCCTGGAAAGGAGCCAAAGCCGGATGATTCAGATCCTTATCGTTGATGATGAAACGGTTATTCGTGAAGGTATTCAGCGGACGCTGCATAATCGGTTTCCCCAATACCGGATTCACCACGCGGCTAATGCCGAGCAAGCGATTTCGCTGCTGCATGAGCATCGTATCCATATCGTATTGACGGATATTTTGATGCCCGGTATGACGGGACTGGAGCTGATGAACGTCTCCCGTCATCGGCATCCGCATCTTAAATGGGTTGTCATTTCGGCTTATTCCGAATTCGCTTATGCTCAGGAAGCTGTCCGTCTCGGAGCTAAGGATTATCTGCTTAAGCCTATCGGCAAGGAAATGCTCACTGAGATGATTGATAAGCTAAGCATGGAAATTGTCAAGGAAACCGAATTGACTGAAGAAGCAGAGGTGTTGAAGCGGAATCGCAAGTACTTGCAGGAAGCCGTTTTTCAACGGTTTGCGGCTGGACTTGATACGGGACGTATTGACATGGGACCGATCATCGACCAGCATCCGCACTTCCGTTTGATCATGGTCAAGATGGAATCCGACAAGCCTGTTCGCTTGGAGAACTTCATCATCGAGAATGTAATGGCAGAGCTGATCGAGCGCTACGGCAGAGGCTTTGTCACGGTCCATGACAGCCAGAGCTTACTTGGCCTGATCACGCTCCAGAACGAGGCGAGTCTGACTGAGCTGTTGTCCGAGCTGCGCACGCATCTTATCAAGTATTTGCGGGTGCCATTCCAGATTATGCATACCGAGAGGATTCAGCATTTCGAGGCCGTACCGGAGGAAGTGCAGCGTATGCGCCAAGCATCGACGATACAAATCTACGAGCATTACGTGAGTGGAGGGGATCGCGCGGTGGAGGTTGCACAGCAGTATATCCGCAGCCACTATCAGGAGGATCTTTCGCTGGAGAAGGTGGCAGCTATCGTTTATCTGAATCCGGTCTACTTCAGCCAGCTATTCAAGCAGAAGACCGGTCAAGGCTTCAAAGAGTATGTTATTCAGCTGCGATTGGATCAAGCGAAGCTGCTGTTAGCCAATCCGAAGCTAAAGCTTGCTGATATAGCCGAGCGAATCGGCTACAAGGATATGCGCCACTTTACCCAGGTGTTCCGCAAGAAATACGGCGTTACTCCTTCGGAATTTCGGCAGGGGTCCGGAGTGCATACGTTGGATTCGTGCTAGGAAATATGAATCCAAACAATTAAATGGAATAAGGGCAAGAAACTTCTGGGGAATCTCTCAGAGTTTCTTGCCTTCTTTTTTTGCGTTCTAACGTTATAGGGGAGATGTGGAAAATAAATGAACTTGATTTTATATAGACAATTAAATAAAATATCTATATATTAATAAACAAATAATAAATATATCTATAAAATAAGGAGGTGTTGACGTGAATGGACAAAAAGCTAAATAAAACGGAGACCGAGGATATTATAAAAAAATGATAGAAGGTAATCCGCTGTATGAGGCGGTTTACTCTAATACCATGAAAGGAAGTTATTATTTTGTTGAATAATCGCTATGTTAGAATCATCATCCTATCCCGTGTGCTTTTGCAGCTGGGGATTTGGGTAAGAAACTTTGCAATCCTTTTGTACGTGACCGATTTGACGAACAACGACCCCCAATATGTGTCGCTCATTTCGGTCGCGGAATTTGCACCGATCTTTATTTTTGGCCTTATCGGGGGGACATTCGCTGATCGATGGAGGCCGAAACGTACGATGGTTTGGTGTGATCTGCTATCGGCCGTATCGGTCTTTATAGTATTGATTTCCCTTATGTATGGATCCTGGTATTCCTTACTAATAGGCACGCTGATTTCCGCTGTTCTGTCGCAGTTCTCCCAGCCATCGGCTATGAAGCTGTTCAAGCAGCATGTGCCTGATGAGAAACTGCAAGGAGTCATGGCTATGTTTCAATCCCTGATCGCTGTATTTATGGTCATCGGACCGATGCTGGGTACTGTTGTCTATCAACAGTATGGGATCGAAATCTCATTAGCCATAACGGGAGTGATGTTCTTTGGATCTGCAATGGTACTAATGCTGCTTCCCCAGGACGCTAAAGCACCAAACATCACACTGACTCACAGTTTTAAACAAGAGCTGATAGAGGGGATTCGGTACCTATGGGCCAACCGTGTACTTCGAACATTGGGGATTACCTTTGCCGCTGCGGGGCTTGGAGTTGGTTTAATCCAACCCTTAGCGTTGTTTATTGTTATTGAAAATCTGGGACAGGATAAGCAGTTTCTACAATGGCTTCTAATGGCTAATGGCGCGGCTATGTTCATCGGTGGGGGCATCGTTATGGGGATTGCCAAGAAGGTGAAGCCGCAAGCTTTGCTTGCGACGGGCTTACTTGTCAGTGCCTTTTGCACGGTTGGGGTCGGTTGGTCAACGAGTATTACGCTAACGTTTATTTTGCAGGTGCTGAATGGATTATTTAATCCTTGCGTTCATATTGGCATTCAAACTCTTATTATGAGAAATACAGAAGCTGCGTTTGTTGGCAGGGTTGGAGGGGTCATTACACCGATATTTATGGGACTGATGGTAATCGGAATGTCTTTCTCAGGCTATTTAAAGGATGCTTTTTCCCTGCTTACGGTTTATGTCCTCAGTGGATTATTGTTGCTGATGGGTGTGCTGCTTCTGGTCCCGCTTTTTCAAAAAAGCCGGCATGCGGTTAACAAACAGGAGTCGCTAGCTAAATAACAGCGTATTCGTTATATGTTTACCTGGAAGCAGCTTGCTTCTTGTTATCACTTCCCTTAGGTACCGGCTGAAACGTTAACAGGATGACTGCGATAATGATGCCTAGACTGCCCAGGAGCTGGACGGTATCCATAGGTGTATGCAAGAATAGGGTGCCCACTAGCACGGCGGTTAACGGCTCTGCACTGCTTAGAATACTCGCCCGGGCAGCAGTAACAAATCGCAGGCTATCCAAGAACAAATAGAATGGGATGATAGTCCCGATTACTACAATAAACAGGAGCAGAGAATATAAGAATAAGGAGCCCTGATTCCAATCGAAAGTCCATGGAGGAGTAAACAGGCTTAATCCAATGCCTCCAATAATCATGCTCCAGCCAACAACGGGAACCGCTCCCCACGTGGCGAGCAACTTTCTAGGGTACAGGGTATAAAATGCCGCGGCTAATGCGGATAGAATTCCCCATACTAACGCTTCAATCGTAATGGACAGTGAATGGAGAGAACCGCTTGTAGTCATGAAGAAAATACCTGCCAGCGCTAATAGGAATGCGGCAAGCTCTTTAACGCCAGGCATCTTCTTCAAGCGCAACGATACAAAGACAATGATAAATACAGGCCCAAGATATTGCAGCAAGGTGGCAGTAGCCGCATTTCCATAGTGAATGGCTGCGAAAAAGGTATATTGAACGCCCAGCATCCCAATTATTCCGAATATTAGCAAAGTGAACCTGTCCTTTTTATCAGACCATATAGAAAAAGCGTTCGAGGTTCCTTTAAGTAGGCACTGCAGCAGGATCATAATAGTGCCAGCCGATAATAAACGAATAGCGACTAGCAAGCCTGGCGTTGATATGAAATAGTGGAAAAATAGCTGCGCCGCGATCCCCGATAAACCCCAACAGGTGGCGGCACTTAAAACCATAATAATTCCTTTATTCTTCATGCTGAATTCTCCTCTTGCTTAAATGCGATAACAAGATCATAACACCCTGGGATAGCATTAGGGAATATACAGACTTCACATTAACGAGCAGGAAATGGCTATTACTGCGACAAACTCAATTGTGAATAGATGCAAAAAGACAAGGCTCTGGTCATCATGACTGGAGCCATTTTTGCCTAAACACTGATAGTAATTGTCTGGAAAGGGGAGAATAAGCAAGTATTTCTCAGTCTTGAGCCAATTAGGGTCTGATTAATCTCGGAATATGGAAGTATACCGCATTGGATACATAAACAGGTATATGCTAAACTATTCATCATAGAATTTAATACATCATAAAATTATATACATCATAAAATAATAACAACCATACTGATTAACGGAGATAAGAACAACCATGGAAGGCGAGAAAAAGCAACATTCGGAGCAGTGGATTAAGCCATTTACGCAATATCTTCGTGAAAAAGGCAAGGAGGAAAGCACGGTAAAGCTGTATTCTATTGAAATCAGCCATTTTATTAATTGGCTGCAGCGAACGAATAAATCAATAACCTCAGTCGTTCAAGAGGATATATTCGCGAGCCGGGATGAGCTCTATATTCAAGGAAAACGGCTATCTACCATTAACAAATACGTCTCGATTCTGGCTTCCTTTTTTAAATGGGCTGGAGAGCAGGGCTTGGTAAAGGAGAATCCAGCGGCGAGCGCCCGCTATTTCACTCCGAAAAAGAGTGAGCTTCCCAAATGGTTATCCGATGTAGAAGAGGCACGTTTACTGGAATTAGCTGAGCAGGAGAGAAATCCATTTAAACGAAGCCGCAATCTCGCGTTAATTCATGTACTTCTGTTTGCAGGACTCCGGTTGGAAGAAGTATCGGAACTGCAGATTCAATCCGTGTTAGAGGCTGAGTTGGTTGTTTATCAAAAAGGGGAGGAAATAAGACGGGTCCCTATCCAGGAGCAGACACGGGTTCGCTTGATGGAATGGATAGAGCAGCGAAGACTGGCTAACAAAGAAACTTATAACAATAGCACACTGCTGTTTGTCACGGAGCGTTCAGGCTCTATGCAGCCGCGTGCCGTTCAATTTGTCATAGAAGGTTATTCAGAAAGGCTCGGCTTTGAAGTAAGCTGTCATGATTTACGGAATACGTACTGCCGCAGACTGGCTGTCCAAGGCACGCCAATTCTGCTTCTTAAGCGTTGGGCAGGACATAAATCATTCCTTACCTCTTACCAGTACTACGCAGAGCTGCAGTAAATTCTATTTAAGGATGTGATAAGGAAACCGTTCGTACAAAGGATTGAAACATCCCAACAGAAAGAAAGGTGAGTGCTCCTCATGATTCAAATGACGGGAGTTAACAAAGTCTATGACGATGGTTTTAAGGCTTTGAACAATGTGAACTTACATTTTAAGAAAGGAGAGATCACTGTACTTATTGGACCCAGCGGCTGCGGAAAAACGACAACCATGAAGCTGGTCAACCGATTGATTGAACCTACAGACGGGACTATCCTCATCGAAGGCCAAAGCATTATGGAAATGAACCCGGTAGAGCTGCGAAGGAAGATTGGTTATGTCATACAAAACATCGGTTTATTCCCCCATATGACGATAGCGAAAAATGTGGCTGTCGTTCCCTCCTTATTGAAGTGGGATAAGTCCCGAACAGAGGCAAGGGTTGATGAACTTCTTCGTTTAGTTAATATGCCCCCTGAAGTATTCGGATCCAGGTATCCTTCCGAGCTTAGCGGAGGTCAACAGCAGCGTGTCGGCGTAATCCGTGCTATGGCTGCTGATCCCGATATCATCCTGATGGATGAGCCTTTTAGCGCACTAGATCCCATTAGCCGTGAGCAGCTGCAGGATGAGCTCGTCCGATTGCAGCAGGAGTTGAAGAAAACGATTATTTTTGTTACCCATGACATGGATGAAGCGATCCGAATCGCGGATACGATTGTCCTTATGAAGGATGGGCAGGTGGTCCAACAGGGGAAACCGGAGCAAATATTAAGACATCCCGCAGATGATTTTGTCAAAAGCTTTATCGGTCAAAAACGGCTGCAGCAAGGCATGCTTCCAGAAGAAATGCCGAGGGTGGATGATGTTATGGTGGAAAGTCCGGCTACGGCGCTGCCAACAAGAGGACTCGCTGAAGCTATTCAGATTATGGAAAAACGCAGGGTCGATTCACTGTTTATCGTAGATGCTCAGAGCATTTTGAAAGGTGTCGTCTCGGTGTACCGGGTTCTCGATCAATATGATGGGGAAGGACAGACGGTTGCAGATGTGATGAGGCCTGTGGAGCATTCGGTATCAACAGGGACTCCATTAATATTGGCGCTTCAATTGATGAATAAGCATCAGCTGTCGAATATTCCTGTATTAGGTGAAGGAAATCGTTTTATTGGTCTGATTACTAGAGGTACCGTTGTTAGACATATGGCTGATCTGTATACATCCATGTCCATTAATACGGGGGGTGCCGCAGATGTCGGGTAGATCTTGGTGGGCAAGCTACGCTGAGTTTTTGAAGGATCGGTATCCGGATATAGGTGCAGCTGCTTTAGAGCATTTGTGGATTTCAGCTATCGCTGTTATTCTGGGGGGCTTGGTTGCGATTCCATTAGGAATTGCTTTGGCCAATACCCAAAATCGGTTTGTTAAATCATGCGTATTCGGCCTGGCCAATTTGTTTCAAACGATTCCAAGCCTGGCTCTGTTAGCTTTGTTGATCCCGATTATGGGGGTAGGCATGAAGCCTGCAATCTTTGCGCTGTTCCTGTACGCCCTGCTGCCTTTATTAAGAAATACTTATGCCGGATTTGAATCTGCTGATCAGAGCATTCTGGAGGCTGCTAAAGGTATGGGCTATGGATCTTTTCAAAGGATTGCATTCATTCAGCTGCCAATAGCATTGCCCTATATTTTATCGGGTATTCGAATGACAACGGTCTATATCATCAGCTGGACGACTCTAGCTTCGCTAATTGGCGGCGGTGGACTCGGGGTACTGATTTTTTCGGGAATTGGCGTTAATAAGCAGGAATTGATTTTTACAGGAGCGATTGCCGCAATAGTACTCGCTTTATTGGCAGACTATCTACTTGGCTTCATGGAGAGAATCGGTCAGAAAAGGAAGCGCCTGAATTCAGCTTTACCTTCAACAGTTTAAAATATACGGATCTTATAGGAGGAGTTCATGATTAGAGGAATCACAGGAACGATTGGAATACTGGTGTTGTCGATGTCCGTGTTATTAGCAGGATGCAGTAAAGGTAAAGGCGATACGATCAAAATTGGTGCTCAAACCTATACAGAGCCTAAAATTATTGCGGAAATGTACAAAGCGTTGGTGGAAGAACGGACTGAGTTGAAAGTGCAAGTAGTCCCTGATTTGGCTGCAAGTCCTGTCATCATTCAAGCAATGAAGAGCAAAGAGCTGGATATGGCAACCTTATATTCAGGTGAAATTTTTAATGGGTACTTCGAGATTG
This sequence comes from Paenibacillus sp. GCM10027630, assembly GCF_042676305.1. Classification (NCBI taxonomy): domain Bacteria; kingdom Bacillati; phylum Bacillota; class Bacilli; order Caryophanales; family Paenibacillaceae; genus Paenibacillus; species Paenibacillus sp. GCM10027630. The sequence goes on along the minus strand of NZ_JBHTGY010000013.1, from coordinate 69,784 downwards.
AACAAACGAAGGACCGTGCTAAAGTACTACAGCAAGCGCAAGCAGGTTTTGATAAGAGTATGGATTTCAAATGGTTTGATCCTTACGGCTTTGAGAACACCTATGCATTTACGGTACGCAAGGAGCTTGCTGATCAGTATAAATTAGAGAACATATCCGATCTGACAGATAAAGCCAAGGATATGAAAATCGGTGTGGACACAACTTGGCTGGAACGTGATAATGACGGCTACAAAGCTTTTATGAAGCATTACGGCGGTCTCTCCTTTGGGCAAACCCTTCCGATGGAAATCGGATTAGTATATGAAGCGGTATCGAATAAAAAGGTGGACATAGTGCTCGCTTACTCCACTGATGCAAGAATAAAGCAGTTTGAGTTAAAGACGTTGAAGGATGACAAGCAGTTTTTCCCTCCCTATGACGCTTCAGCGGTTATAAGAAAAGAAACGCTGCAGAAGCATCCAGAGCTCAATGATGTAATTCAACTGCTGGTCGGCAAGATAAACGCGGAAACCATGGTAGGCCTAAACTACGAGGTCGATGTGAAAAAGCGGAACGAAAAGGATGTAGCGGTGGAATTTTTGAAGAAAACGGGTTTACTAAAGTAAAATTAGAGGGGGTGTAAGATGGAAACGACAAATCCCAACCTTTTGATGCAGCTGATCACCTATGTATCCGATCATAGCGGACAATTGCTGGAGCTAACGTTGCAGCATATACTTATGGTGCTTTGCGGAATTGGTCTGGCTCTCATCATCGGCATACCTCTTGGAATTATAAGCGCCAGAAATAAGAGATGGAGTTCCATCATTTTGCCAGCCGCCAACGTGATACAGGTGTTTCCAAGCATAGCTTTACTAGCTATTTTGATGATAGTGTTCGGGCTAGGCTTTTATACGGTAGTCGTCGGACTGTTTCTATATTCTTTACTTCCTATTATACGGAACACATATGTCGGCTTGACGCAGGTTGACCGAAGTATTACGGATGCCGGTAAAGGAATGGGAATGAACCCGGTTCAGCTTTTGTGGAAGGTTCAATTACCGTTGTCTGTTCCATTTCTTCTAGCAGGATTACGTGTGGCGGCAGTTATAGCTATTGGTGTCGCTACTATGGCTCCTTTAATTGGAGGGGATGGGCTGGGGAGGGAGATTTACTCAGGAATTAACCTGCGAAATCCGGTTCGGATTTATGCTGGAGCGATTCCTGCGGCGCTTCTTGCTATTGCAGCAGATATAGGGCTAGGCAGATTACAGAACAAGTGGAAGGATTTATCCAGGCAATAAAGAATTGAAGAAAGGCTATATAGCGTAAGCGTAAGGAAGCTTAGTCATCGGTCGGTTTTACGGCTGGCTGACTGGGCTTTTTTGCGTATAATATCAGATTTAATAAGTTTTCAGCGGAGCTGAAGAAATCTGATATTGCAAGAAAAGCTACCGCTTAGACACGAATGTATCTTCATCGAAAGGGCTTCGATCAGAAGCTTTTCTTAGAAATAAGGGTTAGCTGGAATGATTTTGGTAAGAACTCGAGAAGCAGCGCGTAGTTTCAACAAGTCGTCAGGCGGGGGGAACAGGGATGCGCTATTTGGATATGCACACGTAAACATTCAAGTGAAACGGAAGTACGATCACTTATTTGCTTGAAATAAGGGCAATTCGGCAGCTTATAGACGAAATAACGGATCGTAGTTCCGTAGAATGATGAATTCGAAGGAATGTAAGACAAATAGAGGAATGACGTTCCGTAAGAGGAAATTATGAGCTAGAGGGTTGCACATGCACACAAGAAAACCGCCAGGAAACAATTTTCCCTGACGGTTTTCTTAAGGGACGAGAAAGTATAAGTTTGAGGGGTTCACCCAGTACTACAAAGAGATGTATGTCTTTGGAATACCGGATCGAAGAACGGTTAGGGAATAAGGAAGTAAGGCAAAGCACAGAGTAGAACAAAAGAGGGCATGGGTGTGGGGTGGAGGAGCGATAGCGTCCGCCCTGGTCGTCACCTCCGGTGACTGCTCGGGTATGCAACCTACCTTTGAAGCACGTGTTCCCACCGCTGCAAGCCTATAATTCGAGGGAACACGAGCTTCAACAGCGACCGGAATCCCACATCCATCCCTCCCCACGTACAAACGAAAGGGTACACCAAGGACGCCGCAAGGCGTTTTTCTTATAATAGCTTGTAGACGTTGCTTCTGCTGCACATAACAATGAATATTTAAAAAATATGCTGTGATTATGTGATTTGCTATTGACAGGGATGAGTAAATGATATATCTTTAATTTAAGATAATTAAATCAAAGACATCGCAGGAGGTGACTTAAAAATGCCAATCGAATTAGATAAGGAACATGCATCTTCGCTCAAGCTATTCGTTGTACTTTCCAAAGCTTATAGAACCGTGATGGACCGAGCTGTCAAGGATATGAAGGAATACGGCTTGTCACCTTCCGAATTTATGATTCTCGAAGTGTTGTATACGAAGGGGAAAATTCCTTTGCAGCAAATTGGGGAGAAGATATTGATTACGAGTGGAAGCATTACGTACAATATCGACAAGCTGGAAAAGAAAGGACTCCTGAAGCGCGTGCCTTGCAAAGATGACCGCAGGGTCATATTCGCTGAGATCACTACAGAAGGCAATGCCATGTTTGACCGTATTTTTCCTGATCATGCCGCTACTATCCATAGCTTAACCAAAGCTCTTTCTCAGGATGAAAAGCTGATAGCTGTCGAACTGCTTAAGAAATTAGGAAAAGGAGCAGAGGAGCAATAGCCATCTCGATGGCCGTTTTTCTCGCCCTATATCTTAAAATAAAGATTGTTAAATTAAAACTAAATGGAGGATGATTTTAATGATGGCATTTGGATTGTTATTGGTTCGTTTGGTAGTTGGGTTATTGTTTGCAGGACATGGAGCTCAGAAGCTGTTTGGCTGGTTTGGAGGCTATGGGCCTAAAGGAACAGGCGGTTGGATGGAATCGGTCGGTATTAAGCCGGGAGTAGCGATGGCGGTATTGGCTGGATTGATGGAGCTGATCGGTGGAGTGCTCTTTGCACTAGGGTTGTTTACTCCTCTAGCCGCTGTGCTTATCACGTTGACTATGCTTGGAGCCATTGCCAAAGTTCATGGGAAAAATGGGATTTGGTCAACAGCCAATGGTTACGAATATCCGCTCGTGCTCATTGTGATCGTAATTGGAATAGCTTTGACAGGTGCAGGAGCATATTCCTTGGATGGAATACTTAATTAATTCGAATACTCAATTAACAAGTAGGGAAAACAATAAAGGAGGAATTCAAAATGTCACTACAAACTACAGGTATTCACCATATCACTGCTTTTGCAAGAAATCCACAGGAGAATGTTGATTTTTATGCTGGTATTCTGGGTCTTCGTCTCGTTAAGAAAACAATTAACTTCGATGCTCCTGATGTATATCACTTGTATTTCGGCAACGAAGCGGGAAGCCCGGGAACTATTATTACGTTCTTTCCGTGGCCGGATTCCCGCAAAGGGAGAATTGGCGGAGGGCAAGTGGGTATTACCACTTATGTGGTACCGCCGGGCTCGCTTGCATTTTGGGAGAACAGATTGGAAAGCCACGGTGTCTCGGTTACGAAGGTAAGCCGTTTTTCAGAGCAATACTTGCAGTTCACAGATAATGAGGGCTTGCGTCTGGAGCTTGTCGAACGTGAAGAGGGGCCGCAGAGCAGCTGGTCATTCGATGGTATCACGGCAGATCAAGCGATCAAAGGGTTCGGAGGCGCTGTTCTCTTCAGCACCAACCCGATGAAAACTATGGATGTATTGCAGCATCTGCTCGGCCTGGAAAAAGTGGCAGAGGACGTTGCTTATGCCCGCTATCGGTCCAAAGGAGATATCGGCAACGTTATTGACGTACCGTTGGCTGTCATGGGCAGGGGCATCGACGGTGCAGGAACAGTTCATCATATCGCATGGCGTGCTTTGGATTTCGAACAACATACGGAATGGAGAAGCTCGGTGCAAGATTACGGCTATCGTCCAACCGAGATCATAGATCGTCAATATTTCAATGCTCTTTATTTCCGGGAGGCAGGCGGAATACTTTTTGAAATCGCTACGGATCCACCGGGCTTCGCTCATGACGAATCTGCAGAGACACTAGGCGAGAAATTGATGCTGCCGGAGTGGTTCGAGTCAGCGCGCTCTCAAATCGAAGCCAATCTGCTGCCTATCCAAGTTAGGGTATTGGAGGGGAAACAAGGATGAAGCATCTTTTTGAAAAGGGCAGCCGCCCAGAAGCTCCGACGTTAGTTCTATTTCACGGTACCGGAGGAACGGAACGAGATTTGCTGCCGCTGGGCAAACGAATTTCTTCGGAATCTTCGATACTTAGCCTTAGAGGAAATGTACTGGAAAATGGGATGCCACGTTTCTTCAGACGATTGGCAGAGGGTGTGTTTGACGAAGAAGATTTGATCTTCCGTACCAAGGAAGTGAATGACTTTCTGGATGAGGCTGCAACCCTCTACGGATTTGACCGCGGCAATCTAGTGGCGGTGGGATACTCCAATGGGGCCAATATTGCAGGCAGTCTGCTCTTCCATTATAAGCAGACGCTCAAAGGCGCTATTCTTCATCATCCTATGGTTCCGCGGAGAGGGATTCCGATTCCGGATTTGTCAGGTATACCGATTTTTATTGGTGCCGGGACTAACGACCCGATCTGTTCAGCCGGGGAGACCGAGGAGCTCCAAACGCTTCTTAGTGAGGCCGGCGCATCGGTTAAGGTACATTGGGAGCGTTTCGGTCATCAATTAACTTCTTCAGAGGTTGAGGCTGCGGCAGCTTGGTTTCACACAGAGAGCCAGCTTATTGCTGAGTGAAGTCCGGTTGGCTACTAAAGATCATGAAAGTAAGAAATAAAAGATGCGGCCAGACATGAAACAAGTCGGGCTGCATCTTTTTATTTGGTATAGATAGACAATGCCGGATGCTCTAATGGCTGAAGGATGAGGCGCTCTTTTACAATAATGAGTCGTAATGTCTTTTCCCATGCAAAATACGTCTGATCTGCACAACATCGCTCTTGACTACATAAAACACCAGATAGCCATGCACGGCTAAAACACGATAACCCTTCAACCGAAGCGTGGAATTTTTGGTCAAAGGGCATCGAAACAGCAGATCTCCAAGTGATGCGATCTGATCACTAATGTCATCATATAACTTGAAATCATCATAGGATGATTGTTCATTAAGATAATCGATGATTTCCTGTAAATCCCTCTTGGCAGCTGGGAAAATGAGCACTTTATATTTTTCCACGAATGTTTGACCTTAACTTCCGGGACACTTCCAAGAAGTCCTCTCCGATAGCGGCGTCAGCAATTTCAGCTTCAGCTTCGGACAACTTGCTATATAGTTCGATCAAGGCCTGCTGACGCTCATATTCCTCGATACTCATGACAACCATGTCACCAGTGCCATTCTTAGTTATAAATACAGGCTCACGCTCCCGGTGGCAAAATTCGGATATTTCATTCGCGTTATTACGCAAATCTGAAATCGGACGGATTGTAGGCATAATTGTTTACCTCCTTAGCGATGTTCTTATGGATATAATTGTAGCATAATTAAGAGCAAATTAAATGCTATATTAGGAGTGAATATTGCTGCAACCGATGATTGTATCAACCTTCTATTATACGCGGGTGCCATGAATGATTCGTTCCAAACTGATAACATACGCATGCTCGGTATCATAGACAGCTTGGATACTGTGTGCTGTTTGGAGAGCAACTGACAGTCGAATGAATCGAATCTGCAATATACAGCCATGTTCAAAAATTAATTTTTGATGATTTTTTACGTGAAAAAGTGATGATGGATTATGTGCGAAAAGTGGTTAAAAACCTTATTCCACAAGGGTTTTTCAGCTTTTTTTAGGAAGTTAAATAAAGATGATTGTTTGAAACGAAATAAGAAAGGTATACTTTTCTTAGCGCCAAAGACATTATGACAAGCAAGCTTGGACCTGATAGTTGGCAGCTTGTTTACAGACTAAATGTTACGCGCTTTCATTCCAAATTATTACATTTTAATCTGGAGCTAATGGATGTGATGCTGACTTTAAGTGGATTTGTTGGAAGCGCATTCAACGTTCAAGTTGATGGAATCCAATCTTCTGCATCTGTATTTTATGAAGTGGAGTCGGAGCAGCAAGATGAACACCGAAAGGTTTGGGTAACCTAAACCCTCAATATATACAGAAAGAAAAGGAGTCGTGGTATACAATGAAACATAAAAAGTGGATTGCAACTATGGGGTCTGTTACATTAGCAATGGGAGTTTTAGCTGCCTGCGGCAGCGGAGAACCTGCAAAAACAGCAACAAATGGGACATCGACAGCTCCTAAGGCAGAAGCTCCTAAAGTAGATACTACACCTTTGGACCTGTCTATGGTCTTTAAACAAGTAGGCGATATTCCAGCTAAAGGGAATGTAATTGAGCAAGCTCTTGAAAAAGGCACTAATACTAAACTAAACATCCAGTGGGTACCTGCTTCTACTTATGACGAGAAAATTAACGTAATGATCGCTGCTAACGAATTGCCAAAGGTTTTGATGGTTAGCTATGTGCCAACTGTTATTAATGCGATTCAGGGTGGACAATTCTGGGAAGTAGGTCCTTTACTTAAGGATTACAAAAACCTATCCGCACAGAACCCGCAGTATTACGAAAATATTAAGGTTGATGGCAAGCTTTATGGAATTCCGCAATTCCGTGAAATAGCGCGCCCAGCGTTTATTTTCCGTAAAGATATTTTAGATGCTAACGGAATGAAAATGCCTAAAACGCTGGATGAGTGGTATGAAATAGCTAAGAACCTGAGAAAAAATGATACTTATGCCTTTATGTTGGATAAAAAGTACAACGAAGGTCCATCGTCTCTATTGACTCGTTTTGCCGTAGCCCAAGGTGGAGTTAACCGTTGGGGCGCAGATGCCAATGGCAAGCTGACACCAGAGTTTTTGACACCACAATTTATGGATGTACTGAAATTGTTCAAGCGCCTTTATGCAGAGAAGCTTATCAATCAAGACTTCCCAGCTCTAGATGGCACAGAATTGGATAAAGCATTTGAGTCCGGTCGTTCGGTTCTTAAATTGAACGGCGTGGCGACAAACGCTGCGAATATCCAGGACCGTTTGGTTAAGGTAGTCCCTACAGCTCAGTTAGATGTTGTCCCTATGGAAGGACCTCAAGGATTTAAGGTTGCCGCACAAAATGGTTACAACGGCTTGCTGGTATTCCCGAAATCGACTGTGAAAACCGAAGCTGAACTGAAACGTATTTTGACATTCATGGATAAATTGTTGGATGCGGATATGTCCACCCTGCAAAAACGTGGTATCGAAGGCGTTCACTTCAAAAAAGCTGAAAACAATTTGGTTGAGTGGGTTGATTTGACTGCATTTAACCGTGAAGTTAAGCCATACCGCGATAGCTTGTTGAACTTTGAAACTTACAACGTACCTCAATTGAAAGATACTCCATTGGCAATGAAAGGTTACAAAATGGAGCCGGACAACTTGAAGTATGCTGTTCATAACCCAACTCTGACTCTATCTTCACAAACTTACTCGGAACGCGGTAAAGAACTGGATCAAATGATGTGGGATGCGCAAACTAATTACATCGTTGGTAAATTGGACGATGCCGGCTTTACAGCAGCGATCGACAAATGGCGTAAAGCAGGCGGCGACAACTTGATTAAAGAGTTCGAAGCAGCGATTGCCAAAAATAAAGCAGCTAAATAATAAAGCGTTACACGATACAACAAGTGAGCAGGATGGCTTAGCCATCCTGCTTTGCTGCGTGAATTTTTTAAAATAACAGGCCGGTTTTCCTTCTATGAGGGAAAGCCGGCTTTTTCCGGTCCTTGCATGAGAATGAGATGCTTGGAGAATTAATAATGAAGAGAGGATCAAAGCTCCATAATTCTACATCCGATATTTTTCTACCATGCTGCTTATGAAATTCCCCTTACTGAAATAGCTTCCTACTTATAGAATGAAAACAGAAACAAAACAAGGGGAGAGATATAACGATGAATAAAGCAATTAAAGTAGCTACAACAATGCTAGTATCCGCTTCTGTGCTTGCAGCATGCGGCGGCCAACCAGCAGCTGATAATAGTGGAGCAGGCGCATCAGTCGGCGCTTCCAAAGAGAAAGTAAAGCTTTCCGTGTGGCACAACTGGACAGGCCAGGATGCAAAAGGAATTGCAATGAGAAAAATTTTGGATGACTATAAAGCCCAGCATCCTGAAGTTGAACTTGAAGTAGAAGGACTTCCGACAGACGGCTTAAAAACTCGCCTGCGGACCGTTGCTGCTGCTAATGAGATGCCGGATCTGTTCGTTATGTGGCCGGATGCTATGACAAAGGAATTTGTTAATGGCGACCTCCTTCAGCCGATCGACGAATTTTTGAACTCCAAGCCGGAGTGGAAAAATAACTTCATCCCGAATGCTTTGGACGGATACACAGTGGACGGCAAAACTTATTCCGTTCCGATGAACCTGGCTCCAAGCTCATTCATCTATTATAATCAAGCTATTTTTGATAAATATGGCGTGAAAGTTCCAAAAACATGGGACGAGCTTAAAACCGCAATCGATACCTTCAATAAGAACAACGTCATTCCTATGGCGCTTGGTAACAAGGCAAACTGGGTGGCACAATCCACTATCTTCAGTACAATTGGTGATCGTGTAACAGGTACCGACTGGTTTATGAAAGCCGTTAAGCAGGACGGTGCAAAGTTTACAGATCCTGAATTCGTGAAAGCATTAACTGTGCTTCAAGATCTAGGCAAATCGAAGGCATTCCAAGACGGCTTTAACAGCATCGATGAAAACCAAATGATGCAACTTTACTTCCAAGGCAAAGCAGCTATGTTCATGGATGGTGGCTGGGCTCTTGCGAACCTGGTAAACAATGCGCCGAAGGAAGTTTTGGATACCACTCATATTACGGTTCTCCCAGCAGTCGATGGCGGTAAAGGAAATGCACAATCGACGGCAGGTGTTGTAGGAACAGGTATGGGTATGAGCAAGAAAGTAAGCGGCACAAAGAAAGAAGCGGCTAACGAACTGCTGTATGCTCTGGCCGGACCTGACGGACAAAAGGCTACATTGGGTAGCAGCACCTTGGTAAGCTACAAAATCGAAGTGGACAAATCCAAAGCACATCCTTTGTTTGTTGAACTGAACGAGCTTATGAAAAATGTGAAAATTGTTCCGGTATACGACTCTAAGCTGAGCTCTGCTGCAGTTGAAGTGACTAATAATGGTCTTCAAGAGCTTCTGAGTGGTGGCAATCCTGAAGCTATCGCGAAGAAAATACAAGATGCACAGGCGGGTGCTATTCGTAAGTAAGACGAATACCTCGGAATAGCAAGCCCTCCCTTGCGGGGGGCTGCTTATTTTTTGAAAAGGAAGTGATAATTGATGAATACCTTGCATGTACGACGTTTTGTTGTACTCGGCCTTCTGCCATCTTTATTAATTTATAGCTTGTTTGTTTTTGTACCGGTCATTTGGTCGGCTTATTACGGTTTTTTTGATTGGAAAGGTATTGGGGCTGCTCGATTTATTGGTTTGGACAATTATGTGGAGGTTCTTCATGATACAGTATTTTGGCGGGCGTTGAAAAACAACGTTATTTTTGTGCTTGCCTCTGTATTTGGACAATTACCGCTTGCTTTAATACTCGCTATTGTTTTGTTTAAGAGCAACCCTCTTCAACGGTTTCTGCGTTCAGCTGTTTTTATGCCGATGGTTATGTCGTCCGTTGTTATAGGGATGATTTGGTCGTACATTTATCATCCGCAGATCGGTATCCTTAACTTTTTGCTGGATTATCTCGGTTTGGGGAGCTGGAAGCTGCAGTGGTTGTCTGACCAGCACATAGCTATTTTTTCGTTGATTCCTCCGCTTACTTGGAGCTTTGTGGGCTTGTACCTCATTATTTTCGTGTCCGCGTTGCAAAATATTCCGGGAGAAATCCACGATGCGGCCCAGATTGACGGAGCTACTGGTGCTAGAAAGCTGGTTTCTATTACACTACCGATGATCTGGAGTACCGTACAGGTTGCCATCATTTTATGTATCTCAGGCAGCTTGAAGTCCTTCGACCTGGTGTATGTTATGACTAAAGGCGGTCCGGCCCACTCTACCGAGCTGCTCGCGACCTATATGTATAACTCTACGTTCTCATCGTACCGCTACGGGTATGGAAGCGCGATTTCGACTTCCATTATTATATTGAGTCTGCTCTTTATCGGAACGAGCCAATGGCTTACAAGCAGAAAATCCAAAACCGCATAGAAAGGAGGACGTGAGTATGAACAATTCAGCCGCATCTTATCAAAAAGCAAACGTACAATCACCTGCAAGCCATTCCTTGAAGAAATGGAGACAGGGCTTGTTTTGGCTTCTTCTGACTCTTTATGGTATTTTAACGCTATATCCATTATTTTGGTTGGTTATCAGTGCCTTTAAAACGAATGCGGAATTTATTAATACGCCTTTTTCTCTTCCGCACACGTGGCAGGTTGAAAACTTTGTTAAGGCTTGGCAAACGTCGAAAATGGGCGTGGCTTTCGTCAATTCGGTTATTGTATCGTTGGTGTCGCTGGCCCTTACATTATTTTTGTCTGCACTAGCGGCTTTCGTCATTGCAAGACTGAAATTTCGCTTCAAAGGCCTGATCTTAGGATTTTTCGTAGTAGGGATGCTTATTCCGATTCACAGCACCTTGGTACCATTATTTATTCTTATGAAGCAGCTCTCCATATTAAATACGTATTGGGCGCTGGTTCTTCCTTATACATCCTTCGCTCTGCCGACTGCTATTTTCGTGCTTACAGCCTACTTGTCATCCGTACCTAAGGAGATAGAAGAGGCAGCGTTTATTGACGGAACGGGGCTATGGGGTGTGTTTATGCGCATTATGCTGCCCATTTCCTTGCCGGCTCTCTCAACGGTTACGATTCTTAGCTTCTTGCACTTTTGGAATGACTTTTCTTTTGCTCTTGTTTTTATTAGTAAATCGAGTCTTAAAACACTTCCGCTCAGTATCGCGACCTTTGCAGATGGGTTTCAAACGGACTACAGCTTAACCTTGGCGGCTATGACGATTGCGGTCGTTCCTACCATAGTGGTCTATCTGATGTTCCAGGAGCAGGTAATGAAAGGCATGACGGCGGGAGCGGTCAAGGGTTAGTTATTCACTAGGCAGGGGGAAGGGATCGATGTTGCAATGGATGGGACATTCTTTACGGAGAAAGCTGTCCTTTATCATGCTTGTAACCTCGCTCATCCCCCTGTTATTTCTTGGGGGATTTGCGTTTAGCATCTCATCCAAAATTACTGAGGAAAAGACCGAGCAAGCGGGTATTGATACGCTGCGTCAGATGGATGGAAACCTTCGCTTCATTATTAAGGATGTCGAGAATATGTCTCTCTTTCTAATCGGCCAAAGTGACATCCAACAATATTTATCGAGTTCTGAGGAAGATATGAGCGCGCGGACGCGCATTCTTGCGTTTACGACAAATCTGGGCAGCTCCAAGGAGTACATTTCCAATATTATGATTTATCCGGAGAAAGCCAAGGACGCGTTATCCACTATTAATTTGTATGAATCGGATTTAAACAAGCAGTTGAACATTCGAGATGTTACAGATAAAATATGGACCGGTGTATACAGCGTGGAGAACTTTGCCGGGCGTAGGAATGTAATTTCGTTTATTCGTCCGCTGCGTAGTGTTAACAATTATGAGACCTTGGGCTGGATGGTCATCAGTCTGGATGAGAAGGTTATTTCCCGTTATTGGTCGGAGCCGAAGCTGGGAGATGGACAAGGGCAAGTGGCGCTTGTGAACGATAGGGGGATCATTCTGTCGGCAACCGATAAAAGCTGGCTTTCGCAGTCCTTCGAATCCTTGCTTCCAGGTGTTTCATCCCAAATGAAGCCGGATATGTACGGCAGCTTGAACGATGGTGAAGGGCATATGAAGAAAACGATATTGTATTATCGGGAGCCGCTCGTCGGGTGGAAGCTTGTCGGAGTTATTCCCTTCGAATTGTACAAAGCGCAGAACGGGTATATTATCCAGCTTACTGTTGCTGCTATCGTCCTTTCGGTGATCGCTACTTCTGGATTAATACTGTATTTAATCCACCGGGTGACTAACCCGCTGCGGGTGTTGACGAGATTGCTATCCAAAGTCAATCCTGAGGAGCCTTTACCCCTTTATACAGTGGGTTCGTCCGATGAAATCGGCAAGCTGGCGGAGAGCTATAATATGCTTGGTATGCATATCGAGAAGCTGAAGAAGCAACTCATCCGTAACGAAGCGCAAAAGAAGGAAGCAGACATGAGGGCCTTGCAAGCCCAGATCAATCCGCATTTTCTGTATAATACATTGTCTTCGATTCATTGGATTGCTTTAATGAACGAGGAAAAGCGAATCGCTGATATGGTTGGGGCTTTAAGTGACTTTCTTCGTTTCAGCTTAAATAAAGGCAAGGAGTTTTGTCCGGTTCATCAAGAGCTTGCCCATATCAAGAACTATGTCCAGGTACAATCTATCCGTTATCCAGACAAGTTCGATGTGGATATCGTCGTTGATCCGGAATTGCAGGATAATTACATGCTCAAGCTCTTGCTTCAGCCTTTAGTGGAAAATGCGATGATCCATGGTATTCAGAAAAAAGAGGGAAAGGGGATGATTACGGTGTACGTAGAGCGTAGAGCTAACAAGATGAGCTTTCTTGTGTTGGATGATGGAATAGGAATGTCGGAGGAGCAGCTGCAGACAGTTCGCAGCCATTTATATCCTTCGGGAGAGCAGCTTGTGCCTGATGCCAGCTACGGCCTGAGAAATGTGCATGAACGGCTGCAGCTTCATTATGGCATGGATGCAGGTCTGGTTATCGAGAGCAGGGAGCACGAAGGTACGCGCATCTCTTTTACTATCCCCATTCTGGAGGGACATCATGAGAATCATGATCGTGGATGATGAAGTTATTATTCGTACCGGACTGGCTAAGGTAATTAACTGGGGGGAGCTTGGAATGGAGCTTCTGGAGCCCGCGGCTTCTGCCGAAGAGGCTTTGGAGAGAATCCCCAAAGAGCGTCCAAATATACTGCTGACGGATATCCGGATGAGCGGCAGGACGGGCCTGCAGCTTGCGGACGAAGCGAAGCGGATCAATCCCGAGCTGGAGGTCATCGTCCTGTCGGGCTATGATGATTTCGCTTATACTCAACAAGCGATCCGTCAGGGAGTCAGCGACTACTTGTTGAAAACGAGCAGGCCGGAGGAAATCATTAAAACCGTGCTGAAAGCCAAGCAGCGGATTGAAGAGAAATGGGCTGCACACAGCCAGGGGCATTTCCAGCACAAGGAGGCCCGCAACCGGTTATTCGAGCGCTGGGTGGTGGATGGGGAGACGGAGGGGATCGAGCCTCATCTTCTGACCACCTTTTTCCCGCGGATATGTGAAGAAACGAATTCAGTCGGGGTCTGGCAGCAAATCATTATATTATCGGCGGAAGGCTGGCATGAATCGCCTGGTTCAGAGTCGCTGCTGCTGTTTGCGGTCGAAAACATGCTGCGGGATTTATTCAGTTGTGAGACATTGCTGGAGAAAAGACGGATAATCGTAGCTATCCGATTGAAAAAAGAGCAGCCGTTTGATGATCAGAATATACGTTATGTCATTGGGAAGATCGAACGTTTGTTGAAATGCAAGCTGTTTGTAGCCGTAGGCAAACCGGTGGAACAGCTGAGGCAGCTTCATGAATCATACACAACAGCGAGCGAGGCGTTCGGTTATAAGTCATTAATTGGCGATAGTATGCTGAATTATGCGGATATCATGCAGCGCAAAGGCGGTAAGACTGTTTGCTCGCATGAGGAGGAGCTGGAGCTTTCTTCGATCCTTCTGGAGGATAATCCGGTTGCGTTGAAAGGTTGGGTGCAGCGAATGCTTCATGAGCAGCTTGAGGACCCCCAGATGACGCTGGAGTCGATGGAAGCGTTAGTACATTCGATTGCCCTCACGGCTCATCGGTGGCTACAAAGGGTAATGACTGCAACTGGGCGTACGAGTGCAAGGGAAGAGACTCCAGCGCATTTTCATCTCAAGTTGAGCGTTATTACGCCCAAGGATGCGTTGTTTCAACATTTATATTCGGTCATGAAGCTGTACCACAATCAGCTGGCTGAAGGACAAGCAACACACGCGCAGAAAGCGATGGCATATATTGAGGAGCACCTTGGCCAAGATGTTGGTCTCCAGCAGGTGGCCAAGCATGTTCATCTGCATCCAAATCATTTAAGCGAAGTATTCAAGAAGGAAACCGGCATGACGTTCGGCGATTATGTAGCTAAGCAAAAAATTCGCCGCGCGATGGAGATTTTATCGGTTTCTCCGGCCAAAATCAGTGAAATTGCCGTAACCGTCGGATATGAGGACGTTAAATATTTCAGTCAAATTTTCAAAAAGTATACAGGCAAGACTCCAAGCGAATTCCGCGGGGATGCATCTATTCATTTGGAGCAGGAATAATGGCAGTAGAAGGAAAGAGGGAGCTTATGGAACTGGCAAGTCTTTGGAGAATTCAACATTTTGACGTAGGAGCGAAGAGACCGCTTGAGGTAGCCTCTGCCGGATTGGACGACCGTTTCTGGATTACGGCGAAGGTGCCGGGCGATGTGCACTCCGCTTTGATTGAAAGAAAGATTATTGAAAATCCTTATTTCGGACATAACGATGCAAAAAGCCTGTGGATTGAGCAAAAGGAATGGTGGTACCGGACCCAGTTCGATTACGTTGTGGAAGAGAGCAGCGAGGAAAGACAGGAGCTGACTTTTGAGGGGCTCGATACATTTGCAACTGTATATGTGAACGGACTCGAAATCGGTAAAACGGACAATGCGCTGATGGCGCACACCTTCGACGTTACAAGAGTATTGCGTAACGGCAAGAACACTATCGCGGTGAAGTTCGACCCGCTGTATTTGCATAACCGTGACAAGGAGCTGTTTCAATGGTCTTCTTATACGAAGGAGCGTCCGTGGCTGCGTAAGGCCGCGATGAACTTCGGTTGGGATTGGGGCCCGCGGATGGTGACTGTAGGCATCTGGGGCAAGGTGCGCATCGAACGCAAGCGCTGGGCCAAGCTGGACAGCGTATATGCTCGGTCGATAGCTGCTAGTGTGCAGGAAGCAATAGTTCGAGTTGATGTAGATGTAATGGCATACCGCAAAGATGCTGCTCGTGAGCGTGTGTGCGAGGTGCGTCTGTTGGACCGCGATGGTCAGGTGGCGGTCTCTTCTAAGCTGCCGGTTAGCGGGAAGACGGCAGCGGTTGATTTGAGGGTCAATGCTCCGCGATTGTGGTGGACGCATGACCTGGGAGAGCCGTACTTGTACGAGCTCGAAGTAGTGCTGTTCGCTGATGGAGAACAGGTAGACAGTTACCGGAAGCCGTTTGGGATTCGTATCATAGAGTTGCAATTGAAGGATGAAGAAGGCCAGAACGCTTTTGTCTTCGTTCTCAATGGCGTCAAGCTGTTTGCCAAAGGCTCCAATTGGATTCCGGCCGATAATTTCATCGGCGCTATACCGGATCAGCGTTACCGCGATCTGATTGCCCTGTCTGTTGATTCCAATATGAACATGCTGCGTGTGTGGGCTGGCGGAATATACGAGAAAGACATATTCTTCGAGGAATGCGACCGGACCGGAGTGCTCGTATGGCAGGACTTTGCCTTTGCCAATGCGCTGTTCCCGGATTTCAACCGCGATTTCATGGATAACGTGCGCCGCGAGGTTATTTACAACGTTAAGAGGCTGCGCAATCATGCTTCCTTGGCGTTGTGGTGCGGTAACAACGAAATCGATTGGCTGTATGATATGAAATCAGCAGGCGGTGACATCACTTGCCCTTTCTATGGCGAAGTGATTTATCACGAGCTGATTCCGGAAGTGCTGGAGGAGCTCGATTCCAGCCGCGCTTACTGGCCGTCCTCGCCTTACGGCGGCAACGACGCCAACGATCCGGATGTTGGCGACCGCCACAACTGGCAGGTATGGCACGGCTCTGTGTACCCTCGCCAATTCGGTGACGTGCCTTTGCTCGATTACAGTATCGAGGGCGTTACCTTCAAGAATTACAAAAAAGATTTCACCTTGTTCAGCAGCGAATTCGGGATGCATGCTTCAGCGAACCGCTATACGCTGGAGAAAAACATACCGGAGGGCGAGTTCTATTGGGGCAGTGTTGAGATGGCGTACCGCAATAAAGATACGAATCATCAGAAGGGCATTCTGCTGATGGAAGGCTTCACGGGCATTCCTCAGAACATTGAGGAATACATGAACTTTTCGATGCTCACTCAGGCCGAAGGGCTGAAGTACGGTATCGAACATTACCGCCGCAATAAGAAGCGGACGAGCGGCGCGCTGGTATGGCAGCATAACGACAGCTGGCCGGGCACGAGCTGGTCGCTGATCGATTACGAGCTGCTGCCGAAGGCATCGTTCTACTACGCGAGGAAGTTCTACCACCCGCTGCTGCTGTCGCTTGACCATGAGCCGGGGCAGCCACTGAGCGTGTGGGTCGTCAATGACCGCGTAGCTTCATACGAGGGCAAAGTTCGCCTGAGCGTATATGACTTCGCAGGCGTACAGGTTTACACGCACTTGTTCGATGCGAGTATCCCGAGCAATGGGGCTGTACAGCTTGGCAGCCTGCCGGAAGCTGATGTACTGAACGGCCGCGCGCCGGAGGAAGTCATTGTCAAGCTGACAGCCGAAGGCTGGAATGCGCCTGACAATGTGTATTATCTGCGCGATCCTAAGGATCTGCGCCTGCCATCCACCTCCTTGAAGGTGGATGTGGATGCGGCGGAGCAGACCGTGACGGTCACCGCTGTCGGCAGCGTGGCGCGGCTGGTGAAGCTGGATGTGCCGCAGGGCAATATCCGCTTCAGCGATAACTTCTTCGACTTGCTGCCAGGCGAGCAAGTAACAGTTCACATCAGCGCCCCGGCAGGAAAGCCAGTTTCATTGGCTGGGCTGAAAGTAAGCGCGCTGAACGCGAAGTAAACCGGGCAGACCAGGGTTCAGAAACACCTTAGTCCTACCGGCTTGAGCAGAGAATAAGAGAGCACTTTTCCCCACTTATCCAGTGATCGGAAAGGTGCTCATTCTGTTCTTTTATTGCTCGTTAGCCTTTCCAACTGTCGCCGGATTGGATAAAGCGGCGCATTCACGGAATGCAAAGTGTTTGCATCCTAGGCATTTGGCTGGATCCATTTTTCCCACTGCGTAATCAATAGCCTCTCCCGTATGTTCAAAGAAATGACCGTCCCCAATTTGTTCACTTAATCCGGTTCTTTTCAAATAGGCTTCAGGTTGGCTTTGAATGCCTGAGATCAGCACAAGCCCGCCTGATTGTTTGAAATGCTGCACGATGCTTGCCAAATTGGATTCCCCGGTAGAGTCCAGAAATGGAACCTTTCCCATACGAAGCAGCAGCATTGCAGGACGGGACGGGAGAGCTTCCATAATGGACTTTTCGAACAGGCTTGCTGCGCCAAAAAATAAAGGGCCTTCAATCGTAAAAATACTCAGTTGAGGACAGTCATGATCATCTTTAACCATATGGGCTCCCACTTTTTCATGCTTCAATGACGGATCCGGCAATACTTTGGCCACTGTAAGTATATTGCTCATCCGTTTGACGAATAGAAGGATGGCTAAGATCAATCCGACTTCTACAGCCGTTGTCAAATCTGTAAGCACGGTAAGAAGGAAGGTTATGACAAGCACCAAAGAGTCCGTTGTTCTTGTTTTGAGAATATGGGCAAATTCTCTTCTCTCACTCATATTCCAGGCAACTACCATTAAAATAGGCGCCATACTGGCAAGCGGGATGGCAGAAGCAAACGGAGCGAATAATAGCAGGATTAACAAAACGACGACTCCATGAACGATCCCGGAAATAGGGGATACGGCTCCGCTTTTAATATTTGTAGCAGTCCGCGCTATAGCTCCTGTTGCAGGAATTCCCCCGAATAGAGGAGTGACTATGTTCGCAATCCCTTGGCCGATAAGCTCTTTATTACTGTTGTGCCTGCTGCCGGACATTCCATCTGCAACAACAGCCGAGAGCAAGGATTCAATACCGCCAAGCATAGCAATTATAAAAGCAGGAGGAAGCAGCTCTTTGATTGTATCGAATGAAATAGGAGGAATGGCGAGACTGGGGAGAGTGCTCGGAATTACCCCGTAGGTGGATCCGATGGTTGCCACATTTCCGCTGAACCATAAGGTTGCGGCAATGCTGGAAATGATTAATCCTATTAAAGAACCGGGAACTTTAGCGCTGATTCTAGGCATGATTAATAGGACCCCTAAACTGATTAAGGCCGTGACAACGCTCCAAACATTTATGGTAGACAGATGCATCCCGATTTCGTTCATATTAGACAAAAAATCTTCATGGCGTTGTAGATTGCTTAGTCCCAGGAAATTACCGATTTGGCCTGAAAAGATAATAACGGCGATACCGGATGTAAATCCAATGGTAACGGGCCGCGGAATGTATCTAATTAAAACACCCAGCTTCAAAATGCCCATTAAGACAAGAATAATCCCGGCTAATAGGCCGGCAATGAGTAAGTTTTCATAGCCGTACTGTATGACAATGCCAAATAGAATGGGGACAAATGCTCCCGTAGGTCCGCCAATTTGAAATTTGGACCCGCCAAGCAACGATATCAGGATACCGGCAACTATGATCGTATAAATACCGAACTGAGGCTTTACGCCGGAAGCAATAGCAAATGCCATTCCTAATGGAATTGCAACCACGCCAACAATCAACCCCGCAACTAGATCACGACGCAACATAGGGTAAGTAAAGCCTTCAAATCTCCCGGACCATTTCAAATGACAACCCTTCTTCTTTGATATTTGTAATATTTGATTATTTGAATATATTAAGAATAATAAACCTGTGCATATAAAAAAACAATGCCCTTTTTGTAGACATTGATAAATATACTTTTTCTATTTGGTTTTGTTTGATCCTATGCTAGACTTTATAAGTTTCTGCTGAGCTAATAATAAAACGCATGATGAATATTCTGCTCGGACGAAAAGCGCTGCTAAAACACGAAGGCATCATCGTTGAGGCGATAGCGAATGGTTTAACTGGAATTTCTGGAGCTAATACTCCCGTCAGAGCCTCGGTGAGGCGCTTAACTGGAAAAACTCCATCTATTACAAGAAAATATTGGGTGAAATGCATTTAATGATGCAATTAGCAGGCCTTTTTCCAGTTATTTGCGGAAAAAGGCCTTCGCGGCGGGGATTAACGGGAGGATTTCCCGCTAGTCAATCCTGAAGCGCAAGACCGGCGCTGAACTACAATGGATGACATGCTGAGGGGGGGCACCTAGCCGTAGCCGTGTACTATCATTAAGCTTTGATACATCTCAATTTTCTGACACCCGCATACTTTCCAATAGTGAGATTGTTCCGACCAGGTGATTGTCAAAAATTT
Organism: Paenibacillus sp. GCM10027630; assembly: GCF_042676305.1. NCBI lineage: Bacteria > Bacillati > Bacillota > Bacilli > Caryophanales > Paenibacillaceae > Paenibacillus > Paenibacillus sp. GCM10027630. The sequence goes on along the minus strand of NZ_JBHTGY010000013.1, from coordinate 50,138 downwards.
GTTTGGCTACCTGAAGCAAGTCTTTAACCAGGGGATCGCGCAAGCTGTACACTACGGATGTCCCTTCCTTACTGCCAAAGACAACATTTTTGTTTCTTAGAATCGATAGCTGCTGGGAAACGGCTGAACCTTCACTGCCGATAATGGTTTGGATCTCATTTACGTTTTTGCTGCCCTCGGAAAGCACTTCAAGTATACGAATTCTCATAGGATGGGCCAAGGCTTTAAAAAATTCCGCCTTAAATTGCTGGAGCTCAAGGTTCATAACGAATTCTCCTCGTATATTCAAATATTTAGATATTATCATAACATAAAAAGCCTCTTGTTCAACTAACTCCCTGCATTAATAGATGTTCCTGTTGATTGCAGTATTAATTGTATTGACTTATAATGCCTATATATTCAAATAACAAGATATATGAATGAAAAGATAGGGAATGACAAATTTGTTTTTAAAGGTGAAACATGAAAATGGCAACAAAGGAACAAATTATAGAGCATGGACTCGGCTATTTAGGTGATGTTGGAATTGAAGCGGTTTGTCAGGTATGTGTGCCTAATGGCGGGTCTTGCTGTAAAAGCTGTTCTTACTTGAGAGACCGAGTGGGCTGCCAATCACGTAACACCAGCTGTACGGCATGGCTGTGCGGCTTTCAGAAGTATATATTTTTTGAGCTCGGATTACTGGAGGCGTGGAACTTATTTTGGGAGCAGGTCCCAGGTCAGGACTACAGGCAAGACTTCACTCCAACTCAAGTGGTTGTTCCATTATGGCTGGATAAACCCGATCCACGAATTCGCAGCATAGTCGATGCATTTGCCCGTGATTTAGAAGAGCTGCGTGTCCACAAAAAAATAATGATTTCCCAATTCAATGATACATTAGAATCTTATATGATAAAAAATTTACTTTACCCTGATTCTGAAATTGCTCGCCATGTATTAAAAAAGCAAAGAAATCACATGCTGGATTTCAAGCAATTTAGAATGGAGAAGGAAAACTATTATAGCCGTTGACAGCATAATTATGCGCAGGAGGTGGTCTGGTTGGGGATTGGTGGAACGATAGTTTTAGGTATAATTACGATAATCATCGTATGTGGATTGACATTTTGGGTGACGAAGAAAGCCTACTCGCGCAAATGGGAAGAAGAAGACGAGGATTAAGAAAACTAATAGTATATCCTCTTAAGAAGAAAGAAGCACACCGGGAGGTGTGCTTCTTTCAATTGAACGATTCAGATGCAGGCTTACCAATTTACACTTTCAAACCAAACTCCATCCTGCTGCTTAGTCGTAAGCGCTTTGTGAATATAGGAGACCATAGGCTCCGGCAGCTCACTTAGCTTAAACCATTCCAGCTCTTGGCATTTATGCGGCTCGGCATTGACTAGTTGGCCTTTCCAGGAGCGTACCTTTAGAAAAAAGTCGATCCATTCGGAGCTCGTATTTTTTCGGTGCATGACACCTATAACATCAACTTCAGCGGGATCGATGTCTACCCCGGCCTCCTCTTTGGCCTCACGTATGGCAGCTGCTTTGACCTCTTCACCGCCATCCATTCGCCCTGCAACAACACTCCATTTACCATCTTCAAAGCCTGTGTTCTGTCTCTTTAATAGTAAAACTTCATCATTGCGGTAAAACAACAGATGGACCGAACCGTATAAAATTGGGGTTCTCAAAAGTAGGCCTCCAGAATGAACGTTTATAATAGATGCGATTAATGATGAACCGGTGTAACTTTGTGTGCCGATAAGAGTTAATACTAGTAATAAGGTGAAATTAAGAGGTACACGATGACGCCAGTGCTGCTGACATAAAGCCAGATGGGCATCGTCCAGCGAGCAATTCTGCGGTGGCGCTCTATTTGCATATTAAAGCCTCTTGTAACGGAAATCAAAGCGAGAGGGACATTGACAATGGCTAGCAGGACGTGAGTAATCAAGATGAAATAGTAAATGTACTTAAGCGCAGTAGGGCCACCGAACAAGGTCGGCTCTGTCAAGTAATGATAGATCACATAGGAAACAAGAAACAGGGCGGTTGTAGTGAAGGCGCAAAGAATGAAATTTCGATGCATGGGGATGTTTTTACGTTTTATTGCGTACAGCGAGATCAGTAAGAAAGAAAAGGTGAAGCCGTTAAAAATAGCATTTAATAATGGAAAAATAGTGACGTCGAAGCCAAGGCTTCCTTGATATCCTGGCAGAAAAAATAATAAAGCGATAATTCCGACAAGCACTACTGAAAAAGTGGCGATAAGCGGCATAAAATTGCGTGATTTCATTTCCTTCCCCCAATTGCGTGATTCACAGCTTCAAGCTGTCCTACTGTAATTATACGTAATGAATGGCGGAAATCAATAAAGTACACAGTTCTGTAACTTTCCACGAGAAGAGACTGGCATCCTTTAATGCCAGCCTCTTACCTGAATCATAGTGAGTCAGCTGTATTGATCGCGTGTTCCCAGCTAGGAAAGTAAAACAAAGCATTCTGCATTAGCTGTGGATGGGACTGTTTAACCTTCTTTTTATTCAAAGGCTGACCGTTAGACTTCAGTTGATGAATTTGTGCAAGCACATCATCTATGCCCATATTGGCTTCCATCGTTGTTCTCTCCCTTCTGTTCAGATTGGTAAGTATTCTTCCCTTATACTGGAAATATAATCATGAATTTAGGATGGTAAGATCGATAAGCAAGCAGCGTGAAGAACAGAGTAGAACTCTAGAGCTCATGGCGAGCAAGCAGTTAGCCTCCGGAAACAACTACATAGTTGTCCCATTATGTAAAAAACTGTGATACCATTACAGAAATAAACGGCCGAATAAAAGCCTGTAGTGCTTATTCGGTAAGCTGCCGTCAGGGGAAGTGTTGCATGTTGCTGGCCAACCTCAATCGTCTATTTCTATCGCTTCGAATGAAATTTATGATCCTGTTCATGGCTCTGATTACGATACCCTTTATAATCAGCGGCGCATTCACGTATACCAAGTATTCGGCTAATGTCGAACAGAATACGAAAAACTACACGCTGCAAATCGTCGATCAAATCCGCATCAATCTGGACAGATATGTCAAAGAGATCGAGAGATTGACGTTATCCCCCCTCTATGATCCGAACGTTCTCGCCATTCTGAAGAACCACAGCAGCTCCTACCAAAAAGGAGTCTATTTGACTGCGGAGGAGCAGTTCAAGACCAATTTATTCATTTCCTCTATGGCTTTTGACCGGTCTGAAATCGAAAGCATTCTCATTTTTACGAATGATGGCAGCTTATTCAGCAATTCCGATACAAGCGTAACGAACTATTGGGAGCAGGAAACAAATAATTGGATGGAAAAAGCCGACCTGGAAGACGGAGGACTAACGATCAATCCGCCTCATTCTGTTTCCTACTATACAACGGGGCCAAAAACGGTTGTATCGCTGTCGCGGCTAATCCGCGAACCGTATACGCACAGTAAAATTGGCTTCATTAAGGTGGATCTTAAAGCGGAAGGCTTTGAAAAAATATTTTCCTCCGTTAACTTAGGCAATAACAGCAAGCTGTACATATACGATAAGGATAAAACACTGCTGCACCCACAGTCGACTATAACAGAACCTGATGTGAACGATCCGGGATTTTTAAGCGCCTGGACGAAATCGAAATATACAGGGCTGCAAATATTAGGCCAGATCCCTCTAGGGGAGCTGAGGAAGGAAGCTAAAGAGATAACGAGCTATACGTTAATGATATCACTGACCTCGCTCGCGGTGGCTCTTATACTTGCCATCCTGTCTTCCGACCGATTGGTCAAGCCGATCCGTCATCTGCAGAGTAAAATGGAGCTGGTCAAGAAAGGCTTTTTCAAAGAGCGTGCTATCGTTGCGACCAATGATGAGATCGGGCAATTGACCGAGGTTTTTAACCGGATGGTGGGGGAGATCGACCGTCTTGTTCGTGAAGTATACGAAACGAAATTACGTGAGCGTGATGCGGAAATATCAGCACTGCAGAGCCAGATGAATCCCCATTTTCTCTACAATACGCTGGAATCGATCAATATGATGGCCGTGCAGTACAATCATCTGGCCCTTTCGAATGTGGTCACCAATCTCGGCAAATTGCTGAGATATACGGTGGACAAAAATCAATCCGCCGTCTATCTGCGCGATGAGGTAAGATTTGTTGAATCCTACTTGCAAATTCAGGCATTGCGCTGCGGGGACAGCTTGCGAATGGAAATCTTTATCGATCCGTCGCTGCAATACGTGCTAGTTCTGAAGCTCATTTTGCAGCCGCTTGTGGAGAATGTCATCGAGCATGGGATGGGCAGCGATCCGGTTACGATCCGAATAAGGGCGGCAACGGAAAACGACGATTTGATCCTCTCGGTTGAGGACGATGGCTTAGGAATGGATGTGCAAACCATGGAGCAGGTGCTGAGGCGTATTGATTATGCGGGGGAAGAGCATCCGGTGAAGCAGGAATTCGGTCAAAAAAGCAGCGGCTACGCACTGCGCAACGTACACCAGCGAATACGGCTATTGTATGGCGAGCCTTATGGAATTTTGCTAAAGAAAAATGCACATAAAGGAATGACCGTTTTTATTCGATTGCCATTCCAATGGGAGGAATAACCATGTACAAAGTTATGCTTGTCGAGGATGAGGATCTGATCAGACAGGGCTTAAAGAAGCTGATTGAAGAAGTAATCGGAGGATTCATCGTGGTGAAAGAGGAGAAAAACGGCCGCCAAGCTCTTGAATCGATGAAAAGCATCCTGCCCGACTTAATTATTACAGACATACGGATGAAGGAAATGAACGGCATCGAGATGATTGAGCAGGTGCGGCATAATTTCCCCGATACTCCTATTTTGGTAATCAGCGGTTACGGAGATTTCGAATATGTGAAAAAAGCGCTTCGCTTCAAAGTCGAGGATTATTTGTTGAAGCCTGTCGACAGAGTGGAGCTGACCCAATATTTAACCGGTCTTAAAGGAAGATTGGATAGCCGCAAAATGAGTGCGCTTCAAAGCCAATCCCATACAGTCGGGAATAGTGTGGAAGAGAATGAAAAGAAAATTATCCGCACAGTCAGAGAAATCATCCATTCCAACCTGGATCAGGATATCTCCCTCCAATTCATTGCCAATAAGGTTCATATGAACCATCAATACTTATCCTCATTATTCAAGCTGGAAACAGGCCAGAACTTCGTGGATTATGTGATTCAATGCAGAATGGAACGGGCCAAGCAGCTTTTGCAGGATACGAATTTAAAAATTTACGAGGTCGCTATGCTATCCGGGTATGAGAATGCCAAATATTTTATGACCGTGTTCAAACAGCTTGTAGGCGTAACCCCTTCCGATTTCCGTGAAAACCAGGTTCGTTAGCGAACGGAAAGACCTCGATTTTTTGAACCATAACTCGATTCATTTGGATTTCTCGAATGGATATTTTTCTCTATCATTACATATGTAAGCGCTTATCAAATGAGAAACGAAGGGGAATCAGGTATGAAGAAAATGTTGTCTATGGCCGTGCTTTTCGTATCGGCAGTAAGCTTAATAATCGGGTGCTCGGCCACAAAGGACACACCTAAGGAAACGGCAGCATCTCCCAAGCCAGCGGTTAAAGAAGACATTGTGCTCAAAGTCGGTATGTGGGGAGAAAACGATACGCGTAAGAAAATATTGGAGGAGTATGTCAAGAAGTTTACGGCCCAAAATCCTCACATAAAAGTCGAGTTTATGCTGGTTCCATTTGCTGATTATCAGCAGAAGCTGTCGATTATGGTTGCTTCCAAAACCGCGCCTGATCTGGTATGGATGTCGGATAAAATGATACCGCAGTTTATCGAAGCGAAGCAATTGGCCGATATTTCCGACATTCAGAACGACAAGGCATATGATTTTAACGACAACATACCGTCAAGCTTTCAACGCCTGAAAAAGGACGGCAAGCTGTACGGTGTACCTTTTCTAAATCCGCCTAAGGTTATCTTTTTTAATAAGACGTTATTTAAGGAAAAAGGACTTAAAACCCCATTGGAGCAGTACAAGGAAGGAAATTGGACGTACGACGAATACCTGAAGTCAGCTAAAGCTATCACCGACTCATCCAAAGGTATTTATGGCAGCTTCTTAATTACCGCCAATGGCTGGAAGGCTTGGGAGGATGCCTATCTGGATACGTTCTGGGCCTTTGGAGCGGATTTTATGAATGAGGAGAGCACCAAATTTACACTTAACACTCCTGAGGGAGAAAAGGCGCTTCAGCTGATATCGGATATGATCTTTAAGGATCAAATCCATCCGAAGCCGGGGGATCAGATCACATTTGAAGGCGGAAAAATCGGTATGTCCCGGCAAAACTATGCGTATGTCAATACAGCCAGAAGCATAAAGGGCTTTGAATGGGATATCGCGCCGATGCCGAAAGGACCTAACAAGGATGCACCTGCTGCAACGGGGCTAGCCGCCTATTCCGTCATGCAGGATTCCAAATATAAGAAAGAAGCGCAGGATTTGTTGAAATTTATGACAAGTAAAGAAGCGATGACCGAGTTTGCCTTCATGTATGTGCCTAACCGCAGCTCCGTACTGGCGTCTGATGCATTGACCAAGGGCTTCGAATCTCCGACGAAAGAGGCCATTAAAGCATCTCTGATCGATCCGATGAACGGCAAGCTTAGAGCGCAAAACGCACATAAGAACTGGCAGCAAATCGATGTGAAGGTTCAGACCGTTATCGACATGCTGTATACGAAGACCTACCCGGTAAAAGAGGTGCTTAAGAAAATGGAAGACGAGGTAACGCCTCTTATGAAATAAATGATTACAGAAGAATAAGCTTAAGGGTTTAAGTATAGATGTTTCGATTCGCCAAGCGAAAGCTTGGCGATATTTCTGAAACAAAAGTGAAGTGGAGGAAGGGACCTTACAGTGAATACCCAAACAGGCAAATTAATGCAGCGTGAAAAATGGTACGGCTATATGTTCATCTCTCCGATGGTCATAGGTTATGTCCTTTTTTTGTTGGGGCCGATTATCGCCGCATTTATGATGAGCTTTACCAATTGGTCGTTGATTAAAGAAGAAGAGTTTGTTGGACTGGCGAATTACACCAAAGCCTTCACAGGAGATTCCGTATTTTGGGATACGGTATGGAACTCCTTTTATTTTTCCATTGTTTTCGTTCCGTTGAATATCGTGCTGACTTTGGCGCTGGCCCTGCTGTTAAAGGAGCGAATCCTTGGCGTCGGCTTTTTCAGAACAGCTATCTTTACTCCGGTAGTTACATCTATTGTCGTGTGGGCTACGGTCTGGAAATATATTTTCCAAACAGATAACGGACTCGTGAACTCGATTCTCCGCATATTCGGAGTTACCGGACCGGCCTGGCTATACGATCTGTCCTTGGCTATGCCGACGGTTATTATCATCACCTTGTTAAAAGGATTGGGGATCAATATGGTGATCTTCCTTGCTGCGCTGAACGATGTCCCCCCTATGTACTATGAAGCAGCCAAAATTGACGGGGCCGGCAGGTGGAAAACATTTTTTAACGTGACGCTTCCGTTGATAACTCCTTCCGTATTCATGGTCCTTGTTATTACGATGATCGGATCGCTTAAGGTTTTTGGGCAAATATACGTTTTAACCGGGGGCGGTCCAGGTACAAGCACCTATGTGTTTGTCTATTACATCTATGAGCAGGCGTTCAAAATGTACGAATTCGGGTATGCATCGGCCGTAGCATTTATCTTGTTTTTTATTATTTTCATTCTTACGGTTATGCAGTGGGGCATTAGAAGAAAGTGGGTGCATCATGAACAATAAAAGATGGGCGGAAGCTGCCAAAACCGTACCTAAATATGCCATTTTATTTGCCATTACCTTCTTTATTCTGATCCCTTTTTACTGGATGGTCAGTACCTCCTTGAAGGATTTCCAGCAGGCTTTATCGTTCCCGCCGCAGTGGATTCCGAGTCCAATTAAATGGGACAATTACATCGACCTGTTCGCCAAGCAGCCCTTTCATTTGTATTTATTCAACAGCTTATATATTGCCGCGCTGGTTACAGTTGGAACCTGCCTCTTCGCGGCGCTGGCCGGATATGCTTTTGCAAAAATATCCTTTCCATGGAAAAACACACTTTTTCTGATTTTGCTGAGCAGCATGATGATCCCTACGGAAATCACTACGATTCCATTGTTTATATGGTTATCCAAGGTTGGTTTGGTAGACACTCACTTTCCGCTCATTGTACCTCCGATGCTTGGAGCAGGCGGGATGTTCGGCGTCTTTTTGTATCGGCAGTTTTTTATTACGATTCCTAACGATCTGGATGAAGCGGCTAAAATCGATGGTTGTACGCCATGGAAAACATTTTGGAGGATTATGCTGCCGCTAGCGACGCCGGCGATGGCTACCTTGTCGATTTTAACGTTTCTGCACAGCTGGAATGAATTTTTTGAACCGTTGGTGTATCTGAATTCCAGTAAGCTGTACACGATCCCGCTTGCTCTGTCTTTATTCACCTCGGATAGTGGGACGGAGTGGCATTTGGTAATGGCAGCTTCCGTTGTAGCTACGGTTCCGCTGCTTACGGTATTTTTCTTCGCGCAGAAAAAGTTTATCGAAGGTGTAGCCATGACAGGCTTAAAGTAGAGCAGCGCCTCCGAGATGACGTTGATCTGACGGCAATAGGGCACATTGCAAAATCGGCTCTTATAAAATAGAGCAAATATCTGTTAAAATAAGGAGTGGATAGTAGCATCGTGCTAATTTGGTAGAAGAGGTGGAGAAATTGAAAGTATTAATATTAGGAGGAACCGGTGTCATCAGCAGGCAGATTGTGGAGCAATTGCTGATAGCCGGACAGGAAGTAGTTATCTTTAACCGAGGCACCAAACGACTTGCTTTTGGCCAAGATCTGGAATGGATCCATGGCGATAAGTCCGATCAAGAAGGCTTCAAGAAGCTGATGGAGGGCCGTCAATTCGATGCTGTTATCGATATGATCAGTTTTAATGCAGCGGATGCGCGGTTTACTGTTGAGACGTTTAGAAATACTGTGGGTCAAATCATCTTTTGCTCCAGTGTTGCCGTTTATAAAAGACCACTCAAATCAAACCCCATCCGAGAGGATGCAGAGGAGCTGTTCGATAATCCTGAATTCGGCTATGCGTTTCAAAAAGCTGAGATGGAACGTTATCTGCAGGAGGTCATCCGCGAAGGCCAGCTGCCGATTACGATCATCCGACCATCATTGACCTACGGAGTTGGAGCTGCCAATCTGGGTGTGCTTCGTCAAAATTACAACATCGTTCACCGTATTCGCAACGGTAAGCCTCTTGTAATGTTTGGAGATGGAACGACACCTTGGAGCTTCACGTTTGCCCCTGATTTGGCTAAAGCTTTTGTCGGCGCTGCGGGTAATAAACGGACCTTCGGCAAGACCTATCACGCAACTAACGAAGAAGTGAGTATTTGGAACGACTTGTATATGGAATTTGGCAAAATCCTTGGTATCGAGCCGAAAATTGTGCACATGCCTTCCGAGCTTTTGATGCGTGGTAATCCCGGATTGTTTGGTCATCTGTATTTTGAAAAAAGCTATTCCGGCCTAATGGACAACTCGAAGATCAAACAGGATATTCCCGGCTTTGAAGCGACAATCTCCTTGAATGAAGGGCTTCGAATGATGCTGGATTGGTACGAAAATGAAGCTATGGCAGTGGATACCGAGAAGGATTTAATGGAAGACCGCCTGACCGAGCTGCATGCCCAATGGGGTAATCAGATTGAAGCGTTGAAAATTTAATAATAAATAGCGTTATAAGGCATCGGCCTGGCCCAATTTGTAACACAAATGAAATATGGGCTTCATCTAGTATTAATGATTAACGCTTATAATAATAGATGACCCCCTTTTTTAATATATAACCTTAACCCCGCAGCCGTTACGGTATGTGGGGTTCTTTCTGTGATCCTTGTCCCGCTTAATGGTATAATAAGGGTAAATATCAATGAAAAGGAGCTGGGCCGCTTTATGAAATTTCATCGTCTTGGCAGTAGTGGGCTTAAGGTGTCAGCATTAGGTTTGGGAACTAACGCATTTGGAAAACGTGCTGATCAGGAAACCTCGATTCGGATTATACATCAAGCTTTGGATCAGGGAATTAATTTTGTTGATACGGCCAATATTTATACCGGCTCTGAATCGGAGCGAATCATTGGATTGGCTTTGGCAGGCCGACGCCATGAGGCTGTTCTGGCAACAAAAGCGGGTCTGGTCAAGGGTGCAGGACCTAACGAAAGAGGCTCCTCCAGGTATCATTTACAACAGGAGCTGGATAACAGCTTGAAAAGATTGCAAACGGACTACGTGGACTTGTACCAAATTCATACGTTTGATCCACAAACACCGCTTGAGGAAACCTTAAGGGCATTGGACGACATGGTTCGGGCTGGAAAAGTACGTTATATCGGAGCATCGAACTATGCAGCTTGGGAACTGATGAAGGCACTGGGCATCAGTGATAGATTGGGGCTAAACCGGTTCGTTTCCACCCAAGTCAGCTATTCGCTCGCCGACCGCACTCCCGAGCAGGAGCTTGTTCCGGTTTGTTTGGACCAAGGGGTAGGCATCATCCCTTATTTCCCACTGGCGGGCGGAATTCTGACAGGGAAATACACATCAGCGGACAAGCCTCCGCAAGGATCGCGTGCCGATACCGATCCTAATTTCGGCAAATTCCTTGATGAAGGCAGAATGGAGCTCGGCCGAAGTGTGAATAAGCTGGCTGACGAATTAGGCTGCACGCCAAGCGCTCTGTCACTGGCATGGCTTATGCAGCAGCCGACGGTCTCAAGCGTCATAGTTGGAGCCACAGGTGTGCAGCAGCTGGAGGATAACTTGAAGAGTGCGTCGCTTGAGCTTGGAGCCGATACACTGGATGAACTGGAGCGGCTGAGCGAGGCTTACCGTTACGGAAAGCCGTTTGCGTGGTATCGTTTGCCTTAGTGGGATTTGTCATAAAAAAACGTTGGAGGCGATTGCTTCTTCCTATCAAAGGCAGGTTTGGAAGTCCTGTAGAGGGTATTGCTTTTTGACAACAAAAGAGGCTGTCTCACCGGTAGATACACTACCTTCTGAAACAGCTTCTTGACCATAAGTTCATTGTATCTACAGGGACTCGCCTTCGATGATTGTGTAATCGATCAGAGGGGGCGAAGTCACCTCTGATGTGTCCAATTGTTCCAAAAGCACATCAACCGCCAATTTTCCCATTTGCTCCACATTGTAATGAACGGTTGTTAGCTTGGGTGTGATGTATTTGAGCACGTCGATATTATCGAACCCCATGAGTCCGATTTCATCGGGAATGCGAATTCCTTTTTCCTTCAAGTAGTTCATCGCTTCTAAGGCGTACTGGTCACAGGAGCAAATAATGGCGGTGCGCTTCAGCTTTAAATCGATCCGATCCAAGGCATCGACATACTGTTTATCGGTTATAATGACCGGCTCCTCTGTAAAGTTCTTAAGGCGCATCCCCTCCAGCAGGCCTTCCAACCTTTCTTCTTGTGTGTAAATATTGCTTACCCCGCGGTAAGCGAGAGGAGGACAAATGTAAACAATACGTTCATACCCTTTATCGCTAACGTATTGTACAGCATCACTCATGGCGCTCCGGTCATCGATTCCGATATAACTCCATTTATCCGACAGCTTATTGCAAATCGTAATAATAGGGATATTGAACTGCTCCAAATATTGTTCAAAATCCATTCCTTGATTGATCGGAAATAAGATGATTCCATCCACTTTCCGGTTGACAAGGTGCTCTATCGCTTGTTTCTCAGTATGAAAGCTTTTATCTGTTAAAAGTAGATTTACGAAATATTCCCGATGTCTCGATTCCGTTTCGATTGAGTTCGTAAGCTGTGAAAAGGAACGGTTATATAGATCAAAAAGGACTAATCCGATGGTTTTGGTCGTTCCTTTAGCCAAGCTGCGCGCCAAAAAATCAGGCTTGTAGTTGAGATCAGTGGCTATCTTTAAAATTTTCTCTTTTGTTTTGTGACTGATCCCGGGCCGGTCATTCAGGGCTCTGTCCACAGTGCCGTGGGATACCCCGCAAAGCTCGGCTATTTCTTTTATAGTAACGCTCATCTGGGATCCTCCTAAATGTGTACGCACACGATGCGAATAATCCAAGTATAAAAAGCCCCCCTTTTTTTGTCAATAAAAACAAAGGACATGAGAATTTATTTTTCTAACCGTATTGACAGTAAAAATATGGTAGTGGTATATTAAACGTGTTCGCACACGATTTTAATTGAAAGCGGATACAAACAAATATAACTGTAGCACATTGTTGTGAATAGTGATCTTAAACAGAGAATGAAGTTTACTTTTCGCCAAAAACGTGTGCGCACACGAAAAAATAAGTGGTTTGACTTACAAAGGCCGCTTTTTTTTATGAATTAAATCGTGTGCGTGCACGTATGTAGGAATATTAAGCATTTTAATAACGTCGCACACTTTAAAAGTGAGCGCTTACAATAAATCTTATTAATCACGGTACTAACCTGAATAAGGTCGAGTATATATAAAATCTCATTTCGAGGGGGCAACAGTATGTCAAGAATGAATAAAACGTTATTGGTAACGGTCAGCTCTATACTTTCCGCGTCACTCGCATTAGCAGGCTGCAGCGATTCCACCGCACCGGCTCCGGGACAGGGCACAGCTGCTAAAGGCGGAGCAACAGAGCTGACTCTCTGGACATTCAATGCACTGCATCAAAAATTTTATGAGAACGCAGCCCAAAGATGGAATGAAGCGAATGCAAATAAAAAAGTCACACTTAAGGCAACGACCTATCCGTATGACGATATGCACAACAAGTTGCTACTGGCGTTGCAATCCGGCCAGGGAGCCCCGGATTTAGCCGACATCGAAATCAGTAAATTTTCCAATTACCTCAAGGGAGATAAACCGCCTCTGGTAGAATTGGATGATATCATAAAGCCGATTAATGATAAACTGGTCAAATCGAGAATGGATATTTACAGCAAGAACAATAAATTTTATGGCATTGACTTTCACGTTGGTGCTGCTGTTATGTACTATAACAAAGAACTGCTTGATAAAGCGGGAGTAAATCCGGACAGCATTAAAACATGGGAGGATTATTACCAGGCGGGGAAGAAGGTCGTGGCGGCAACCGGAAAACCGATGACGACCATTGAGACGCGGGACCAGTGGTCTTTCTGGCCTCTCATTGTGCAGCAGGGGTCCGATTACTTCGATAAGGACGGAAAAGTGATTTTGGATAATGCAACCAATATTAAAACCTTGGAATTTCTCAAAACGTTGGCGGATTCAAAAGTCGCTGTTGCTGCTCCGGGAGGCGGCCACCATAAAGAGGAATACTACGGATTTATGAATAAAGGAGGGGCTGCCTCCGTTCTGATGCCGATTTGGTATATGGGCAGATTTACGGAATATATGCCGGATCTGAAGGGGAAAATTATTGTTCGTCCGCTGCCTGCATGGACAGTAGGGGGAAAAAGATCTGCGGGGATGGGCGGCACAGGGACTTCTATAACGAACCAGTCCAAAAATGTCAGTCTTGCTAAGGAATTCCTCGCCTTTGCGAAATTATCCGAGGAAGGCAACAAGAAGATCTGGGAAGAGCTCGGTTTCGATCCGATTCGATGGGATGTATGGGACTCGAAGGAATTGAAGGCGGACAATAAATTTACCGAATATTTCGGAAAAGGAATTTTTGATATGCTTTTGCAGGTTAAAGGTGAAATCGATTCTCCTCATACGACCGAAAAAATACCGCTTGCCTCCGATTTGGTGAAAAAGAATGTCATTTTCAAAGTGATTGAAGAAAAAAGCGCAACGCCTGAGCAAGCCTTAAAGGCTGCTGCGGATGAACTAAGAAAATAAACACGCGTGGCAAATCATTGGCCTTGGTACCAAGGCCAGTGATTTGTTTCAACCCGGTAAGTCTATGCATACGAAATAATTTTCTGCGAAAATTTAAGTGAATGCTTACTATGCAGGCTTTCCTTCGGAAAGCGCTGGGGGAGAGAAGATGAATAATAAAACGGCAGTTCAAGAACAGCTTATGGCGGTAAATAGACCGGAAGGGTGGCTTAAGCGTGCTTTTTATTCCCAATACGCAGCACCCTATGTGTTTATTTCACCGTTCGTGATTACCTTCCTTCTGTTCCAGTTGTATCCAATTATTAGTTCCTTTGTTATGAGCTTCCAGGAAATTATTCCGGGTGAGACCAAATTTATCGGACTAAAAAATTACCAAGACCTTAACAATGAACATTTTTTTAATGCAATTTGGAACAGCCTTCGTTATACATTCTGGTCGTTGGTCGTGCTTTTGCCGGTTCCAATGCTTTTAGCGGTCTTTTTAAACTCCACCAACATGGTTGCTAAAAACTTTTTCCGATCTACACTTTTTATGCCTGCCCTGACATCCATCATTGTGGGCGGTGCTATTTTTAGACTTATTTTCGGTACACTTGAAACGGCGCCGGCTAACGTTTTTATATCCTTATTTGGGTTTGAACCGGTTAAATGGACTTCAAGCGCGGGGGCAGGCATGTTCATTATGGTCGCTTTGGCCTCTTGGCGTTGGATGGGGGTCAATATTATTTATTTTCTGTCCGGGCTGCAAAGCATTCCTCAGGAGCTGTATGAGGCAGCGGAAATGGATGGGGCCAACCGATTCACCAAATTTCTTAGAATCACGCTCCCATTATTGAAGCCGGTAACAGTGTATGTGTTGACGATCAGTATTTTTGGCGGATTCGCAATGTTTACGGAGAGCTTCGTGTTCTGGAACACTCAATCCCCTTCGGATATTGGTCTTACCATTGTCGGATATTTATATCAACAAAGCTTCGAGTTTTTTAATATGGGTTTTGGGTCAGCCATCGGTATTGCTTTCTTATTTATCGTCTTGTCGATTAACTTCCTCCAGTTACTTATCTCCGGTCAGTTCAGAAAGGAGAATTAATTAGGCTATGACATATTCAGACAAATTGCAGAGAGGCTTTCTTGTCATTGTTTTTGTGATTTTGACCGCTGTGGCCTTGTTTCCTTTCTATACCTTATTATTGGCGTCTTTCAAGCCGCCTACCGAGCTGCTGCGGTATGGATTGAATCTCAAGCTGCAGCCCGACCTGTTAAGCTTCAAAAACTACGTTTATCTGTTTACCGGAGGCAAGGTTTATTTTACTTGGTATGCTAACAGTTTGTTGATTACCGTATTGTCCACGCTGTTAACGTTGCTGTTATCGTCGCTTGTCGGCTATGGCTTGTCGGTGTATCAATTTAAGGGAAGAAACGTAGTCTTTCTGCTCGTCCTATTCGTGATGATGGTCCCTGTGGAAATCATTATGCTTCCTTTATACAAAATGTCGATTGCCTTTAAATTAATTGATTCGTATTGGGGAGTGATTATTCCCTTTGCCGTCTCGCCTTTTGCCGTTTTCTTTTTCAGGCAATTTGCAGGTGGAATTCCAAGAGATTTTCTGGATGCAGGACGAATCGATGGTTGTACGGAATACGGCATTTTCTTTAGAATTATGGCCCCATTGATGGCCCCTGCCTTTGGAGCGATGGCGATTCTACAAGCATTACATCACTGGAACAACTTTATTTGGCCGTTAATCGTTCTGCGGACAGATACTAAATTTACACTGCCCATCGGGCTGTCGTCTCTTCTTACGCCTTACGGCAACAATTACAGCATCCTCTTATCCGGGTGTATTATGTCTGTCCTTCCGTTATTAATTTTGTTTATCGCATTCCAGCGCTACTTTATCTCCGGTCTGACGGTAGGAGGAGTAAAAGGGTAGCCGGGAATATCACAGCACACAACACTCATCATGAGATAATAGAGGGAGTAACCTTATGAATAATCTAAAAAAAGCCAAAATGATCTTGGACAAAGACTTCAAAATAGCTCAAATCGACAAACGTATTTACGGTTCTTTCATTGAGCATCTCGGCCGCGCGGTATACGAAGGGATTTATGAGCCCGGTCATCCGTTGGCTGACGAGCAAGGATTTCGTAAAGATGTCATTGGTCTTGTGAAAGAATTGAATGTGCCACTCATCCGTTATCCCGGTGGGAACTTCGTTTCGGGTTACAATTGGGAGGATGGCGTAGGACCGAAGGCAGACCGCCCGCGGCGTCTGGAGCTGGCGTGGAGAACCGTCGAAACGAATGAAGTGGGAACGAATGAATTTGCCGATTGGGCGAAGAAGGCCGGTTCCGAAGTCAATATGGCCGTTAACCTAGGAACCCGCGGCATTGATGCAGCCAGAAATTTGGTGGAATACTGCAACCATCCGTCCGGGTCGTACTGGAGTGATCTCCGTATTTCTCACGGCTACAAAGAGCCGCATAAATTTAAAACATGGTGCCTTGGCAATGAGATGGACGGCCCTTGGCAGATCGGACATAAAACAGCAGCCGAGTATGGACGTATCGCCAGTGAAGCCGCTAAGGTCATGAAGTGGGTGGATCCGACTATTGAGCTTGTCGCATGCGGAAGCTCGAGCAGCAGTATGCCGACCTTTGCCGATTGGGAAGCTACGGTTTTGGATCACACATACGATCATGTGGAATATATTTCGCTGCATCAGTACTACGGAAACCGGGATCATGACACAGCAAACTTTGTAGCGCGTTCTCTCGATATGGATGCCTTTATTCGCTCCGTGACCGCGATTTGTGATTATGTGAAGGCGAAAAAGCATAGTAAAAAGACGGTCAATCTATCCTTTGACGAATGGAATGTATGGTACCACTCCAACGAAGCGGACCGTAAGATGGATCCTTGGCAGATTGCTCCCCCACAGCTTGAGGATGTGTATACATTCGAAGATGCCATTCTTGTTGGCTGCATGTTAATTACAATGCTTAAACATGCGGACCGGGTGAAAATAGCTTGTATGGCACAGTTGGTTAATGTTATTGCGCCGATCATGACGGACAAAGGAGGGGCGGCTTGGAAGCAAACCATCTTCTTCCCATACATGCACGCTTCAGTGTTCGGCAGAGGGACCGCGTTGAACTCAATTATTTCTTCTCCGGTATATGACAGTAAGGATTTTACGGATGTGCCTTATCTGGAATCGACTGCCGTATTTAACGAGGAAACGGATGAGCTTACTATTTTTGCAGTCAACCGGGATTTGGAAGAGTCTTTATGGCTGGAGTGTGACGTTCGTAATTTTGAGGGCTACAGAGTCATAGAGCATATCGTGCTTGAACACGATGATGTAAAGGCTAGAAATACTATCGGGAACCCTGCGAATGTGGTACCACACAATAGAGGAAATGCTGAGATGAAGGACGGCTACATTCAATCGGCACTGCCTAAGTTTTCGTGGAATGTAATTCGATTGTCGAAATAGGTCTTTCTTATCCATATCAACAGCCCGCACTCACACTTTGGTGAACGCGGGCTGTTTGCTCACTCGCTGGGATGCCTTTTACTGTGGTGTATAAAAGTTTTGCGTGTAATAGATCGTCATCTTGCCGCCGAACGCTACACCAACGCCGAGACGCTGGATGTCGCTGAGCAGGTTCTTGCGATGGCCCTCCGAGTTCATCCAGCCCTCGTGGGCATAGATGGCGCTGGTCTGGCCGGCGGCGATGTTTTCTGCGGCAGCCTGCATAGCGATGCCGTCCGACTTCATCCGATCGAACGGAGAGGCACCGTTCTTGCTTTCATGCGCGAAATAGTTGTTTGCGGCCATGTCCGCACTGTGTTTGCGCGCTGTGCCGGCTATTTTATCGTCCCAGGTGAAAGCAGGCTTACCCAGCTTGACGCGGGCTGCATTAGCCAGGTCGAAGATTTGCCGCTCGTAAGCTGTGATCAGCGAATCGCTGGCTTCCGGATAAAAGGCAGCCAAAGCGAGTTCCGTTGGCTTGGCGATTGTCTGGATGCTTGTAACAACGTTGTTGCGATGAAGGTCATAAAAGAAGGTGACATAAGAATCTGATGTCTCATAAGTGCCGTATTCACCCTTGCCGTAGTTCATAGTAAAGCGGGTGTTGCCCTTGGTAATCGAGGCTAGGGGTTGACCGTACAGGTTCAGCACTGCGCTTTTGGCGCTCCCATCGGACAAACCGTTGTACTCCCAATTGGCGGAGGTGGAATATAGACCGACTACCCTGCCGCCGCTAATCCCAATCTGTGCGTAGCTGCTGTAATCCTGGTTGTATATGAACCACTGGAAGCCATATTCGCTTAAATCCTTACGCGCTGGCTCTCCGAGCTTGGCGATCACATCTTCCGCCGCATCCCCGATATGGATGCCTTTTACTGTGACCGTGTTGGCCGCGGCTGATGACTGAGGTGTCGCTGGATTAGCCGGACTTTCAGGAGAAGATGGTACGGCTGGAGAAGAGGCTCCATTGTCCGGGATGAGCTGGAATTGCTTTTGCTTCACGTTGCGTATAAATTGCACCGCTTCGGCTCTCGATAAGCGATCGGCTGCTTGATAGCCGGCAACGGTTGCCGCTGTTTTTCCCTCAGACAAGCCTTGGTCGAGCAGGTAGCGGATAGAATCGTTTAGGCTTTGTGTTCCTTTTTGCGAAGCTGTAATAATTTGAGCGACAAGTCCGCGGCTAAACTTGGTTGCGTCCGTATTATGCAGCACAGGCCATTTGCGGCTGTCTGCTACATCGTAATACGGCTTGTACCAGGCGGAGCCGGAAGCTGCAGCAGCAAGCTTAACCTCGGGGTAAGCCCGCAGCAGCATGGCCAGAAACTCCGGCTCGGATACCGATTGATCCGGTCGGAAGCTTCCGTCTTCGTAACCGTTGACGATATTATTTTGAACGGCCCATGAGATTGCCGTGGCTCCCCAGTGGCGGGCTGTATCAGTAAAACCAGGTGCATCGGCTGCGTACACCGGATGCTGCAATGGAAGGAATGACGATAAAGGTGATAAGAAGATAGCGATGGCAAGGGGCAATAAGCGAGCTGATAGCTTTGTGTTCATTATTTAAACCTCCTAAATTCAAAACGCATCTGTTTTTTAACTACGTCAAAAGATGCATATGGAATAAAATTCGTACACTTTCTACTATATGGCTCTCTAGCCGGAATGTCTAACTGTAAAACCAACCAATCGAATTATATAGGATTACAGAAAACTCCGCCTCAGAGAAGTTTAACTCATTAGTTAGTCTTTTCATAACAAGTCAACAGGTTTATACTGGGAAAGGGTAACGAATACGGACTATATCTTGCAGGAGGCGGACTACAAATGATCATTAGCGATATTAAGAATTGGGAACGGGAAAAGCAGGTTTATCCTAAAGCGGTTAATAGAGGGCTGGAGTATATTCAAAGTACTGATTTTAGTTCGTTGAAACCTGGCAGGTACGATATTGAAGGAGATCTTATGTTTGCTCTGCTGCAGGAGCCGACAACCTTGTCTTGGGAGAAGCAGCGGCCCGAGTCGCACCAAACCTATACGGATATCCAGTTTTTGCTGGCAGGTGAAGAGGTCATCCGAGTTGCACCATTAACTGAGGATGCAGTAATTAGCGAGGAAAATTTTGCGGCGAGGGATATTGCATTCTACAGTAAAATAGCTGAGGAAAACGCGATTCAACTAAGCCCTGGCTCCTTTACCGTGTTCTACCCAGGTGATATTCATCGTCCTTGCTGCAGTGTTTCAGAAGATCAGCCAATCCGCAAAGTCGTCATTAAAATTCATAAATCATTGCTGTTTGAATAGTAGCAAGCTAATGAGGGTAGGCTCCGACAGGAAGCCTGCCCTTTAATATTTTAAAGAAGCTGATGCAAGCGGTGCCTGAGATGAAGGGACATTTTCTCATCGTGGAGCAGGAAGGCAGGCTTATCAGGTCTCAAGGTCGAGCGATCCAATTTATAGGGCGAGTAAGGTGGAGAGAGGCTAATCACTAATCGTGCAATTAACCCGATTGACGATTGGCGGAACGTAGGTGCGCTATTTTGGCGAAAGCGGCTCTATACTGGAGGGGGGCGGAACGACGATCAGCTATTTGACTACTGGAAGGCCAATCAGATGGATTTTCGGGGGAATAAGTGATTGACGTTCCGTTTGATTTTAATGTTAACGTGTGCGAGTGGAAATAGAGGAACCAGGTTCCGTTTCAGCCGGGAAATGAGCAATGCTGGATTGACAGTTGGGGAGCCAACGTGAGGCTCGACCCGGAGAGCGCTTTTCGATATGATGGGAATGTGCTTAGGATAGGAAAATCTCTCAGGAGGGGATGAACATGTATTTGCGTGAAGCAGCCATTCTGCGTGACAAGTTTCCTGCTGGCGGCCGGTATCCATTTACAGTGCCTGCTTTGGCGCAGACTAAAGGGCTTCCTTTCGGTGGGCCGGTTACTTTTTTCGTAGGGGAGAACGGGTCGGGTAAATCAACCATGCTGGAGGCTATAGCCTGGCAATGTGGTTTCCATACAGCCGGAGGCAGCGCTAATCAGACCTATGAGCTGGATGGGACTGAGGCTGATTTTGGGCCATACATCCGGTTAACCTGGAATCGCAAGGTGACGAGCGGCTTTTTTCTTCGTGCAGAATCGTTTTTTAATTTCGCTAATTATTTGGATCAGATGGTGCGGGAGCAGCCGCAATACCGACATGAATTTTATGCCCCGTACGGTGGCAAATCGCTGCATGAACAGTCGCATGGGGAATCCTTTCTATCGTTGTTCCGCAATCGATTTGGGAGAAGGGCCATTTATTTATTGGACGAGCCGGAAGCTGCGTTATCCCCAGCCCGTCAATTAAGCTTATTATCCGTATTTCACCGTCTAAGTCCGGACTCTCAATTTATTGTTGCGACGCATTCCCCCATTTTGCTGGGATTCCCGGGTGCGCAGATCTATTCGTTTGACGAGGGTCCTATACATGAGATTGCTTATGAAGAGACGTCGCATTATCAGCTGACACGCCGGTTTTTGGAAAATCGCGGAGCTATATTTCGGGAGCTGTTTGCTGAGGATGATGAATAAATAGGGCTGGTAGCGGCCAACCGAATTAGGTAATAGCAGAAGCTGTGTCGGTTCGCAGGAATAATTATTTAGAGGAATAATGGTTAAGGTGCTTTATTATTAAAATCCCTTAATGTTAGGTGAATAGATATTTCTGGATGCTTACGAAATTAGTTTCGACTTGGCGGAACTTTAGGGAGGTATATCATTTGGAACGGAGATCGTTTGAGGCACTAATGGTAAATAAGCAAGATGATCAGCTTGCTATAAGTTTGCAGGAGCTGCAGGTCGAGGATTTGCCTGCGGGCGAGGTGCTTATTCGTGTTCACTATTCGGGAGTGAACTATAAGGACGCACTCGCTTGCCGTTTGGATGGCGGCATAGTCCGATCGTATCCGCATATCCCCGGCATCGATCTGGCCGGGGAGGTATGCACCTCGGCAGACGCACGGTTTCAGCCAGGGCAGAAGGTCATAGTGACCGGCTTCGGGCTGGGCGTCTCGCACTTTGGCGGATTCAGCGCTATGGCGCGTGTTCCCGCCGATTGGGTTGTGCCGCTGCCGGCAGGCTTGGAGCCGCGCGAAGCAATGGCGATAGGTACAGCCGGTTTAACGGCAGCGATCTCGATTGAGCGGATGGAGCATAACGGGCTCCATCCCGCGCAAGGCCCTGTGCTGGTGACTGGAGCCACCGGCGGGGTTGGCAGTGTTGCCGTCGCGCTGCTGGCCGCGAGGGGCTACGAGGTTGCTGCGAGCACTGGCAAAGCGGAGGAGCATGATTATTTGCGGGCTCTGGGCGCCCGCGACATTGTTGGGCGCCTGAGCGCCGCAGCGTCAGGGTCCGTGGTCCTGGCGAAGCCGCTGGAAAAGCAGCAGTGGGCCGGCGCCGTTGACCCTGTCGGGGGCAGCGGGCTGGCATTCCTGCTGGCTTCCATCCGCTACGGCGGCTCCGTAGCTGTCAGCGGCCTCACTGGCGGCGGTACCGTTCCGACAACGGTACATCCGTTCATCCTGCGCGGCGTCAATCTGCTCGGTATCGACTCCGTCCAATACCCTATAGAGCGCCGCAGCGCTTTGTGGGAACGGATGGCGTCCGACCTGAAGTCCGACGGGCAGCTGGAGAGGATCGGCAGCCGTACGATCCGCTTGCAGGATGTGCCTCACGCGGCGGAGGAGATATTGGCCGGACGTGTCAGAGGACGGATTGTAGTTGAATTATAGCTCTTAGCCTTCATTCATCATAAAAAAGAAGCCTCAGTCCCACATTGAATAATGGTTCTGAGGCCTTCTTCCGCTTTGCTGCCCTTACGGCCGCTCAATTTTAATTGTGGAAACCATGCAGCAGCAGGTTTGACTGAGTGAGGGTGGTGAGGCTCAATGGGGCTGGGCTTCACCGATCAGCATTCCGCCCCAGTCATTTCATTGGTGAACATTTTCTTATACTCAAGCGGAGTCAGCTTCTTGGCTGATTCCGCTGCATAGTGGATCTGCATCGCCCGACGTCTTTTCACCGAAAAATTCGGTGGTGTCCCATGATGCAGGAGGCCTGAGAATAAAAGCGCACCGCCCGGCTTTAATGGAACAGCGACATCACGCTCGACTTGCACGCTCAGGTCACAAAGCTGCCAATCGCGGACAGCATAATGAGGAACGGCACCATCCCGATGGGAGTAAGGAATGACGTGCATACAGCCGTTGTCCAACTCAGCTGGATCGAGTGCAATCCATATACCGATTACGGATTTGTCGAAAGCGAGTGGGCCGTAGGCCATATCCTGATGCCATGGCTTCTCGGCACCCCCTGTAGGCGGTTTCAAAATGGCTTGATCCTGCGCGACCTTGGCTTCTTCACCGAACAACTGTGCCATGACACCCATGATACCGTCTTGAAAGGCCACATGTCTGAGTCGCGGCTCATGGTCAATATAATCATATATTTTGCGGGCTGCAAGCTCTCTTTCTTCATCAGAATGAAGCTGGGATTTTGGCTTAACATACTGCACCTTAGAGCCTAATGAGCGCTCATAGAGGATGTCCATTAAGGCTTCTAACGAGTCCTTAATTTCATTTTCATCCAATACTTCATCGATAACTAAATAACCGCGTTCCCAAAATTGTCTCACATGCTGTTCGGTAAAGTCTTTTATAGTTCGGATGCGGTCTGATTCAATAGAATCGTAGCGGTACAGCTTCTCGGCGATGTCTTGGGCTAATTGCTGCTCATCTTGATTTTCGTAAGAGTATAAGGTTCTTGGCTCCTTGGCTTCGTTCATTTTGTTACGGCCTCCTTCATCTTCTGCTTGAATTTATCATACCAAGCAGAAGGGGGCATAGAAATGAAGGTAGAATACGTTTTTTTATACTTAAACCGATATCAGCTAATTTCCGTTGTCAATGTCCTCATTGTTTTGATTGACACTGCCGTGAGCGCGGGAGGGCTCAGTGCTCCACTTGTACTTGGATGGCGGAGCGCCATAGTGTTCCTTGAATTGCTTGCTGAATAAATAAACGTTGGCATAACCCAAAGACTCTGCAACCTGAGATACGTTCATGGGCGTTTCCATAAGCAGATGCACAGCTCTTTCCAAACGAACATCGGTGATGTATTGCTTGATGGAGGTACCGGTGTACTTCTTGAACAAAATGCTTAAATATTCTGCAGAAAGCTGAACATGATCCGCAATTTCCTGATGCGACATTCTTCTTCCAACGTCCTCACGGATATAACCGATCACGCGTGCGATCACTTGCTTTTGCTTGCCGGCCGATGAGGTTTGCTCCTCCTGCTGCCGACTGTACAGATACAGCATAATTTGTTTGAGCATCAGGTTATATTCTATATCCGACCAAGCGCCATCGTTGTATACGACTTGCAGCAATCGGTTTAACAGCATTTCTATAAACAACGTATCACTTACTAATGTATGGCGCTCAGGAAGCAGCGAGGCATCAAAGGGCTTTTTTGAAATCAAATCCGTCAGATTAAAATGGATGAAAATAACGGTCAGCCGATCGTTCAAATCCTGTGTTGCCTCTGTTATATCGCTTGGACGAATAAGAAAACAGCTGCCTTTTTGGATCGGATACGAGACTCCATTTATTGTCATAGTTCCCTTGCCAGCAACGGCATACCATAGATCGTAATCCTGTAGCGGTTGATGAGGACGCCAATGCCATGCTGGCTCACAGCGAGCCTTGCCCGCATTGGAGCTACGTTCAAAGCTCGCGTTGAGAAGCGGGAAATCTTCTGTCGGGTGATTGTCCATCTTGGACTTCTCCTATTCTAATAGCTTTATTAAGCTCCGATTTCTTCAAACCTGGACTGTAACTATTTCCCTGTTGCTCTCGTTATAGAAAAGAAAGCATCCTAATCAAATTGAAAAGGGGGATCTTTATGGAGGTAGGCACGGTATATTTCTCCGACCGATTTTTCTCGACCGGGTTGACAGATATTCGTGATGAGCACAACAACAAAATGGGCGAGCTTGATCTGCAAAGCATGTTCTCTTCGGGTATTCATGTACTCGATGATCGGGGGCGTATGACTTATAGCGGTAAATTCCGCTTTTTCTCCAATACATGGTTAGTACTGGACCGAGACGGTGATGAGATCGGTGCTCTTAAAGCAAAGATGGCTTTTTTCAAAAAGCATTATGCGTATGTCGGTCGTCACGGAGAGCTTCGGATTGAGGCTCCTGCTTTCTCCAAGGAATATACGGTTACGACAGTCCGTGGTGAAGTAGTAGCAGAATTCGCTAGAACGGATGGAATGTTCTCTTCAGGCGCCTTTGCTTTGACGAATCTTTCCGCCCTGCCCATAGAAGAGCTTATCCTGGTTGTTATGGGAGTTCATGCCATTCAAAAAAGGCAGAGCGCTGCGGCCAGCACCTAATTGTCAATATATCACACAGGATGCTACGAATGAACCAACAAATATGCTGAGGCTTAGGAAAAAAAGTGCATGGAAGAGAGAGCATTGGGAAATCTAGAACTATTAGGAATGACAACATGCGGGGTGCTCTTTCATGCCAATGGTCGAATTGAACGGAACACAGATTCATTATCAAATAGAGGGGAACGGGGTGCCGATTGTTTGCATCCATCCTCCGATGATTTCCAGTAACTGCTTTACCTACCTGCGTCAACAGTTGGCCGATACGTTTCAGATCATTACATTCGATATTCGAGGACATGGAGCAAGCGAGCCGTCCGAACGAAAGGTAACCTATCCGCTTATTGTCGGGGACATCAGGCAGCTGCTGGATGCCCTTCACTTACCTTCGGCTTACCTGTGCGGATATTCTACTGGCGGTTCAGTTGCTTTGCAAGCGATGCTAACTTACCCGGATCGTTTTCTCGGGGGGATTCTGCTCAGCTCAATGCCGGAAATGAGCGATTGGTACAATCGGGCCTGGATATGGGCGGCGACTCAAGTATCTCGGCTTAAAGGCAAGCATTTAATGGCGGCTGTGATGTCGGCGGGGAATGCGGATAAGATGCAGACGTTCAAACGTTTGTATAGACAAGCTATACAAGGGCATATCCGCAACAGTCAAGAATATTTCGAATACAGCCTGAATTTCAATTGTACGAAGCGGCTCCATGAAATTGATTCCCCGATACAGCTGATCTATGGTCAAAAAGATAGGAGATTCCACCGATATGCCCATATGCTGAAGCGTAATTTGGCGCAAAGTACCTTGCAATTTATCGCTAACGCCAATCATCAGCTGCCCATTAAGAATGGTGTGGAGCTCTCCGGGATGATTCGTTCGTGGATTGAACTTGCAGAAGATGAACGCTGGCGCGATTCCAAGCATAGACAGGTGCTTACGCATGAGTATGTGGACGACAATGAGTTTGAGAGTCAATACGATCTTGAGAATGAATATGGGAATCACAATGAGCAACTAGCGCACTTTGCGGATGAAGAATTCACTAATGCTCTGGAAGCGCAAATTGCAGAACTATCGGAGCAACAACCAGATCAGCACGAGAAGCATGAAGATTATTAAGCTAACAGATTAACGCTTTTATGGGTAGAAGTGGAACGGATATACCGCTCCCCCTCGCAGGTTCGGTGAAGGGAGCCGTACATCCGTTCCACTAGAGAGTCCAACTGCCTTGTCACCTTTGTAACCAACGATATCTCCGCTGACCAAGCGATCACATCAATCGACATCCATACGAACGAGAGTATTGCTGCTCTGCCAAGAATTTTGAGAGAGATATAATGATTGATCAACGAAATAAAGCGCCGCTGAACGCGCTTCCCCCAATCCTGTAAGTCCGGTTCCATCGATTCGCAGCTTATCCATATAGGCAGAGCTATGAATGCCGAAGGTTCCGTTCATCATATAAATCCAGCCTTGGCGGTAGTGCAGAGTTGTTATCCAATGATCCGAAGTATAAAGGGGAATGATTACAGAACCATCTGCGCTCATTTTATTTAACTGTTTTCCGTAATCACTGACATAGTAGATCCAATCATCGATAGCAATTGCTCTGGTTACATTGTCTAGAAGCTTGCTTTGCTCATAACCATTGAGATTCATTCGGTATAGGTTAGCGGGTTCATCGTCACTTTCCTGCATCAGAAAATAGATCTGCCCGGCATTTATGAAAAAAGGGTACATCCTTGTCCCGCTGACAAGCTCTTGATCGTCCGACCCATCGATGTTCATTTTATGGATGGTTGATTAAAAGCGTGATGAGGCTGATGTTTATTTTATTAAGCATAGGGCACTCCTTTTAAAAAACGAATATTTATTTCTTAATCTTTTAACGTGAAATCAGTTGCTATAGTTACACCAAAAGAGGATGAAAATAGAAATTGTACAAGAAGGGAGATCAAAGGAATCTGGGGGCGAAGGTAGATAGTAACCAAACGGCCATGCGGAGGAATTAGTTAAAAGTTGCAGCACATATAACATTTTATGGTATATTGGAAGAAAAAGGAGCTCGGGATTTTATGAGGAAAATTATTATTGTTCTTTCTATTATTCTGATAATCGGGTCAGCTGCGACGGCAGTTGCTGCTTCCGCTGAAGCTGTGCAGGCGACGGTTGCCAAGTTTGTATTTAAAGTGAATGGTGTAGAGAAGGAATTAAAGAACAGCCCTTTAGTAGTGGATGGAACTTCATATTTACCTGTACGAGAGGTTGCTGACCTGCTCGGATATGAGCTTGGTTATGAAGAAACAACGGGGACAATCAGCTTTGAGCAAAAGCAGGCTAAGAGCAATCCGTATCAAGAGTTAACGGAAGCTCCAGACTTATCAGAATGGATCAATGTTCTTGATCTGATTCGATTTTATGAGGGAAATGATATTAAAGCCTCTTTATCTGGTGATCACTCCGTTACAAATCTAAATATAGGCGCTTATGGAATTGGCTTCCCTTTTTCATTCGAAGACCAGTACAAGCAGGGGGATGTCCCTAAGTTATACCAGAAATACAAGGGGAAGCTCTCTATGTTAGTTTACAAAAACAATATCCACGTCAATAAATCCAACATTAAAGATTTAGGTTTTCCTATTGAGGATGAATGGATGCCGGCAGCGGATTTAACGAAAACTTCTACAAAATTTGATTTCAGTTTACTTAATGGCGTAGGGAAATTGAAGCCAGTGTTTCTATACACCGAACAAGGGATAATACGTGCCATGAACTCCAAAACGGGGATTTTACTCAACAAAGAAGACTTAAAAGCAAGAGGGCTAATTAGTTAATAGTGTTAAGGGATGACAAATCGTGTAAGTAGGAAGAAAATTTTACTGTGATTAAAATAGAATGAAGAGTATGAATAAAACCGCCCACATCTGGACGGTTTTATTCGTATTTGCAGCATTTTTGAAATTTACAGCGAAACATCTCCTAGCAAAAGCGGTCTGTCAAGTGAAGCACTATAAGGATAGTCTGCATCATAAGACCCAAATATTTACTATTCAAGCAACTTTTCTTTGTACATTAGCGTCAATAGAGAAACGGGATTTAGAATGATTTCCCAGGAATGGAGAGGAGAAATACGGTGGTACTAGACAGAGAGAAGAAACGGCTCACCTTATGGATGGGGATCATGGTTGTTGTTCTGTGTATATGTTCCTTACTGTGGACTCGGCCTGCGGCAGCTGCGGGTTCGATAGAGCTCCAGATGGAAGCGGGCTATGATGGTAAAATAAAAGATGGACAGTGGTTCCCGGTTAAGTTTACCGTGACCAATCCGTCTGAAGATGTAAGCGGCGATCTGGTTGTGCAGATGGTCAATCCAATGGGAGGCAGCGATGCCACTTACATCAAGCACATTGACTTGCCTAAGCAGACGACGAAGGTTGTGTGGATGTCCCTGCCTGGCATGTCGTACAACAGCAAAAATAATGTTATTAAATTTTATAAAGGTGATTTAAGCAAAGGGGAGATCATCCCCATTACCAAAGGCAATGATTACATAGCGGCAACGCCTACTCAGTCGGTTCAAGTAGGCGTGCTGGCGCGGGACCCGGATACACTTAACTTTTTATCGCTTCTGCAGTCAAAAAATATAGCGGTCAGCGTCATTCATTTGAAGCCGGAACAGCTTCCAGGCGAATCGGTTATGCTTGAAAGTCTCGATGTGCTCGCTTTGAATGATTTTGCCTCCGACCAGTTGAAGGAAGATCAGGTTACAGCAATTACGTCATGGGTAAATCGTGGCGGTACGCTGGTGTTGGCTGGTGGCGCCGGATACCCTAAGACGGCTAAAGCTTTCGAGAGTCTGTCACCGGTAACTTACACAGGAACAACCTCTTTATCCGGTCTGTCTTCACTCGAGCAAGCATCGGGTAAGGAGCTTAAGCTTGGCGAGCCTTTTACGGTTTCGACATCAGGGCTGAGATCAGGTGAGATCATTACCCAGGAGAAGCAGCTGCCCCTTTTTGCCAGAAAAAACATAGGAAGCGGAGAAGTATGGTACGTGGCCTATGACCTTGCGCTCAATCCGGTAGCCTCGTGGAACGGAAATCCCGAGCTATGGGAGAAAGTAATCCAAGGCCACTCAGGACCAACCAATATGAAGCGTGGAAGACCGGGCTATTCCTTCATGAATCAATTTATGGAGGTGCAGTATGCGCTCGATTTTTTCCCTTCGTTAGTGTCGCCGTCCTTCTTCCTGCTGCTGATCGTGTTTCTGATTTATGTCATTCTTGTAGCTCCGTTTTTATACCTGCTGCTGAAAAAAATGGATAAAAGAGAGTGGGCCTGGATTATCATCCCCGCCTTTTCTATTCTGTCGAGCGCCGTTATTTTTATGATCGGATCTTCGGACAAAAGCTCAACATTAATACATACACTCAACACTCTGGAGCTTAACGGCAGCGGTCAAGGACAGCGGACGAGTGCAACAGCTGTGTTTGTTCCTCGCGGTGGGAATTATGAGCTTGAGGTTCCTAAGGCTGCGCGTACGGTTTTGGCTAACACGAATCAGGGCTTTGGCTCTAATGGTCAGTTGACCGGGATTTCTGATCAACACATTCGTCTGGATGCGGAAAAAACGCGAATTGGTTGGTCGGATGTACCTTATTGGTCTGTGCGCAAAGCATGGGTTCAAAACGATGAAGTCGAGCAATTAGGTAAGTTCGAGGTGAACCTGACGTTGGATTCCACTGGACTTAAAGGTGAAATCGCCAATGCAACGAAAAGTGACCTGAACGATATTAATATTATTATCAACCGGAGCGTGTACAACGTAGGAGAATTAAAGGTTGGGGAGAAAAAGCCGATTGCGTTAACTTCTCCTACAAATATTAATAATGGTAATTTCGATTACGGCTATCTTTTGTTTAATAACCCGAATGGAATGAATGGCGGCATGATATACAGAAACGGCAATGGAAACATGGATACCCATGAACGTGAACGCCAAATGATTAATTCGTACATGAACAATAGCAGCAAAGGGATGAATCAGGGGAAACCCGTGGTCATCGGCTGGAGTAAGGATAAGCAATCGTTATTCAAGGTGAATGGCAAGGAGGCTAACTCCGATCAATTGAACCTGTGGGTGCAGGCGGTTGATTTCCAAGTTGTTCAAGGGGATAAGATATCGATTCCTGCAGGCTATATAAGCCCTGTTATTGTTACTAACAATACGAATCAATTATTTATGGAGCCAAACGGAATGGTAGTGATCGGCAACGGTTCCGTGACGTTCGAATACGCACTTCCGAGAATTCAGGGTGCTTCCTATACGAAGCTGGATATGCGTATGCCAGGTGGAGCAGGCGTTCCACAGTTTCTGACATTAGAGCTGTGGAACGGGGAAAAGCAAGATTGGGAGCCACTTGACTTGCGCACCCCGGTAGAGAAAAAGGATAACCTATCAGCTTATATCATAGACGGTGGGACCACAATACGAATGAAGGCTACGACCACACAGCAGTTCGGCTTCCAGTTCCCTGAGGTAGCCTTGGAAGGGACGGTGCGCCAATGAGCAACGATCAGGAAGTAAGCAAGCAGAAGATGGGAAGTACAGAGGTAGCAGAGCCGTTGAATGAGAACGGGGAGATTGGTACAGCGATGAGTGCAGGTCGAGAAATGGAAAGACTGGCGGGTGATAATCAGAATTTGCCTAAGCCGATGATAGAAATTAAGGATTTAACGAAAACCTACGGCAGCTTTACTGCGTTGAAATCGATGAGTATGGATATTGCCAAGGGCTCCGTGTTTGGATTCGTCGGACCCAACGGAGCCGGTAAGTCAACTACGATGTCGATTCTCGCGACGCTGCTCGCACCGACCTCGGGCTCGGCCAAGGTTGGCGGTTTCGAAGTAACAGAGTATCCGAAGGAAGTGCGCAAGCTGATCGGCTACATGCCGGATTTCTTCGGTGTGTACGATCAGTTCAAAACAACAGAATATCTTCATTTCTATGGAGCCAGCTACGGAATTCCGCGAGCAGATCGGGAGAAGCTCATTCCTCAGCTGCTGGAGCTGGTTAACTTAACGGATAAAGCGGATTTCTATGTCGATTCCTTATCGAGGGGAATGAAGCAGCGGCTATGCTTGGCGCGATGCTTGGTGCATGATCCAGAGCTGCTGATTTTGGATGAGCCGGCGTCAGGGCTTGATCCGAGAGCCCGGATTGAAATGCGCGAAATATTGAAGGAGCTTAAGTCAATGGGTAAAACCATCTTGATCTCCTCGCATATTTTGCCGGAGCTGGCGGAAATGGTGGATGAGATCGGCGTCATTGAGCATGGACAGCTTATTGCCAAAGGCAAGGTGCAGGATATCCAGAACCGGATGCGGGTCAAACGGGTATTGCACATACGTGTGCTGGAGCGGGAGCAGGAGGCGGCGGCATTTCTGCAGGATCAGCCGCATGTTTCCATGGTGCTGCATGATGAGCAAGGCATCCATGTGCATTTCGGGGGACAGGATGAGGATCAGTCCAACCTGCTTCTGGAGCTGATTGGCAAGGGCTACCGGATCATAACGTACAGTGAAGCGCAAACGAATCTGGAGGATGTGTTCTTGGAGATTACGAAAGGAGGCGATGCGCTGTGAGGAATGGCCTCGGTTGGCGCCAAACATTAATTAATCCTGTATTGGACAAAGAGTTCCGGCTGCGCATGCGGACGGCTCGCTCGTCTCTGTCATTGTTGTTCTATTTGCTTGCTATTGGGCTTTTAGCAATGGGCTTTATATACTTAAATACAGGTGGAATTCGCGGAGGAGCAGCGAGCTTCCGCCCACAGGAAAGCCGGGAGCTGTTTTATTTCCTGAGCATTGCCCAGCTGGTGCTGGTTGCTTTTATGACACCTGGCCTGACTGCCGGCGTCATTAGCGGGGAGCGGGAGAAGCAGACACTGAACATACTGCTGACGACACAGCAGAGCTCGACGACGATTATTTTGAGCAAGCTGGTTTCTTCATTAAGCTTTATGCTGTTGGTTATTATCGCTACGCTGCCGGTGTACAGCATCGTGTTCCTGTTCGGCGGCATTTCGCCTAAGCAGCTGTCTTTGGTTTTCTTGTTTTATATTTTTGCAATGTTCGTGCTGGGTGCGTTCGGAGTGTTGTTTTCAACCATATTTAAGCGGACGATGATCTCAGTTGTCGTGACCTATGGCTTTACACTGGCTGTATTTGCCGGAACGGGACTGTTGTATATCTTTTTACAGGGGGTGCTCCGTCAATATAATCAAGGGGTGAATCCTCCATCTTACGGTTGGGTTGGATATGTGCTCGGACTTAACCCGGTTGCTGCGCTGCTCAGTATTTTCGAGCCGAACCTCAATCGTGAAGCGTTCGGCAATAGAATGACGCCTAGCGGCACACCGACGCCCCCACCTATTGAGCTGTGGCAGGAATTTGTTCTTGTATATGCAGTGTTGGCTGTTGGAGCGCTGCTGCTAAGTATTCGATACATTCGCCCGAGATTGAAGAAGCGGGGTTAGATTTGTTGGTGGAATAGGATGACTTTCTAAATAACGAGTAGCGAGTTAATCGGATGTTGGACCTATGAGATGAGGTTAACCGAGAGCACTTTATCTGCCTCTAGATGGGCAGGTAGAGGAACTGGGATGCGCTATTTGGTTGTTCACACGTCATAAATCAAATGGAACGGAACTAGGATGTCTTATTTGTTGGAAATGTGGGCATTTCGGCAGGTTGGAGATGAAATAGCGCATCGTATTTCCGCAGCTTCATGAATTTGATGAGATGCAAGACAAATAACGGAATGACGTTCCGTGAGAGTGGGGGCTTCTCATAAAAAGCAGCCCTATTGATAAAAGGATGAAGGAGCTCCGAATCTATGGGGAAACTCCCTTTATTGCACGAAGTATTCAACACCGCTATGGAGTGACTGGAGTCGGCGTAATGGAATAAGGTATGAAAGGAGTCGTTATAGCTATGCTGAGTGTGGAGTCGCAGCGTTTGCTGGAGCTGCTTCGGCCGGTCCGACGCAGAATGCTTGGAATCCGCATGACGGAGCTGGGCGCACTGGGTCTGGTGGCGGGATTGATTGCTGCTTTCCTATGGATGCTCGCCGGGCATTTCTTTCCGATTCCTTATTATCGGTTGGAGGCTGTGCTGCTGGTGCTCCTTGGGGGAATGATTGGTGTACTGTACCCTTTGATAAGAAGGATAACGCCAGAGGCGGCTGCTAAAGTACTGGATAAAGCGGGTGCCGAGGAAACTGTACTTACGGCGCTTCAATATTTGCATCAAGACACACCTATTATCCGTATGCAGCGTGAATCAGCGATTGCTTTTACCGAAGCGGCAGTGCGAAATCTGCCGAAGGTAGTCATGCTGAGCGGATTTAAAAGGCGGCTATGGGTTATTGGCATCTGCTCCTGCATGCTGGCGGTCATGCTTATTTTGCCTAATCAGATGGATGGAATTTTGGCACGAAAGCAAGCGGAAGCTTCATGGGTGGAAGAGCAAAAGCAGAATGTGGAAAGTATGGCAGAGAAGCTGAAGGTTGAAAAGCTCGATCCGATTGTCAAAAAGCCAACCGAGCAAACGCTCCTGCAGCTGCAGGAAGGACTCGAGCAGAGTCGGGACGTTAAGACGGCGCTCGATGAAATGGAGAAGTCGATGAAGGAGCTGCAAAAGCAGGCGGAGCCGTTAGCCAAGCGACAGGCTGAAGCGGAGCAGTGGGCTGACCAAATGCAGCGGCAGCCGATGCTCAAGCAGCTCGGGCAAAGCCTGAAGCAGCAGGACGCTTCAATGCTGCGCCAAAGCGCCGAGCAATTGCGCGAGCAGGTGCTGAAGCTGACGAAGGAGCAGAAGGAAGCACTCGCGAAGGAGCTGGAGAAGCTCGCGGCAGCGATGCCGGATGCTTCATCGGAGCAGGCGGAGCGGCTGCGCAAAGCGATGGAGGCTGCCGCGAAGGAGCTGCAAAAGCAGGCCGGCGACGCATCGGCCGATCCGGCGCAGCTCGAAGCGCAGCTGAAGGAGCTGGAAGCGCGGCTCGCTGAGGCGCTCCAGCGGCAGCAGCTGAACGCGCAGCAGCAAGCGCTGGCGATGCAGCAGGCCGCGCAGATCGCGCAGGCTGGGCTGCCGATGGCGGGCCAACTGGCGGCGCAGGGCGCAGCGCTCTCAGCCGCGTGGAGCCCGAGTGGCCTCGCGAATGCGCTGGCCACGGCTGCGATGCCTGCAGGCCCCGGCGGCACGCCGAGCCCTGGCGCGCAGCCGGGCGCTGGAGCACAGCCGGGCACTGGTGCCGGAGCCGGAGCTGGCGCAGGAGCCGGAGCGGGTGCAGGTGCCGGAGCGGGAGCGGGAGCAGGTGCAGGAGCGGGTGCAGGAGCGGGTGCAGGGGCAGGTGCAGGTGCAGGTGCCGGAGCCGGAGTCGGCAACGGGTCGAGGAGCCTGGTCACGACGCCGCGTAATCTGCAAGGCTCTGGCAACGTGCAGTCCGATCAAGGGGCGGTTAACGGCTCCGGGGGCGAGGTACAGAAGGGTGGCTCCTCGCCAATGATGGACGGGGCGACGAGGCCGTATGAGGAAGTGTTCACCGAATATGCCAATGAGGCCAAAAGCTCGTTAAACCGCAGCCAGCTGCCGCAAAATGTACAGAATCTGGTACGTGATTATTTTACGGAAATCCAACCGAATCGATAAATGACAATGAACCATGCAGAGGTGAAGGTGAAGCCATGATAGAGACGAAAGCGCAAGTGGAACAATGGATGGGAACCTTCGCGGCAGTGAAGGAGCAGATCGGCAAGGTCATTGTCGGTCAGCAGGAGGTAGTCGAGCAAATTCTTTGGTGCATTTTTACCGGAGGACATGCGCTGCTGGAAGGAATCCCGGGACTTGGCAAAACGATGCTGGTCCGTACTATTGCCGATACGCTTGACCTCCATTTTTCCCGTATCCAATTTACTCCTGATTTAATGCCTGCGGATATTACCGGAACCAACATCATTCAGTTTGGCACCAAGGGAGAGACCTCCTATCAATTCCAATCAGGCCCTATCTTTGGCAATCTGATTTTGGCCGATGAGATTAATCGTGCCACACCTAAGACACAAAGCGCTTTGCTTGAAGCTATGCAGGAGAAGACGGTGACAATCGGCACCACAACGCATCAGCTTCCTCGTCCTTTCTTTGTATTGGCAACGCAAAATCCGCTGGAGAACGAAGGCACCTATCCGCTGCCGGAAGCTCAGCTGGATCGTTTTTTATTGAAGATCAACGTCACTTTCCCGACGAGAGAAGAGCTTAAGGAAATTATTATCCGGACTACATCAGCTTACGAAACCACAGTTGATACAGCAGCGAACGGTGCTTTATTGGAAGAAATCCAGCGTGGTGCGAAGGATATTCTGGTAGCCGACGATGTATTGGATTACGCTTTGCAGCTGCTTATGATGACCCATGCTGCTGAAGCCCAAGCGCCGGAGTCGGTTCGGAAATACGTTCGGTATGGCTCCGGTCCACGTGGTTTGCAAGCTATTATCTCTGTCAGCAAGGTGCGCGCATTGAGCATGGGGAGGCTGCATGTTTCCGTGAACGATATTCAAAAGGTTGCCGTACCTGCGCTGCGCCACCGGATTTTCCTGAATTTCGAGGGTCAAGCCATGGGCGTATCTACGGATACGCTTGTTCAAGATATTATTGCTTCCTTGGAGAGAAGCCGATGAACGAGTCGGGTTTGCTGCTGGATTCCAATCTGATGCTGCGTCTGGATGCTTTGCAGCTTTCCACCAAGAGCCGGGTTCGCGGTACGATGCAGGGCAAACGAAGGTCGCAACAGCTCGGCTCCTCGCAGGAGTTTGCAGATTACCGCTTATACACCCCGGGCGATGATACACGCCAGTTTGACTGGAATGTGTTCGGGCGAACCGGCAAGCCCTTTATTAAGCAGTTCATGGATGAGCAGGAGCTGCAGGTGAACTTGTATATCGACTGCTCACAGTCTATGGATTTCGGCGATGGTGCAGCGAACAAATTTTTATATGCCCGTCAGTTGGCTGCTTGCATAGGGTATATCGCGCTTGCCGGCTATGACCGAGTCAGCACACGGCTGTTCAGCGACCAGATCGATCGGCAGCTGCCTATGCTGCGGGGCAAGGGATCGATGCACCGGCTTGTGCAGTTTTTGGAGCAGGCAGCTGTCGAGTCGTCAGGTGACATGGCAGCCGCCATGATGCAGCCTGCCCAGCTTCCCAGGCAGCCAGGTGTGACATGGCTGTTTTCTGATTTTTTATATGAATCAGGGGTCGAGGAGTCGCTCTCCTATCTGCTTGCCGCCCGTCAGGAGGTTGTAGTTGTGCAGGTGCTCTCCCTGAAGGAGATGCATCCTGATTTAGCCGGTGACCTGCGACTCATCGATAGTGAATCTCTCTCGGGCAAGGAGGTCGCGGTTACCGGCCGAATCATCAAGGCCTACCAGGAGGCGGTTGGGCAGTACACGCGAGGTCTGCAGCGCTTTTGCCATGAACGTAATATGACTTACGTCTTAACGGTAACGGATACGCCTCTCCTGGATACGGTTCAACGTGCTTTTCGGCAGAGCGGTGTGTTGCTGTAGCGAATTTGGACATAAAAGTAAGAGGTGACAACCATGCAATTCCAGTCGCTCCTCAGCCTGTGGTTCGGGTTGACGCTGCCTGTGATCGTTCTTATGTATATTTTAAAACGCAAATATATCGACACCATCGTGCCCAGCCATCTGCTGTGGAATCGAGTGCTTCGCAATCTGGAGGCAAATACCCCTTGGCAAAAGCTGCGCAACAATTTACTGCTTCTTCTCCAGCTGCTGATCGCTGCTTTACTGGTGTTAGCTTTGATGCAGCCTTTTATATGGAGCTCCGGAGGGGCCAAAAACCATGTTGTGGTCGTGCTTGACCGCTCTTTTAGCATGGAGACATTAACCTCAGCCAAGGGTGAGAACGGACAGCTGCTTAGCAGGCTGGAGCAGGCGAAGCAGGACATAGCTCAGCTTGTGAAAAAGGACGCCTCCAGCAGCGCAATCACATTGATTACGATGGGAGGCGAGCCGGATGTGCTCGTATCTCGTGAGATAAAGAGGGATGCCATTCAGGCTGCACTAAATGAAGTAACTCCATATTATGGGAAAACAGCCTATAAAGAGACCCTATCTTTAGCAGCAGCGCTCACTCAGGATGATAAGGATTCAGAAATCCGCGTGTATACAGACGGTCAATGGACGGATTCGATAGCTGGGCTGTCCTTTCGTGTTCCGGTAAAGGTGATACGTGCTGGACAAGCGGGGGAAAGCGTTGAAAATGTGCGTGTTGTTCAGTTCGGCGTCAAGCCTTCAGGTGTAATGGGTACATCGGCAATTTCAAATGGCTCGCCTGGTACAGAGGGCTCGCCTACATCGACAAGCACAAACGGTTCAACTGGAGGAGCATCAAATGCAAGTACATCAAGCGCTAATGGCGTAGAACTGATCCATGCTGTGGCTATGCTGAAAAACGAAGGATCAAACAAGCAGGAGTTCGATATTGAGCTTTATAGCGGCAGCAGCTTAGGGGATGTCCGTCATGAATCCTTGCAGCCCGGGGAGCAGAAAACCTTCTACTTCGACAAGCTTCAATCAGCCGATTATTACAAGCTGACGGTTAATATAAAGGATGCGTTGGCGGCTGATAATCAAGCTTTCGCCTTTTTACCGGGGGAGCGGACCAAAAAGGTGCTGCTTGTGACGGAAGGCAACGTTTTTCTGGAGAAGGCGCTTCAGCTATCACACGCGGAAGTGACCAAGGTGCAGACAGGCGGGGCTGGACCCTTAACACCGCCTCGCAGCGGGGTTGATCTGGTCGTACTTGATTCGGTGAAGGCGGCGGACATTGCTGATAAAGCATGGCAGGAGCTGCTGGAGCAAAAGCCGGTTTGGTATATTCACACACCGTCACAAATGGCAGAAGTGAATGCGCCTGCGGCTGAGTATCAGATTATTGATCATCCTGTAACCCAGTATATCCGGCTGCAGGATACGCATATTGCCAAGCTTCAGAAGCAGGAAGCTGTCTCTTGGGGAAAAGCTGTTATCTCACTGGGATCACAGCCTATCGTCTACGCAGGATCAGATAAAGGACAGCCCAGGCTGCTGTTTGCATTTGACCTGCATCAATCGGATCTGCCGCTGCGCTCAGAGTTCCCTGTATTGGTGCAGAACGCCGTTGAATGGCTCGGCAGCCGCCAAGCTGTCAGCTTAGGCAGAGCTGTTGCCGGAGAGCGCATAGACATTCCGCTCTCCGGCAAGACGGCCTCAGCGGAGTGGCTGCCGCTCGATATCGTCGGCGATCCGCAGCCGGTTATTGCGGCTGAGAAGGCGGAAGGCGCCGTAACGAGCAGTCAGACCGTGCCGAACCGGCCGGGGCTGTATCAATTTGTGGAGCATACGGCTGCGGGAGCTGGGGCAGGCAGCAACTCGACTGAGCGCAAAACTTATCTTGAGGTCACGGCTGATCCGAGGGAAACGGCTGTTATGCCCCAGCAGGAACCTGTTTTGGCTGCACAGGGCTCCGCGGCTGCAAATGGGGGCATACAAACACAGCCTCAGACTAATGACGGGTCCAATGATGCAAGCGGTCAGTCCACACAGCCTTCATCAGCTGGAGACGAAGTTGGCAGCCAAGGCAAAGCATCCGATGCCGGTACCAATGCCAATAACGGACAATCACTCTACTCGTTGGTCCGTTGGGCTGTGCTGCTGGTAACAATCCTGATGCTTGTGGAATGGGGGGTGTACCGGCGTGGGACTTCAATTTAAAGAGCCGTGGTTTCTGCTGCTGTTGCTCCCGCTGATTGGATTTGCCATATGGATGTGGCGAACCAAGCTGCAGCTGCTCGGCACACGCAAAGCGTTAGCTGTCGGCTTGCGGACGACGATTTTGTTGCTGTTGATTTTATCGCTTAGCGGTATTCAATGGTTTGCGACTCTGGAACAGAAGGCTGTCTATTATGTGATCGACCGCTCGGACAGCATGCAGACAAGCAAAGCTTACGAGCAGTGGCTGAAGGCATCCGCGGATGCCAAAGCAAAGGACGATCAGATCGGCGTCATTTCTACAGGCTTGGATGCAATTGTGGAGCGGAGTCTGACTTCCCAAAGCCTGAACGAGTTCAGTTTTACGGGCCAAGTCAACAGGCAGTTCAGCAACCTGGCTCAAGGGCTGCAGTTGGCTGGCTCCATGCTGCCTGATCTGTCCACACCGCGGGTCGTGCTGCTGACGGACGGCAATGAGAATGTCGGAGACCTGCTGAGGCAGGGAAAGCTGCTGAAGGACAAAGGAATTCCGGTAGATGTTCTGCCTTTACCTAAATCCGCGAAAAAAGACGTTTCTATCGATAGCCTAAAGCTGCCTGAGAAGCTGTACCAAGGCGAGAAATATACATTGGAAATTGCGATTGCCAGCACTTTTGCCGGTTCGGGAGAGCTGCGGATTTATGAAGAAAATCAGGAAATATCGAAGCAATCGGTCACGCTTGAGCGGGGGGATAACCGGTTTGTTTTGCAGAGTCTTGCGAAGGAAGCAGGATTTCACCGTTACCGTGCTGAGCTGTATTTTGCCGAGGATGAGCAGGCAGAGAACAATATAGGGTATGCCTTTAGCAGGGTGACGGGACCGCCCAAAGTACTTGTTGTTGAAGGTGTGACGGGCAGCTCCGGCAACATTGAGTCCGTATTGAAGTCGAGCTTTATCGGCTATGAGGTTATTCCACCGGAAATGCTTTCGCGCGAGATGGCCAATTATGCCGGTTATGACAGCATTATTTTAAACAACGTATCCGCAACCAGGATTTCAGGACCACAAATGGAAATGATCGAAACGGCTGTCAGCAGCTACGGGATAGGGCTAATGATGCTGGGTGGGGAAGACAGCTACGGCATGGG
Source organism: Paenibacillus sp. GCM10027630 (assembly GCF_042676305.1). NCBI lineage: Bacteria > Bacillati > Bacillota > Bacilli > Caryophanales > Paenibacillaceae > Paenibacillus > Paenibacillus sp. GCM10027630. Next base: position 10,226 of record NZ_JBHTGY010000013.1, on the reverse strand, counting down.
AGGTTATTTTAAAACACCGATTGAAAAAGCGCTCCCGGTCTACATGGATTTACAGGGCAAAAGGGAGATCCCCTCGCTTGGTCTGATTCTTGTGATTGATCGTTCCGGAAGTATGGCAGGTGGCAAGCTGGAGCTTGCGAAGGAAGCGGCGATGCGCACGGTGGAGCTGATGCGGGAGAAGGATAGCGTTGGTGTTGTGGCGTTCGATTCGACGCCGTGGTGGGTTGTCGAGCCGCAAAAGCTGACCGATCGCAAGAAGGTGCTGGAGCAGATCCAATCCATTCAACCTGCCGGAGGCACGGAAATTTATACCGCGGTAGACGAAGCTTATCAGCGGATGCTGAAGGTGGAGGCGCAGCGCAAACATATTATTCTGCTGACGGACGGCCAATCAGCCACGAATCAAAGCTATGAGCAGCTAACGGCAAACATGCTGAAAAATAATATGACCCTGTCATCGGTTGCCGTAGGCGAAGGGTCGGATGTGCAGCTGCTGGAGTCCATTGCGAAGATGGCCAAAGGGCGGTTCTACTATACGAACGACCAATCGACTTTGCCGGCGATATTTAGCCGCGAGGCTGTCATGATGGCGAGGACCTATATTGTAGACCAACCTTTTGTACCGGCTTTGGGACAGACTGGGGAGTGGAAGGGACTGTTCGGAGACGGTGTGCCGAAGATAAATGCTTATGTAGCAGTGACCCCGAAGGAAACGGCTGAGGTAGCTCTTATGAGCCCTGAACCGGACCCGCTGCTTGCCAGATGGCAATACGGCTCGGGAAGAAGCGTTGCTTGGACCAGTGATATTACCGGAAAGTGGTCAGCCGATTGGATTGCATGGGAACGTTTCTCCAATGTATTCAGTCAAATTATCAAGTGGACATTTCCGCAGTTTCAAGCGTCTCCGTTTACTCTCTCCTCCCATTTGAACGGTAACGAGGCAACGCTGGACATTAAGAGCAGTTTGTCCGGCATTCAAGGCGATGTTCAGGCATCGATAACGGATGACACGCTGGGGAAGACTGAGCTTTCTTTGTCTCCAACGGCTCCTGGTGAATATGAATCGAAGCTGGCTGTGCAGAAGCCGGGAGTGTATTTAGCGAAAATTGATCTGAAGGATGCATCCGATAAGGAAAAAAGCTTAGGCAGCTTCACCACCGGATTCGTTATTCCTTATTCACCGGAGTATAAGATCAATCCGGTTGATCCTGCAGGCAAGCTGAAGCAGCTGGCGGAGCTGACGGGAGGGAGACTGCTTTCCCTGGAACGGCCGGAGGAGGTCTTTCAAGGAGAAGTGAAGCCTAAGCGGCAGTCGCATGACATGTCGATGCCGCTGCTGATTGTCGCGCTTCTCCTCTGGCTGCTCGACATCGCGGTGCGCCGGCTGTCGATCCCTTGGGAGCGCGTGGCCGTCCTGTGGACGGCGCGCTCCCGCCGCCGGCTCCAGCCCGAGCCGGCGGCTGCCGCAGCCGGGCTCGAGCGGCTGCAGCAGCGCAAGCGCCTCGCCGGGCTCGCTCGCCCGGCAAGGGCCGCGAGCAGCGACGGGGCGACGCTGCTCGAACGCGGCGCATCGGCCGAGGCCGCCGATGCTGCAGCTCGCGCCAGCGCGCCCGCAGGTGCTGGCGGAGCAGCGCCGATGCCGCCAAGCGCGGCATCGAATGCGCCTCCGCGCGCGGCCAGCGGCCCGCAAGCGCAGGCTCCGGCGCCTGGCGAGCAGACGATGAACCGTCTGCTCGCCGCCAAAAACCGCAAGCGGAGGTAAGCCGCTTGTCCCGCCGCTCCTTTCCTTCCTTGCAGATTACTGTATAATGTCTTAGAGACAGTTTGTTTTGGCAAAGAGGGTTAAGGTCGAGAGAGGAATGATAGCATGAGTGAAATAACAATTACTGCTTTTAGCGTGGAACAGGTTAAGGATCCTTTTAAAATTTTAACTGGGGAGCGCTATGAGTTTATACTGGATATTGAAGTGCCTGAGGATGATGAGCTGTACTCTGAAAGCGGGTTGTATATAAGGGTTATTTACCGTGTGGAGGAAGGTCTCAGTGGAATTCTAAGATACGAGATTTACGAGAGAAATACGGCCAAGTATTTGGATTTCGACTTGGAAGAAGATGAAGAAGCTTTACTAAGCGCATTTTGTAAGGATAATTTGCCTGAATAATTCCCTAATGAGGTTCACCGGATAACATCTGGTGAACCTCTATTTATTTTCTTCCTTGAGAGTTGTTGGAAATTAAGCTTTTTGGTGCAACCTTAGAAAACTATGTAATTTCCACACTAATGGGCGTACATTGATAGCCGTTACAGACACTTTCCTCACATGGACATGCGGAAATAGCTATAATGACATCCATTTCGGCCCTTAATGTAATATAGTCACCGGCAGCGGACAGGGGGGCTTCGATTTGAATATCTCCACTTCCGTCAATCACCGTGTTCATGAAAATATTAAACGGATAATGCTGATCCGGCTGCGGGATACCGAACTCGGAAAGAGCGGTATTCAAATTATGATAACAGCTCCGGTGATTAGGCTTATTATATAAAAACTCATACATTTCAGGGCGGCAAGCGGAATTAATAAAATCATGTTTACCAACGGTGTCCTCCAGAAGAGTGAGCATCGGTGTATACGAATTAGAATATAAAATGTCGCCTGGCTTGATATTCATAGTACGCAGCGCATCCATGGTCACACTAGGGTCCAATCGTTCCTTGGAATCACTTTCCCGATATGCGACCAAATCAGCCACCTGCTGACCGTTTACGTCAATCACTTTCAGGATTTGTCCTTTTTCCAGCTTAAAGCTGCGCCCTTCCTTAGAAGGAATAAGCAATTCATGAACGGTTTGCTGTTGAGTCATGATACCCCTCCTATTGCTGATCATCCTAACAGTTTATTTTGGCTAACCCTAGGTGAACTTATCCAGATGGCTTACTTGCCTCGGTGAATAATTTAGCCGAAAACAATGAATTATATGGGAGTAGTAAAACATTAGAGGGGAATGATTAGACCGCATGCAAACTTCCTATTCAAATCAAGTTCCTACAGGTCAAATGCCTTCCATGATGAATCATGGTGGTCATGAAATGTTTGATTCTCATGAAATTTTATCAAGCTTCATTAGTTTGTTGGATCAATACGTCATGTTCGAGCAATTTATACAAGACGAGGAGTTGAAGCAGATTCTTTATCGGCAACATCGGTTTATTACCGATTTGTACAACATTACAGTTGACGCTTTCTCCACAGGCAGAGACCCGTCACATCCTACACATTCGTATAAGATGAACCAAAACAATCAAGTGATCTACGGAATGCAGCAAACAGCACCCAAGAAACCGATGATGTCTATTCAAGAAATCAATGGACAGGGGATTTCCGCTTACATGCTGGGGCTTATTAAATCAACAGCTTCCCTGCTTGCGATGACCTCATTAGAAATTACGAATCCTGTGCTTCGGCGAATGATGGCAGATAGTGTGCCTAATTTTATTGAAATGGGCTACGAACTGTTTTTGTATCAAAATAAAAGACATTATTACCAGGTTCCTCAGCTGGCTCAACAGGATATGCAGCAGATGCGGAACAGCTATGCTCCTTCGCCATATCTCGTATAACTCTGAACTTCTTATACTCGGGGAACCTTACAAGAAAATTTGTAAGGTTCTTCAAGTTTTGGAGTAATTGGATACGAGGAGGGAGAAGCATGAAAACACATCAAGGACATCTCCAATGGTGGCATTTATCGTTGCTTGGTGTAGCGTGTACCATTGGGACCGGTTTTTTCTTAGGTTCAAGTATTGCCATACATAAAAGCGGCTTTGGCGTGATGGTCTTGTTTGTACTTGCGGTATTAGGCAGTTATTTTGTTTTTGAAGCTCTAGCTGCAATGACGGCTGCTCAGCCGGAGAAGGGTTCATTTCGTACCTATGCCAAACAAGTCTATGGTCAGTGGGCCGGATTCAGCAGCGGCTGGCTCTACTGGACTTCCGAAATGCTAATTTCAGGCAGCTCGCTAACAGCGCTCTCCATTTTCTCGCAATTTTGGTTTCCGCAAGTTTCTCTCTGGATATTTACCTCCATCTATGCCGCGCTTGGCCTTACGGTCATCATTCTGGGAACCAAGGGCTTGGAGAAAACAGAGGATATCCTGTCCATTATCAAAGTGGCCGCTATTGTCATGTTTATTTTAGTTGCTCTGGCTATTTGGCTGGGTTGGTTCGATGGGGGACTATCGAGAACGGGGCCTTCGATAAGCCTTTTCAAGTTTTTATCTCCTGATTGGAGAGGAATGTGGACGGGCCTCATCTATGTATTTTTTGCTTTTGGAGGAATTGAAGTGATGGGGTTGATGGCAGCTGATTTAAGTAAGCCTAAGGAAGTGACGAAGTCCGGCAAGCTGATGCTTGCTCTAGTAGCCTTTCTTTATATTGCATCAATCGGATTGCTGCTCGTTCTTGTCCCCTTGGACCAGCTGAAGCAAGAGGAAAGTCCGTTTGTCTTAGGCTTGAGAAGCTTAGGCTTACCTGCCCTTGAGCATGTGTTCAATGCCGTTCTTATTATAGCCGGGTTTTCTACAATGGTTGCGTCTCAATATGCGGTAACGTTAATGCTGGTTACACTTGCAGAGGATGGGGATGCCCCCAATTGCTTTTCCATCAAAATAGGGAAGCGCCAAACCCCTTATCCTGCCTTGGGATTAACTTTAGTGGGAATAGTTATATCCATCCTATTAGTTGCATGGTTACCAAAACATATATTCGAGCATATCGCAACTGCGGCCGGATTAGTGCTCTTGTATACCTGGTCCATCATATTGCTCTCAGCCCCCAAAGTGGTGAAGCTATCCATTGGAGCTAAAATAAAAGGATTTATCGCTCTCGTATTAATCGGTGCGGCTGTCTCGGGAACATGGCTGGAAGCGTCGAGCAGACCTGGATTTGGAGTGAGTCTGCTCCTGGTTGTGATTATAGCTGCGGTGACCTGGTTTATGAGAGCAAGATGGAGGAGCACGCTTTAGAAGTGTAATTTTTTAATAGCTTGCTTCATTCTAGTGAAGGGACACTTGGAGGGAATGTGATTATCATCATGCAGGAAATATTGCTGCCATTCCAGGTTATCCTCCTGACCATACCCTTTCAAGGAAGGATGCGCGGGTATTCCATCGTATTTGGCCAAACGGCTTCTGATAGCCTTTTTTAATTTGTGACTGATTGATTTGGACTTATTAAGCTCCTCAAACACCCATCGTGGCTGAAAAGCGAGCATAAAATAAGGGAAATGTCTGCTCTTGCGAATGGCATGGGCGGGTGTCGTACAAAAGGCGAAATAAGCATTCCCATCAAAGCAAAATTCCCAAGAATGATGGGAGGGATCCGTCGAAATCTCCTTCGGCCACTCTTTTTCGTCGTATTGGCTTAACTGACTAAGCAGCGACCAGAATAATTCCTCGTAATTTTGAATCGAATAATTAGTGGATAAAGCTGAGGGCGTATTGAAAAATATGACCAGTGAAGCATATTTGCCAGTCGCTCTAGAGCATTGGCCGTATTGCTTCAATAAGGAAGCGAGAGCTTGAGGAGAGGTGTGCGATCTGGGATCTCCGACAAAGCCGAATCGCAGATGATCGGATATAAAGCCTTGTCTCCCGGGGATACAGGGGTATTCATTATGAGTATCGGTAATCATCGCCTGGAATTGCTGAAATGCATCCTGCTGCCAATTCGCGAGCTCAAATAATCGCTCATCCAACCAGCTTTTTGTGTACAGCTCAGACATGTGATAGATCCTCCTTCATCAGTTCGTGATACTGTATGAAGAGGAGGAGTACTAGGTGAATGTCCTTGTTTCTATATTATTCTGAATATAAGCGTGTATTGGGCTTGGGAAATTATATTAATTTTGTATATTTATAAAGGCTCAACCTCAAAATCAGTGCTTGACCCTTCTCCGACCATCACTCCGCATAAAATCCTGCGAATATGCAGTTATTTTCTACTGAAATTTGCGGGTGAGAGGAATAAACTGCAAAAATACAGCAATTTTCATGTGTTTCGGACCGGTATTAGCTAAGAATGGAAAAAGATGTACATTTGCATGAATTCAAGAATACTACGATTATCCGACTAAAAGGATGTATAATTGCAGGTTTTTGGGTAGGCAACGGCTTCGAATCGAATGATATCTTGTGCTTGCTGCCATTGTCGTTCTTAGGGTCATATCTGATTGTATAGGTCTTTGGATGTAGTTTTTATGTCTGGATGAGGTTTGATCGACCGCCATGCAATGCCGAAACGCGAATCCGTGATTTTCAATATTTGGTAACTATTTACAATTCGAATTGTCCTTATATGTTAAATATTTATAAAATTTGTCGAATATACAGCTTTTTTGTTGAACAAACAGTCGAAAATAGAGTAAATTTATGCTTAAGATGTATATTTGTTTAGTCTTTGTTTAGTGCAAAGTCTTTATAATGGCTGTAAGACTGCTCCTGCTGCTTGAATGACTGAAGGATATCAGCGCCTTTTTGAAGCACAGAAATCATAGGTCTTAAGTACCGTGTTATCTTGGCTGCAAAAATTTCATTCCGTGGCAATCCAAAGGAGGATTCGTAATTTGCCGAATAATGCAAGTAGAGGAAAGGAAAGAGCTTCTGATGGTACATGGAAGCCCTTGTTTTGGTGTGCTTTGATAAACACCGGGAGCTAATACATATTTATTGGAGGTAAACATGTTTAGAAATGAGAGAGTTAAGCTTGCAGCAATTGTCCTTATATTATGTATGATATCAACCTTATTTGGTGATTTTAAGGTCGCTTCTGCGGCCACTACCAATATATTAAAGAAAGCCTACATTACAAGCTTTAATACCGGCAAGGTTGATGTGGTAGATCTGGAAAACGGTACGGTGGAGTTGGGTAAAATTACGGTGGGGGCTCAACCCAACAGTGCAGCGTTCAACCCGAATGGTACTCAGGTTTTTGTAACCAATCGGTCCAGCGGCACTGTATCGGTTATAGATCCGGTTACCGATACGGTGATCCGTACAATAACGGTGGGTGCAGAACCTCACGGGGTAGCTTTTAACTCAGATGGCAGCAAAGCTTATGTAGCTAACAGGGTTAGCAACACTCTCTCTGTAATCAATACTGCAACGCTTGCTGTTACTGGTACAATAACTGTATCAGCAAACCCTATAGCAATGGTAACAGTAGGCCAGAAGCTGTTTCTGACACAGCAAACCGCCAGCAAAGTAGCAGTCATTGATCTTACAAACGATACCGTTTCTAGTCAAATTACGGTAGGTAATGGACCGTATGGTCTTTCGGTCAATCCCAATGGTACCAAGATTTATGTAGCCAATCAGTCAGGAAATTCAGTTTCAGTAATCAAAGTCGCAGACAACACTGTGGAAGCAACTATAACAGTCGGCTCATACCCTTCCGCTACTGAAGTCTCTCCCGACGGGAGCCGGGTTTATGTGGCGAATACCTTTTCTAACACTGTTTCTGTTATCAATACTACTAATAATACAGTGGTAAGTACCATCAATGTTGGCGCTAACCCCTACGTTATTGGTATATCTGCAGATGGCACACGAGCCTTTACGGTCAATTATAGCAGCAGCAATATGAGCGTGATCAGAACTTCCGATAACACGGTACTTCAGCCAATAGCTTTAAGCCCTGGTCCCTTTATGGTGGGTACCTTTATGGTTTCTACGGCTGTGGCCACTAACCCGGTTCAACAGCAAGTGGTTGCTCCAACAGCGAGCCCAGCCTCCGGTGTGGTGGCAGCAGGCACGACAGTAGTCTTATCCACGCCGACCCCGGATGCGAAGATTTACTACACGATTGACGGAACCACGCCGACCGTCGGCAGTACGTTATATAGTACGCCAATCAGCGTGATGAGCACGACAACGATTAAGGCAATTGCTGTGAAATCAGGAATGACCGATAGCGCGATAATGAGCGAAAGCTACACGGTTAATATAAATACCCCTCCAACAATAAGCAGCATTGTATATCAAAGCGTTAAAGTAAACGGAATCCTTGGCCCCCTGGCATTCACCGTATCCGATGCGGAAACGAGTGCAGGAAACTTGACTGTTACAGCAGCTACGTACAATTCAACACTCATACCACTGGGAAATATTAGTTTGGGTGGCAGCGGCGAGAATCGTACGATAACTCTTACACCGGCCCAAGGCCAAACGGGAACAACGTCTATTTGGTTGACTGTAACCGATGCTAACGGTTTATCGGCAAGTACAGGATTTCAGGTTACGGTAGTGGCATCAAGCAACGCAGACTTAAAAGCAATGGCAATAAGTGCAGGAAGCTTAAATCCAGCGTTTGTATCTAATACAACCGCGTATACGGCAACTGTGCCCAACAGTACGCGCAGCTTGACAGTTACTGGANACACAATCAACGTGAACCGGTTACCTTCTAGCAACGCAGACTTAAAAGCAATGACAATAAGTGCAGGAAGCTTGGATCCAGCGTTCGCGTCCAATACAACCGTGTATGCAGCAACTGTGCCCAACAGTACGCACAGCTTGACAGTCACTGGAACCGTGTACGACCCGGCAGCAACTATTCGTGTCAATGGTGTTGTGATGGCAGGTGGAGCGGCTTCGTCGGAGCTTCCACTGAATATTGGAACTAACGTGGTAACAGTTGGAGTTACTGCACAGGATGGCACGACATCAAAAACATACACAATTAACGTAAATCGGTTACCTCAACATTCGACAACATCGAGTGGCGGGAGTTCGGTATCTCAGTCGAACGGTGTGCAAATTGTTGTAGATGGTGTCGTACAAGATCAATCAGCTACAGCAAAGAATGACAAAATAGGGGATCAAAGTGTAACAATCATTTCCGTGGACAATGACAAAGTGATCGCTCAACTGGAGAAAGAAGCGAATAAGCTGCTGTCGATTCCGGTTACAGGTAACGCAGATGTAGTTATCGGTGAATTGAACGGCAAGCTGGTGAAAGCAATGGAAGGCAAACAGGCTGTGATTGAGGTCAAAACAGATCGTGCAACCTACACACTTCCGGCCTCGCAAATTAATGTCAGCAGTATTTCCGCTCAGTTGGGCAGTAATGTAAAGCTGGAAGATATCAAGATCAGTATTAAAATAGGTTCGTCTCTGCCGACGATAGCTGCAACTATAGAAAAATCAGCTGCCGGTGGAAGTATGACACTAGTGGGTAAGCCTATTGATTTTGAGGTTACAGCGACATGGGAGGGTAAATCGGTAACGGTTAACCAATTTCAGAGCTATGTTGAACGTCAGATTGCTCTACCGGCTGGAACCGGTGCTTCCCAGGCAACAACAGCTGTTGTACTGAATGCAGATGGAACTCTAACCCATGTGCCAACCAAGTTGGTGACGATCGATGGCAAAACGATTGCGGTCATTAACAGCTTAACCAACAGCAGTTACGCAGTGGTATTTAGTCCCAAAAAATTTGCAGATGTAGAAACTAGCTGGAGTCAACAAGACGTGAATGATATGGCGTCCAGACAAATTGTTCAGGGTGTAACCGATCAATCTTTCCAACCGGACAAAGCGATCACTCGTGCAGAGTTTGTAGCTATTATGGTTAGAGCTCTTGGTTTGAAGCCGGGTGTAGGGGACAATGTTCCAAAGGATATTCAAGCATCCGATTGGTTTGCTGGTGTCGTACAAACGGGCGTGTCTTACAAATTAATCAGCGGTTATGAGGATGGGGCCTTCCGTCCTAACCTGACGATTACGAGAAAAGAAGCGGCGGCTATCGTTGCACGTGCATTGACTCTTGTCAAGCTGAACAATGGATTGTCTGAAGAAGAAGCAACTAAGCAATTGGAATTTTTTACAGATGGCTCCAAGATTCCAGCCTGGGCTAAAAAAGATCTTGCAGTTGCTGTGAAGAATAATATTTTGCAAGGTGATAACGGACAAATTTCCGCAGACGATAATGTTACACGTGCTCAAACGGCAGCGATGCTAAGAAGATTGCTGCAGCAGGCAAATTTGATTAATAAGTAGGTTTATCCATACGGTAAGAAGAAAAAAGGACCATTGCCAACTGGCAATGGTCCTTTTTGACAGATAAGCGTACTATGTCAATAAGCTTTAAACTGACTTTTGAGTAACTCAAACACACCTAACCTTAAAAATTTTTAAAAATTAGTTAGCAACTGACGAAGAGTAGTGGAC